>NZ_JBHSLC010000007.1:0-228697 GCF_042657465.1 Azospirillum himalayense | reverse complement strand
AAACGCTCCATTCCGACCAAAACGGGCGGCAAAAACGCCTTTTTCAAGCCTTAGCGGAGGCAAAGGCACTGCATCAGCCCGTTTTTCCGCGCCCTGCTAATGGCGCCGAACTTGCCGGCAGCGCCGGCCGGGCGCAACCATACCCTGTGCCGCCAGTCACGCCGTCGGCCGGCGATGGGAAAGCGGCGAAAAACGGAGGCTGAAAAGAAAAAGGGCCGCAACCCCGATGGGGCGCGGCCTTGAAGAGTTTAGGGAGGAAACGCACTGCAAAAGCAGTAACGGGGCGGATCATAGGCTTTGACCTTGGCGGATGGTAATACCAAGTTGGTATTGGTGCGGTGCGGTGTGCGCATGGCGATGCGGGAATAAAATGTTGTTTGCCCAGCGGGTGGGCAGGATTTCGACCGTTTGCACACATTCGAGCCGCATGGCCGGATGATGGAAATGCAAACGATCAGACTGGAAATATTGTTTGTGACCGGAACGGTGGCGGGTGAAGTCTCGCCGAATGCTGTGCGATATCCATCCGGGCACGCCCTGGAGCACCGCCTCCCTTGGGCGCGGTTTGTGCGTTCAGCGAATTGTTTGTGAGGCTTGCCGGTCCGCTGGGAAAACCCTCCCCCGCGGCGGGCCGCGGCACGGGGGAGGGGAAAGGAGACGATGGTCAGGCGGCCAGCTTCTCGCGGATCAGCGCCTTGGTCTCGTCCAGGCCGTAGAGTTGGATGAAGGAGCCCATGCGCGGGCCGGTGGTCTGGCCGAGCAGCACCTCGTAGAGCGCCTGGAACCACGCGCGCAGCTCGGTGAAGCCGTGCTCCTTGCCGACCGCGAAGACCTCGTGCTGGATGACGTCGCCCGCCGCGTCGGCGGGGACGGCGTCCAGCCGCGTCAGCAGATCCTCCAGCGCGGCGCGCTCGGCGTCGGTGGGGGCGCGGAAGCGCTTCGTCGGCTTCACCTGATCCTGGTAGTAGCGGACGGCGTAGCCGACCAGCTTGTCCAGGAAGGGGCTGTTCTCCGGCGTCGCCTCGGGCGCGTAGCGGCTGATGAAGCCCCACATCACGTCCTTGGTCTCGGCGTTCGCCGCCCCGGCGAGGTTGAGCAGCAGGTTGAAGGACACGTCCGAGCGCACCGACGGCGCCGTGCCGTTGTGGATGTGCCAGACCGGGTTCTCCAGCGCCTTGGCCGGCTCCTCCACCGGCAGCTTGGCGACGAAGGCCAGATACTCGTCCACCGCCCGCGGGATCACGTCGAAATACAGGCGCTTGGCCGACTTCGGCTTCTGGAACATGTAGAGGGCGAGGCTCTCCGGCGGGGCGTAGGCCAGCCACTCCTCCATGGTCAGACCGTTGCCCTTGGACTTGGAGATCTTCTGCCCCTTGTCGTCGAGGAACAGCTCGTAGTTGAAGCCCTGCGGCGGGGTGCCGCCGAGGATGTTGACGATCTTTCCGGCCAGTTCGGCCGACGGGATCAGGTCCTTGCCGTACATCTCGTAATCGACGCCCAGCGCGTACCAGCGCATGCCCCAGTCGGGCTTCCACTGGAGCTTCACATGGCCGCCGGTGACGGGAACCTCGACCTTCTTGCCGTCCTCGTCCTGGAAGACGATGGTGCCGGCGTCCACGTCGCGCTCCAGCACCGGGACCTGCAGCACGCGCCCCGTGGAGGGGGAGACGGGCAGGAACGGGCTGTAGGTCTGCTGGCGCTCCTCGCCCAGCGTCGGCAGCATGACGGCCATGATCTCGTCATAGCGCCGCAGCACGCCGAGCAGCGCCTCGTCGAAGCGGCCCGACTTGTACCAGTCGGTGGAGGACTGGAACTCGTACTCGAAGCCGAAGCTGTCGAGGAAGGCGCGCAGCCGCGCGTTGTTGTGCGCGCCGAAGCTGTCGTGCGTGCCGAACGGGTCGGGGACCTGGGTCAGCGGCTTGCCGAGGCTGGCGGCCACCAGCTCCTTGTTCGGGATGTTGTCCGGGACCTTGCGCAGCCCGTCCATGTCGTCGGAGAAGCAGAAGAGCTTGGTCGGGATGTCGCTCATCCGCTGGAAGGCCTGACGGACCATGGTGGTGCGCGCAACCTCGCCGAAGGTGCCGATGTGCGGCAGGCCCGACGGACCGTAGCCGGTCTCGAACAGGACGTAGCCTTTGGCCGGCGGCTCTTTCGCGAAGCGCGCGACGAGTTTGCGCGCCTCCTCGAACGGCCACGCCTTCGCCTGCAACGCCAATTCCCGCTCGCCGGTCATGGTAGAGCCCCTTCAAAACTCGACGGAAGTGTAGAAAGGCAGCGACCCTAGGGCCGTCCGTGCCGTCCGTCAACGGGCGCCGCGCTTGTCCGTCCTACGGTTTGCGCGCATTTCTGGAAGATGATCATCCGTCGAGGACCCGCATGAGCTGGCTGTTTTTGTCCGTCGCCATCGCCTTCGAGATCGTGGGCACCGTCGCCATGAAGATGTCCGACGGCATGACCCGCCTGTGGCCGAGCCTGGCGGTGGTGGCCTGCTACCTGGTGGCCTTCGCGATGCTGGCCCAGGCGCTGCGCGAGATCGAGGTGGGCGTGGCCTACGCCATCTGGTCCGCGGTGGGCACGGCGGCCATCGCGGCGATCGGCGTGTGGGTGTTCGGCGAGTCGCTGAATTTCCTGAAGCTGGCGGGAATCCTGCTGATCGTGGCGGGGGTGGTGAGTTTGCGGATGTCGGGGGGAGGGGCGTAGATCCTCATGCCCGGATGTCGAGCGCCCTGATCGGGGGAAATGGACCAGGGCCGGCCGCCACCGCCGGCACGCCGTCGCGGAACAGGGGCATGTCCTTCAGATCCTTGACATAGCCGCCGGTGGCGACGGACCCGGGCGACGTGTCCTTGAGACGGTCCATCGCCCCCTTGATCATGGCGACCAGCGGGCTCTCGCTGTCGAGATCGTCCGGTTCCCGGCCGCTGCTCCGCATCGACTGCTCATAGCCGAACTGGTTGGCGGCGCGTTGGACCGCCCAGTTGGCCGATGCCTTCTCCTCGTCGCTGACTCCCTCCAGGAAGGCGACGCCGGCCCGGAAGCGGGCGGCGTGATCGTTGCCCGTCGGGTCCGCGGCCATCATGGCCTGCCCCTGCTGTTGCGACATGATCGATTGGGCGGTGTCCTGCTCGTCCTTGGAAAAGCTGCCGTCGCTGTTGCTGGCGATGGCGAAGAGGGCGCGGCGGTCAAGTCCGCCATAGACGGTGTCCCAGCTTTCCTGGGTGGCGTGCATGTAGTCCATCGGCTTGCCGTTCGCCGCCAGCTCCGCATATTTGGCGTCGATGGCCGCCCGCGCGTCCTTGGCGACGGTCGTGAAATCCTTCTTGCCCACGCTCTGGGCCGCCGTCTGGGTCACCAGGGACGCCTGGGCCGTCTCCGACAGCGTGACGACCGCAGCGGCATCGCGTGCGCCGTCGGGGGAGCCGCCGGTCGTGTCCTTTGTCCCCACCACGCTCTTGGAAGCGGACGGTGTTGTGGCGGACAGGGGGGCCGGCTGCCGGGCCGCACCCACCGATGGCTCCGTGACGTTCATCTGACGGCTCTCCCGTTGCCGAGGCTTGCCAATGATTGGAGAGTGTCGGCGTACCGGATCACCCTGTGGCCATGTGTGGCAATCGAGGAACTTTACCACAGGCTGTATTGGCGGTCGATTGACAAGTTCCCAGGTTGAGCGGCGATGATCGAAAGCTAGCGCGCACAATCCGCCAGCCCGTCCCGTTCCACCACCGCCATGCGCCGCTCGATGACCCCCGCCCGCCGCGCCACATAGGCGCCGGGCGGGTTCGGGGACCAGTTGCGGGGATTGGGCAGGACGACGGCCAACAGGGCGGCCTCGCGGCGGGTCAGGGCCGAGGCCGGCTTCTTGAAATGGTGGCGGGCGGCGGCCTCGGCGCCGTAGACGCCGTCGTCCCACTCCACGCTGTTCAAATAGACCTCCAGGATGCGGCTCTTCGGCCACAGCGTCTCGATCAGCAGGGTGAACCACGCCTCCGCGCCCTTGCGGGTCCAGCTGCGGTCCGGCCAGAGGAAGGCGTTCTTGGCGGTCTGCTGGCTGATCGTGCTGCCGCCGCGCAGGCGCCGGCCCTCCTCGTTGTCCTCGAAGGCGCCCTCGATGGCCGCCCAGTCGAAGCCGCCATGACCGCAGAACAGCGTGTCCTCCGACGCGATGACCGCGCGGGCGAGGTGGGGGGATATTTGCGACATGGGCACCCAATCGTGCGCCAGCCCGGAGCCCCCGGCGGCGCGGATCAGCATCAGCGGCGTGGCCGGCACCGGCACCACGCGGTAGAGCGCCGCCCAGCCGACGCTGAAGGCCACCAGGGCGACGGCCAGGGCCATCAGGAGTCTCAGCAGACGCCGGACCGGAAACCGCATGCGCTCGACCTCTCCTCTGCGACGCTCAAGGACGGTGGAGCACTTTCGAGGGGGCGGGCCGATCGGTCAACACGGGTTTGCTCGCATTGCAGCGGCGGGGGCCACTATACTGCGCGCCATGGATCTGACCTCGGCGCCCTCCCTCCCGTCCTTCAGCCTTGATGACGCGCCGGCCCTGGTCGCCGGCGCGCGGCGCGTGGTTCTGCTGACCGGCGACGGCGAGGTGGAGGAATTGGCGCCCGCGGCGGCGGTCAAGCGGGCGCGCCGCCAGCCGCCGCTGGTCTGCCACGCCAGGGCGATGGCGCGGCGGCTGGGGACCGAGCCCTTCGCCGCCTTCGACCTGCTGGAGCTGTTCGCCTTCGTGCTGCCCGCCCGCTTCTGCGTGCCGACCCCGCGCGGGCTGGCCGAGGCGCTGGACCTGCCGATCCCCGACGGGCTGGAGGACGATGCGCTGGCCCTGCACCGGGCGGTGCGCAAGCTGCTGGGTTTGCTCGGCACGCCGGGGCGGGAGGAGGCGTCCGACCCGGTGGCCTTCGCCTGGGAGATGGGGCGCGCCGGCTGGTTGTGGGCACCCGCCGTGCTGGCGGCGCTCGGCAAGCCGGACGGGCCGGAGAAGGGCGCCGGCCGCGCCGGCCTGCGCGTCTGGACCCGCATCAAGGACTGGCAGGACGGCCCGCCCGAGCCGCCGCCGGCCCACCACCCGGTGGAGCCGGACGAGGCGCGCCGCCGGCTGTCGGTGATGCTGTCGGCCAGCGTGCCCGGCAAGGTGGCCGAGCCGCGGCCGCAGCAGGCCGACTACGCCAGCGCGGTGTCCGCCGCCTTCGCCCCGCGCTCCGCCCCCGACACGCCGAACGTCGTGCTGGCGGAGGCCGGAACGGGCGTCGGCAAGACGCTGGGCTATCTGGCGCCGGCCACGGTGTGGGCGGAGAAGAACGGCGGCACGGTGTGGATCTCCACCTACACCCGCAACCTCCAGCACCAGATCGACGCGGAACTGGACCGCCTCTACCCCGAACCGGCGACCAAGGCGCGCAAGGTCGTGCTGCGCAAGGGCCGGGAGAACTACCTGTGCCTGCTGAACCTGGAGGAGGCCGTCCGGGGCATGCCGATGCAGCCGCACCACGCCATCGGGGTGGGGCTGATGGCGCGCTGGGCCGCGGCGACGCGGGACGGCGACCTCACCGGCGGCGACTTTCCCGGCTGGCTGGTCGACATCGCCGGGCGCGGGCGGACGCTGGGCCTCGCCGACCGGCGGGGCGAGTGCATCTATTCCGCCTGCGACCATTACGCCCGCTGCTACATCGAGAAGAGCGTGCGCCGCGCCCGCAAGGCCGACGTGGTGATCGCCAACCACGCGCTGGTCATGGTGCAGGCGGCGCTCGGCGGCGGCGAGGAGCCGACGCTGCCCACCCGCTACGTCTTCGACGAGGGGCACCATGTCTTCGACGCGGCGGACAGCGCCTTCGCCGGGCATCTGACCGGGCGCGAGACCCAGGAGCTGCGGCGCTGGCTGCTGGGGGCGGAGGAGACCGGGCGCAGCCGCGCCCGCGGGCTGAAGCGCCGCATCGAGGATCTGGTGGCCAGCGACGAGCGCGCGCAGGAGCTGATGGACGCGGTGATGCTGGGCGCCCGCGTCCTGCCGGCGGAGGGCTGGGCGGCGCGGCTGTCCGCCGACAATCCGCAGGGGCCGACCGAGGCCTTCCTGCTCGCCGCGCGGCGGCAGGTCTATTCCCGCACCGCGGGGCAGGGCGGCCCCTACAGCCTGGAGGCCGACAAGGCCTATCCGGTGGACGGGCTGCTCGACGCCGCGGAGGCGCTGGAGGCGGCGCTGGTCCGGCTGGCGGAACCGTTGGCCGGGCTGGCCAAGCGGCTGGCGGCAAGGCTGGAGGACGAGACGGCGGAGCTGGACAGCGACCAGCGGCGGCGCATCGACGCCATGGCGCGCAGCCTGACCCGGCGCGGCGTGCTGACGGTCGAGGCGTGGCGGGCCATGCTGAAGACCCTGCCGGTGGAGACCCCGGCGCAGTTCGTCGATTGGTTCGCGGTGGAGCGGATCGACGGGCGCGACGTCGACGTCGGGCTCTACCGCCACTGGATCGACCCGACCGTGCCCTTCGCGGAGGCGCTGGCCGGGCCGGCGCACGGCATGGTGGTCACTTCCGCCACGCTGACCGACGGCACCGGCGACACCGCCATGGACTGGCAGGCGGCGGAGGACCGCTGCGGCGCCAGCCACCTGCCGAAGCCGGCGCTGCGCGCCCAGGTGCCCTCGCCCTTCGACTACCCCAACCGCACGCGGGTGATGGTGGTCACCGACGTGCGCAAGGACGATCTGGGGCAGGTGGCCTCGGCCTACCGCACGCTGTTCCAGGCGGCGGGGGGCGGCGGGCTCGGGCTGTTCACCGCGATCAGCCGGCTGCGCGCCGTCTACGACCGCATCGTGGAGCCGCTGGACGCCACCGGCATCCCGCTCTACGCCCAGCATGTCGACCCGCTGGACGTGGCGACCCTGATCGACATCTTCCGGGGGGAGGAGCACGCCTGCCTGCTCGGCACCGACGCGGTGCGCGACGGGGTGGACGTGCCGGGCCGCAGCTTGCGGCTGATCGTGTTCGACCGCGTGCCCTGGCCGCGCCCCGACATCCTGCACCGCGCCCGCCGCGACGCCTTCGGGCGGCGGCGCTACGAGGACATGATCGCGCGGTTGCGGCTGAAGCAGGCCTTCGGCCGGCTGGTCCGGCGGGCCGACGACACCGGGGTGTTCGTCCTGCTCGACCCGATGATGCCCAGCCGCCTGTTCGGCGCCTTCCCCGAGGGTGTGGAGGTGCGCCGCGTCGGCATCAAGGAGGCGGTGGAGGCGACGGCGGAGTTCCTGCGGGGCTGGTGAAGGCCCCGCAGGAATTGGACAGCGCCTCAGGCGGCGCGGATCGCCGCCAGGAAGCTCTCCACGTCGCGGCGCAGGTTCTCCGCCTGGGAGGCCAGCCCGCCGGCCGCACCCAGCACCTGATGGGCGGCGGCCCCGGTGGTGCCGGCGGCCTCGGTCACCTGGGCGATGTTGCTGGACACCTCGCGCGTGCCGATCGCCGCCTGCTGGACGTTGCGCGAGATCTCGTTGGTCGCCGCGGACTGCTCCTCGATCGCGGCGGCGATGGAGGTGGAGATCTCGTTGATCGCCGCGATGGTGCGGCCGATCCCCTCGATGGCGCCGACCGAGCCGGCGGTGGCCTCCTGGATCGCCTGGATCTGCGAGGCGATCTCGTCCGTCGCCCGGGCGGTCTGGTTGGCGAGCTGCTTCACCTCCGACGCCACGACGGCGAAGCCCTTGCCGGTCTCGCCCGCGCGGGCCGCCTCGATCGTCGCGTTGAGCGCCAGAAGGTTGGTCTGGCCGGCGATGTTGGTGATGAGCTGCACCACCGCGCCGATGCGGTGCGCGGCGTCGGCCAGCCCGCGCACGGAGTCGGTGGTGCGCCCGGCCTCCTGCACCGCTTGGCCGGCGATGCCGGTGGAGCGGGTGACCTGCGACCCGATCTCCCCGATGGAGCTGGACATCTCCTCCGCGGCGCTGGCCACCGTCTGCACGTTGGCGCTGGTCTGCTCCGCGGCGGCGGCGGCGTTGGCCGCCTGGTCGTTGGTCTGACGGGCGGTGGCCGCCATGCTCTGGGCGGTGGTGTCCAGCTCGGTCGCGGCGGCGGCGACGTTGCGCAGTGCGTCGGCGACCTGCTCCTCGAAGGAGGCGATCAGCCGCTCGACCGCCTCGGTCCGCCGCAGCTTGGCGGCCTGCTCGGCGGCCTGCTCGGCGGCCAGCCGGTCGGCCTCGATCAGCCCGTCCTTGAAGACCTGGACCGCGGTGGCCATGGCGCCGATCTCGTCGCCGCGGTTGGCGAAGGGGATCGCCGTCGTCTTGTCGCCGCTGGCCAGCCGGCGCATCGCCTCGGTCATCGCGCCGACCGGCGAGGAGACGCCGCGGATCATCATCAGCGCGCCGCCCAGGCAGACGGCGATGCCGATGACCAGCGCGACGATCAGCATCGTGCTGGACTGGGCGTAGACGGCGTCGGCGTCGCCGCTCGCCTTGGCGGCCCCGCGGTTGTTGTGATCGATCATGACGTTGAGCGTCCGCCCGACCTCCTGGAAGCCCTTGTCGGCCGCGTCGCGGAACAGGGCGTTGGCGGCGGCGTTCTCGTTGCGCCGCGACAGGGCGGTGATCTGACGGTGCAGGGTGAGATACTGCGCCCATTGCTGTTCGAACTGGGCGAACAGCCCGCGCCCTTCGGCGGTGCGCAGCGTCGCCTCGTAGGTCCGGCGGGCGTTGGCGATGCTGGCTTCCATCTCGTCCATCCGCTTCTCCACCGCGGTCATCTCCGTCTCGGTGGCGCTGAGAATGTGGGTGCTCTGCAGGATTCGGAAGTTCGACACGGCGTCGTTCACGACGTTGACCTGAACGACCCGCGGCATCCAGAAGCTGGCGATTTCAGTCGATCTGTCGTTGACCACCGACAACCGGTTGATTCCCAAGGCGCCGATACCAGCGAGAAGCAGGGATAGAAACGCAAAAACAGCGAACGTTTTTGTTCTGACGCTGATGTCATTCATGATGCTTTTTCACTTTTATGTTGTTTTGGTGGTCGGTTTCCTCGCGTGCTCACCGAAGCAGGGTTTTTATTTTTCTTGTCTTCGTCGAGAATTACGATTCTTGCAACGAACCGGTTGCGGCAAAATTGTTCATTGTGTGACAGTGAGGCGAAGCCTCAGACGCTCCACACGCCCGGCCGCATGGGCTCGCGGATGGGAAATGCAAAAGCCGAGATGTTCTGCGGTAAGTTGAAGAATTGGTCGGCGGCCGAGAGGCGACCGCGCGGAGAGATTCGCGGGACGCCTCTGAAGACGTCGGTCCTGAAGAAATTGGCGTCCTCCAGTCATCATGGCCGCCGTGCTCTCGCATGCGGTGAAGGAGAATTCGCTACTCTACCGGTGCAGTACCTGAACGCCCTTCGGGGATACACGGTTTATAGTGTCGTGCGCAGGCGCTGACTACGAACGGTCTCGCCGCGAGCGGGGCGCCGTGGGAGGCAAGTTTACCTTGGAAATGGAGGCTTCTTCTCAAGGTTTGGGAGAAACCGGCATGGTGCAGCTTGGGGATCGGTTCAAAACCGTGCGCGAATTTGTTGGTGAGACATAAAAAAAACAATGTTTCGCCGATTTCGTCTCGGGGAGAACACGTCTCGGGGAGAACACATGGCAGTCCCATGAGTTGAGCGGCAAGCTGCCGAAGGAGAAGACCCTGTCGGAACTGGCCGCCCTCGGCATCGACATGAACTGGCTGCTGACGGGACGGGGCAGCATGCGGACGGCGGCCGGCCGGCTGGAGTCCGCGACGGTGCCCTTCCGCTTCCGCCGCGGGAGGCCGCCTCCCGGCCGGTGCTCGACCTCGCGCTGCCGAGCGAGGCGGTCGCCCTTGTCGAGCCGGAGCTGGCCGACCGGGGGCGCCGGCTGTCACCCCGCGCCAAGGGCCACTTGGTGGCGGCGCTGTACGGCTTGACGGTGGAGAGTGGGGCGGCCCCCGTCCGGCCGGTCCGCGCCGATGCGCGAGAGGTCGAAGGGCGTCGTCTGGTAGATCTGGTTGATCCAGTTGGCGAACAGCAGATGGGCGTGGCTCCGCCACCGGTTCTCGGGCGGGCGGCTGGGATCGTCGTCGGGGAAATAGCCCTGCGGCACCGGCGTGGCCGCGTCCTTGGCGACGTCCCGGACATACTCGTTGCGCAGGGTGTCCGTGTCGTACTCGATGTGGTTGAACATGTGCAGCGAGCGGTGGGCGGCGTCTTCCAGCAGGCAGGGGCCGGTCTCCGGGGAATCCAGGAGCACGCGCAGTCCGCTTTCGGGCGGGAGGTCCTCCTCGCGCACCTCGGTCCAGCGCGAGACCGGGATGGGCACGCCGTCGGACAGGCCGCACAGGTAGGGCGAGGCGGGGGCGCGGTTGCGGTGCCGGAACACGCCGGACGCCTTGCGCGGCAGAAGATGCTTCGGCACGCCGTGGAAGTGATGAACGGCGGCTTGCGCCGCCCAGCAGATGTTCAGACAGGCATGAACGTGGCTCTGCGTCCAGTCAAAGACCGAGCACAGCTCGTCCCAGTAGGACACCTCCTCGAAGGGCATCGTCTCGACCGGGGCCCCGGTGATGATGAAGCCGTCGAACTTTTCGCGGCGCGCGTCCTCCCACGACCGGTAGAAGGCGCTCATATGGTCGGCCGCGGTGTTGCGCGGCACATGGTTGGTGATCCGGATCAGCGACAGCTCGACCTGAAGCGGCGTGCTGCCGAGAAGGCGTGCGATCTGCGTCTCGGTCCGGATCTTGTCGGGCATCAGGTTGAGCAGGCCGAAGCGCAGGGGCCGGATGTCCTGCCGGATGGCGTCGGCCTCCTGCATGACCATGACGCCCTCGGCCTGGAGGGCGGTGAAGGCGGGAAGATCGTTGGGTATCTTGATGGGCATGACTCGTCCGGCTCCGCTGTCGGTGCATCGGTCGGAACAGACGTCATGGCGAACCCCGTTTGTTTGCCGGTCCGGCCACATCCCCCTTCGGGACGCCACCTTGCTCGGGAAAGCAGGTTGGCGTTGAGCGTCCGCTCAACTCTTGATGCGCGGTGCACATTATACGGGCAGCGGCGGCTTGGCAACAGGAGTGGGGCAACGGCGGCGGAACCGGGATTTCGTCAAACGGGAAAGGCCGGGTAGAACCATGTGTTGAGCAGGAGCAGCAGCGCCCAGAAGCCGATCTCCAGCGTTTCGGTGATCGGCTGGATGCGCCGGATGGCGCCATAGACATGGACCGCCAGCATCAGCCCGAACACACAGAACAGAACGTCGAAGGCATAGGCGGTCGCCTCCACCGTCGTTGCGCCGCGCAGCATCAGGAACTCGACGATCAGGATGAACGCCCCGAGGCAGCGGCCGAAATAGACGGCGAGGTCGGTGTCCTGCGGGATGCGCCACAGCATCAGTCGAGCCCAGGCGAGCGGCGCGATGAAAATCGGGATGGCGAAGAAAAGCGTCGTGCTTGTCATCAGGACAAGCAAATAGGTCTGCGCGTGCTGCGCATAGATGCCCAGCATGGCGGCTCCTCCATTGTGTATTCTTGATGAGACAATGACCAGTGACGGTCATGGAGTGCCGCGACAGCCGCCGGTTGTCAAACCGATTGCCGCGCGCTTCTTCGAAAGTATGAGGAGACGCGGGACGCCGGAGCCCATGCCGCGGCGGGGCTGCCGGTGGACGGTCCCGCGGCCGCCCACCGGTCCTGTCTTGCGGCCCTCAGGCGGCCTTGATGGCGACGAGGAAGCTCTCCACCTCGCTCTTCAGGCGCATCGCCCCCTGGTTCAGGTCGCCGGAGGCCGACATCACCTGGCTTGCGGCGCTGCCGGTCTCGGTCGCGGCCTGCGACACGCGGCCGATGTTGCTGGTCACCTCCTGGGTGCTCTGCGCCGCCTGCTGGACGTTGCGGCTGATCTCCTGGGTCGCCGCACCCTGCTCCTCAATGGCGGCGGCGATGGAGGAGGAGATGTCGTTGATCGAGGAGATGGTCGCCCCGATCCCGCGGATGGCGCCGACCGCCCCGCCGGTGGCCGCCTGGATGGCGCCGATCTGCTGGGCGATCTCCTCCGTCGCCTTGGAGGTCTGGTTGGCGAGGCTCTTGACCTCGCTCGCCACGACGGCGAAGCCCTTGCCGGCCTCGCCCGCTCGTGCCGCCTCGATGGTGGCGTTCAGAGCCAGCAGGTTGGTCTGGGCAGCGATGTTCTGGATCAGATCCACCACGTCGCCGATGCGCTGGGCCGCTTCCGACAGCCCCTGCACGGTGGCGTTGGTGCGGTCGGCCTCGTCCACCGCCTTGCCGGCGATGCCGGCCGACTGCGACACCTGCTGGGAGATCTCGGTGATGGAGGCGGCCATCTCCTCCGACGCGGCGGCGACGGTCTGCACGTTGGCGGAGGTCAGCTCGGCCGCTGCCGCCGCACTGCCCGCCTCGGCCCGCGTGTGTTCGGCGATGTCGGTCATGCTGCGGGCGGTGGTGTCGAGCTGCGATGCCGCAGCGCCCACGGTCTGCAGGACGCTGTGCACCGCGCCGTCGAAGTTGCGGATCAGCGAATCGATCCGCTCAGTACGGCGGCGCTTGTTCTCCTCCTCGGCGGCCTGGGCGGCGGTCAGCCGTTCCGCCTCGATCAGGCCGTCCTTGAAGACCTGCACCGCGCGGGCCATGGCGCCGATCTCGTCCTGGCGGGCGCCGCCCTCCACCGCGACGCCGAGGTCGCGCTTGGCCAGACGGTCCATGATGGAGGTCAGGGCGACGATGGGCCGGGCGACCGACTTCGTCATGGCGATGCCGGCGAACAGGCAGAGAACCGCCACGAACGCGATGGCGCCCAGAATCCAGTTCCGCGCCCCGACATAGGTGGTCCGTCCCGCGTCCGCCGCCTTCGTGGCGTTCTGGACGTTGGAGGCGGTCAGCTCGTTGATGAGCGCGGAGCATTCGTCGAACGCCTTGCGCGAGTCCTCCCGGTAGATGCCCGTGGCCTTCTCGTTTTCGTTGGCCCGGGAGGAGATAAGCAGCTTGCCTTGGCTGATCTTGAGATAGCTGTCCCAGGCGGCCTCCCAGCGCTTGAAGGTCTGGGTTTCCCAACCGGGGGCCAACAGCGGTTCATACTTCCGCCGCGCCTCCGCCAAGCGGTTTAGAGCCGTGGTCATTTCCTTTTCGACCTCGGCCATTTCCGCGGGGTAGAGCGCCAGGATATGGGACGCCTCCAGGATGCGGTAATCGTTGGCCGCACCGTCGATCTCCCCGATGGCGGTGACGCTGGGCAGCCAGTTGGAGCGGATTTCCTCAGCGGCGTGGTTGACGGTGCTCAGCCGGTCAACGGCGAACAGTCCCAAGGCGACCGACATCAGCAGGACACAGACGGTGGCGGCGACCACCTTGGTCCGGATGGTCATGGAACTCAGCATGGACATGGCGCGTATCTCTTTCCCCCGAAACGATGCGGCGGTGGTCGATTGTTATGAGTCTGAACGAAAGTATTTGGCAGTCCAGACGTCCATGTGTGGGGTGTTAGACTTGCCTGTGTCAAATGATGAAGCAACAATTATTAAAAAATATGCAAGGCCGGCGCGGCGTGTTCTGCATGACACTTGTTCAATGATGTCTCTGTGTCGGGAAGGATAAGCAGCCGGAGAGGCGAGCGCGACCGGGCAACCGCAAGTCAAGGTTCAGAGCGGCGGCGCGTAGGTGGCCAGCAGGAAGGACAGGGTGACCACGCTGGCGATGGTGGACATCAGGATCGCGGCGGAGGTGCGCTCCACATAGATGCGGTACTGGCTGGCCACCACGAAGGTCAGGGCGCCGGTGGGCAGGCCGGCGAGGATGATGGCCGACCCGGCCCAGAAGGGGTCCAGCGGGAACAGCGTCTGGATGAGGAACCACGCCAGCGCCGGCTGCACCACCAGTTTCAGGGCGCTGATCCAGCCGACCTCCAGCAGGTTGGCCTTCAGGCTCTGGGTCGCCAGGAACAGGCCGAT
Organism: Azospirillum himalayense; assembly: GCF_042657465.1. Taxonomy (NCBI): domain Bacteria; kingdom Pseudomonadati; phylum Pseudomonadota; class Alphaproteobacteria; order Rhodospirillales; family Azospirillaceae; genus Azospirillum; species Azospirillum himalayense. The sequence goes on along the minus strand of NZ_JBHSLC010000007.1, from coordinate 214,762 downwards.
GGCGAACAGGGCGCAGGGACCGGCGGAGGCGCCCATCAGGTCGCAGTAGATGGCGATCGGGCGCGGCACCGGCACGCCGGACAGAAAGACCGACCAGGCGAGCCCCAGGGCCGTGGAGATGATCAGCGGGTTCTTGAGCAGCGCCCGGCCGACGTCGCGCAACGCCTTGCCGATGCCGCCGCCCTGGCTGTTGGCGAACTCCAGCCAGATCACCGCGATGCCGACCATGACCGCGCTCATGATGACGGTGGCGAGAATGGCCGGGGCCAGACGGTCCGGGCCGAAGGCCGCCAGGAACAGCGGGATGCCCATGTAGCCGGTGTTGGAGAAGCAGGCGTTCAGCCCCTGCATGCACTGGATCTGCGTCCGCTCCCGATGGATCAGCCAGCCGAGCAGGGCGCCCAGCGCGTAGACCGCCAGCATCGAGCCGAGAAAGGCGCCGATGAAGGGGCCGTTGAAGATCTCCGACAGCGAGCGCTTCGCGGTGCCGAGGAACAGCACCGGCGGCAGGGCCATCCAGTAGACGAACTTGTTCAACGCCTCCGACGAGGCGGGACCGAGCAGCTTCGCCTTACCGGAAAGGACGCCCGCCAGGATGATGGCGAAGACCGGGAGCGCCACGTTGAAGACCACCGACATGGGGCCCGACCTTAAGGGGCAGCCCGTCTCCTGTCGAGGGACCCACCCTTCCGTCGGAGACATGGCTCCCTTGACGGCGCGCGGGGCACGGGCAAGATTGGGCAGGGCCCTTTTCCGCAGGAGTTTCGATGATCAACCACCACAGCGCGCTCATCTACGTCATGGTGCTGGTGTCGGCGTGCGACGGCGACATGACGGACGCGGAGCTTGAGGCCATCGGCGAGAACGTCCGCTACCTGCCGATCTTCAAGGATTTCGACATCGACCGGCTGACCGACGTGACCCGCGAATGCTCCGGCCTGCTGGCCGACGCCGACGGGCTGGAGACGACGCTCCAGATCGTCAAGGAGGCCATTCCGTCCAAGCTGTCCGAGACCGCCTACGCGCTCGCCTGCGACATCGCCGCGGCGGACCCGTCGGCCTCGCAGGAGGAGCTGCGGATGCTGGAGCTGATCCGGCACAAGCTGGGCGTGGACCGGCTGTGCGCCGCCGCCATCGAACGCGGCGCGCGGGCGCGCCACACCCGCCTGTGACGGACCGGGACATGACCGGACAGACAGGTCTGGCGGGGCGGACGGTCGGCGTCATTGGGCTGGGCCTGATGGGCCGGCCGATGGCCCGCAATCTGGCGAAGGCCGGCGCTGCCCTGGTGATCAGCAGCCGCAGCCCCGGCCCGGTCGAGGAACTGGCGGCCGAGGGAATGAGCCCCGCCGCCGGACCCGCCGAGGTCGCCGCCCGCGCCGACGCCATCGTTCTGATGCTGTCGGACACGGTGGCGGTGGAAGCGGTGGCCGCGGCCCTGATCGACGCGCTGCGGCCCGGCCATCTCGTCATCGACATGGGCACCACGGCGGTCGGGGCGACCCGCAAGCTGGCCGAGGCGGTCCGTGCCAGGGGCGCGGACTGGGTCGACGCCCCGGTGTCCGGCGGCACGGTGGCGGCGGAGGCCGGCACCCTGACCATCATGGCCGGCGGCACGGAGGAGGCCTTCGCCCGCGCCCTGCCGCTGTTCCAGGCGATGGGCCAGCGCATCACCCATGTCGGCGACAGCGGGGCCGGGCAGGTCGCCAAGATGGCCAATCAGGTGATCGTCGCGCTGAGCATCGGCGCGGTGGCCGAGGCGCTGGCGCTGGCCAAGGCGGCGGGGGTGGAGCCGGGCAAGGTCCGCGACGCCATCCGAGGCGGCTTCGCCGAGTCGCGCATCCTGGAGCTGCACGGCCAGCGCATGGTCTCCGGCGACTTCACGCCGGGCGGTCGCGTGGTCACCCAGATCAAGGACCTGAAACAGGCGGAGGAACTGGCGGAGGAGTCCGGCATCCAGCTTCCCGCGCTGGGCCTGAGCCTGGAGCTGTTCGAACTGCTGGCCGAGCAGGGCGACGGCGGGCTGGACCACTCCGCCCTCTACCGGCTGTTCGTCAAGTAAGCCTTTCAGGCTTCGGTCGGTTCGCGTCGGCCGGAGCCATCGAGGGCGAGATGCAGCAAGGGAAATGGGCGGCCGCTGTCGTCCAGCGCGGAGCGCCCGATTTCCCGGAAGCCGAGGCGCCGATAGAAAGCCCGTGCGGCGCTGTTCTGCTCGTTCACGTCGACCGTCAGTCCCTGCCCGCTGTCCAACGCGTAAGCGACCAGGGCACGGCCGATCCCCTGGCCGTGCCACGCCGGATCGACGAACAGCGTGTCGATCCGGCACCCGCTCATGCCCAGGAAGCCGACCGGCCGGTCGTCGCCGTCCACCGCGACCATGAGCGCCGCCGACGGAAGATACTGGTCGCGCACGAGGTCGGCGTAGAAGCCGATGTCCTCCTCGCTCAGGAAGTCGTGCGTGCTGCGCACCGCGGCGAGCCAGACGGCAAAGAGCGCCGGGGCGTCGTCCGGGCGGGAGGGACGGATCGGGATCACGCGTCGAGATACTCCTTCACCAGCAGCTCGGCGATTTGCACGGCGTTGAGCGCGGCGCCCTTGCGCAGGTTGTCGGTGGCGGCCCAGAAGGACAGGCCGTTGTCCACCGTGTAATCCTCACGGATGCGGCTGACGAAGACCGGGTCGTCGCCGGCGACCTCGACCGGGGTGATGTAGCCCTCGTTGTCGTGCTGGTCGATCACCTGCATGCCCGGCGCCTTGCGCAGGATCTGGCGCGCCTCCTCGGCGGTCACCGGCTCCACGCATTCGATGGTGATCGCGGCGGAATGGCCGATGAAGACCGGGACGCGAACGCAGGTCGCGCTCACTTTGATCTTGGGGTCGAGGATCTTCTTCGTCTCGACGTTCATCGCCCACTCGTCCCGCGTCGCGCCGTCCTCCATGAAGGGGCCGATGTGCGGGATGACGTTGAAGGCGATCTGCTTGGAGAAGACGGACTTCTGCACCGGGTCGTTCACGTAGATGGCGCGGGTCTGGCTGAACAGCTCGTCCATGCCCTCCTTGCCGGCGTCCGAGGCCGCCTGATAGGTGGAGACGACGACGCGGCTCACCGTGACCTGCTCGTGCAGGGGCTTCAGCGCCATGGCGAGCAGGATGGCAGCACCTCCGGGGCTGGCGACGATGTTCTTCTTCGCGTAGCCGGCGAGCGCGTCGCCGTTGACCTCCGGGACCACCAGCGGGACGTCGGGGTCCATGCGGAACTGCGGGCTGGCGTCGATCACCACGGCGCCCGCCGCGGCGGCGCGCGGCGCGTGGGCCGCCGAAACCTTGGCGTCCGCGGCGAACAGCGCGATGTCCACGCCCTTGAAGTCGAAGCGGCCGACGTCCTCGACCTTCAGCACCGCGTCTTCGCCGAAGGACACCTCCTTGCCGACCGCGCTGTCGGCGGCCAGGGCGATCACCGCGTCGGCCGGGAACCGGCGGTCGGCGAGGGTGGCCAGCATTTCCCGTCCGACGTTGCCGGTGGCGCCGACGACCGCGACTGTGTAGCCCATGGCGGTTAATCCCTGTGATATGCGGTGCGAGGAGGGCTTGAGGTATGCGGTTCCCAATGGAATTGCAACAGCGCCCGCGTTGTGACACCGTGTCCGCCCTATCACGAACGACCGCGACCGGCACACCGGGGCATGGCCACTCCGCTCGAAGACATCATCGCCAAGGCGATCAAGGACGCGGACAAGTCCTTCTTCAACGAGGACTACACCAAGCAGGCGCGCTCGGTGATGAACGCGCTGAAGAAGGCCGGCTACGAGGTCGCTCCGGTCCGCCCGCCCGAGGGGCTGGTGGAGTGGGCCAAGGAGAACATCCCCTTCGGCCGGCTGCGTCCGGCGGAGCTGATTACCCAGATGTATTCGATGATGGTGGAGAATGTTCGCCGCTTCGACAAGTAATAGGCTGAACGGCAAATCAGCATCCGCGCCCTGGTAATACCAGCTGCAGCAAAGCCCGTTAGTTTTCAGGCACTTCCCGCGGTGCGCCATTTTGGCCACGGCCAAGTCCCTGCCGTTGACTCGTGTGCGGTAGAGGCGTAATTCAATCGCCAAACACAGCAGGGCTTAAAACTTTCGGTCTCGCATCACCCGCCGTCGCGGCAACAGCCCTCCTTGCCGCGACCGGTCGCCGAACTGAGGACGACGCAATGGCAAACGGCAGCGGTCGGCCGCTCTCTCCGCATCTGCAAGTCTACAAACTTCCCAGGACCGCGCTCCTGTCCATCACGCACCGCATCACGGGCGTGGGGCTGGCCGTCGGGACCCTTCTGCTGACCTGGTGGCTGGTCGCCGCCGCCACCAGCCCCGCCGCGTACGAGCGCGCGCAGCACTTCATCGGCTCGTTCTTCGGGCTGCTGCTGATGTTCGGCTGGTCGCTGGCGCTCTACTACCACCTGTGCAACGGCATCCGGCATCTGGTGTGGGACGCCGGCAAGTCGTTCGAGCTGAGCGAGGCCGAGCGCGGCAACCAGATCGTCATCGGTGCGGCGGCCGTGCTGACCGTGCTGACCTGGATCATCGGCCTGGCCGTGTGGTGAGGAGAGAAGACATGGCGTCCAACAGCAAGACCCTCCGCTCGCCGCTGCAGATCGCGCGCGGCCTGGGCTCCGCCAAGCACGGCACCGAGCATTGGTGGCACCAGCGCGTCACCGCCATCGCCCTGGTTCCGCTGACCATCTGGTTCGTCTTCGGCGTGATCCGCCATCTGGGCGCCGACCACGCGGCCTTCGTCGCGTGGCTGGAGTCGCCCTTCTCGGCGCTGATGATGGTGCTGACCGCCGTGGTCACCTTCCACCACGCCCAGGCCGGGCTGCAGGTGGTGATCGAGGACTACGTGCACAACGAGATGGCGAAGATCCTGAGCATCCTGGCCGTGAAAGCCCTGTGCTTCGTGCTGGGTGCCGCCTGCGTCATCGCCGTCCTCAAGATTTCGTTCGGAGCCTGACGAGCCATGGCCGCCTACGATATTATCGATCATTCCTATGACGTCGTCGTCGTCGGTGCCGGCGGTGCGGGCCTGCGCGCCACCTTCGGCATGGCCGAGAAGGGCCTGAAGACGGCGTGCATCACCAAGGTCTTCCCGACCCGCTCGCACACCGTGGCCGCCCAGGGCGGCATCTCCGCCGCGCTCGGCAACATGAGCGAGGACGACTGGCGCTTCCACATGTACGACACCGTCAAGGGGTCGGACTGGCTGGGCGACCAGGACGCCATCGAGTACATGTGCCGCGAGGCCATCCCGGCGATCATCGAGCTGGAGCACTACGGCGTGCCCTTCTCGCGCACGCCGGAAGGCAAGATCTACCAGCGCGCCTTCGGTGGCATGACCGCCCATTACGGCAAGCAGCAGGCCTACCGCACCTGCGCCGCCGCCGACCGCACCGGCCACGCCATCCTGCACACCCTCTACCAGCAGTCGCTGAAGCACGAGGCGGAGTTCTTCGTCGAGTATTTCGCGCTGGACCTCATCATGGAGGACGGTGTCTGCAAGGGCGTGGTGGCCTGGAACCTCGACGACGGCACCATCCACCGCTTCCGCGCCCAGCTCGTCGTTCTGGCGACGGGCGGCTACGGCCGCGCCTACTTCTCCGCCACCTCGGCCCACACCTGCACGGGCGACGGCGGCGGCATGGTGCTGCGCGCCGGCCTGCCGCTGCAGGACATGGAATTCGTGCAGTTCCACCCGACCGGCATCTACGGCTCCGGCTGCCTCATCACCGAGGGCGTGCGCGGCGAGGGCGGCTACCTCACCAACTCCAACGGCGAGCGCTTCATGGAGCGCTACGCGCCGTCGGCCAAGGACCTCGCCTCGCGCGATGTGGTGTCCCGCTCGATGACCATCGAGATCCGCGAGGGCCGCGGCGTCGGTGAGCACAAGGACCACATCCACCTGCACCTGGAGCATCTCCCGCCGGAGATCATCCACCAGCGCCTGCCCGGCATCGCCGAGACGGCCAAGATCTTCGCCGGCGTGGACGTCACCAAGGAACCGATCCCGGTTCTACCGACGGTGCACTACAACATGGGCGGCATCCCCACCAACTTCCGGTGCGAGGTGGTCAACCCGACCGCCGAGGACCCGGATCGCGTGGTGCCCGGCCTGATGGCCATCGGCGAGGCGGCCTGCGTGTCGGTGCACGGCGCGAATCGCCTGGGCTCCAACTCGCTGCTCGACCTCGTGGTGTTTGGCCGTTCGGCGGCCATCCGCGCCGCCGAGATCGTCGAGAAGGGGAAGTCGGTGTCGTCGTCCGCCGCCGCGACCGACGTCGCGCTGGAGCGCTTCGACCGAATCCGCAACGCCAAGGGCTCCATCAAGTCGTCGGAGCTTCGCCTGGAGATGCAGCGGACCATGCAGAACAACTGCGCGGTCTTCCGCACCGGCGAGGTGCTGGAGGAGGGCGTCAGGCTCATCGACCAGACCTTCGCGAAGAAGAGCGACATGGCGATCAGCGACCGGTCTCTGGTCTGGAACTCCGACCTCGTCGAAGCCATCGAGCTGGACAACCTGCTGTACCAGGCGGTCGCCACGCTCCACTCGGCGAAGAACCGGCCGGAGAGCCGCGGCGCGCATGCCCGCGAGGACTATCCGGACCGCGACGACGAGAACTGGATGAAGCACACCGTCATTGAGGTGTCGGACAAGGGCGAGACGAAGATCGGGTACCGCCCGGTCCATCTCTACACCCTGACCGACGAGGTGCAGGTGTTCCCGCCCAAGGCCCGCGTCTACTAAGGCGGCAAGAGCAAGGCAAGGATACGAACCATGGTCGAATTCAACCTGCCCGCCAATTCCAAGGTCGGCGTCGGCAAGACCATCAACGCCGCCAGCGGCGCCAAGCGGGCGAAGACCTTCAAGATCTACCGCTGGTCGCCGGATGACGGGCAGAACCCGCGGGTCGACACCTACGTCGTCGACCTCGACAAGTTCGGCCCGATGATCCTGGACGCGATCATCTACATCAAGAACAACATCGACTCGACCCTGACCTTCCGGCGGAGCTGCCGCGAGGGCATCTGCGGGTCCTGCGCGATGAACATCGACGGCACCAACACGCTGGCCTGCCTGAAGGCCATCGAGGAGGTGAAGGGCGATGTCAAGATCTACCCGCTGCCGCACATGCCGGTGGTCAAGGATCTCGTCCCCGACCTGAAGCACATCTACGCCCAGCTCGCCTCGATCAAGCCGTGGCTGCAGTCGCAGTCGCCGGCCCCGAGCCGCGAGCGCCTGCAGTCGCCGGAGGACCGCGCCAAGCTGGACGGTCTCTACGAGTGCATCCTGTGCTTCTGCTGCTCGACCTCCTGCCCCAGCTACTGGTGGAACGGCGACCGCTACCTCGGCCCGTCGATCCTGCTCCAGGCCTACCGCTGGATCGTCGACAGCCGCGACGAGATGACGGGCGAGCGCCTCGACAACCTCGAGGACCCGTTCCGCCTCTACCGCTGCCACACCATCATGAACTGCACCAAGGCGTGCCCGAAGGGTCTCAACCCGGCCAAGGCCATCGCCGAGATCAAGAAGCTGATGGTTCAGCGCCGCTGATCCGTCCGTTTCGGTTCACCGATGAGGAACGGGGCGCCTCCGCAAGGGGGCGCCCCGTTTGCTTTGGCCCTTCGGCGGTGTCGCGGCTCAGGCGAAGTCGGGATCGGTGGGCCGGGACGGCGGCAGGTCGTCGTTGGGCAGGGGGGAGGGCATGTCCTCCTGCGGGCCGGGGGTCGGCAGGTCCGGGTTGTCGGTCAGGGGGCCCGGAGTGGGAACGTCCTGGCCCGGCGGCGGGAAGGGCGGGGCCGCGCGCAGCGGCTGCGGAAAGGCGCTCGAATAGGTCCAGCCCATGGGTCGGTGGCTCCCGGTGTGATGAGGGTGTCCTGCATCAACCGTCCGGCTGGCCCGTCTGCGCAGGTTGACCGGCGGCGATGAGGGGGTATGCTTTTCGAGGGAGCGAACCATCCGGATAGAACCAACCCGAAGCCAAAAAGGGAGAGGATCATGGGCAGCACGGCCGGTCAGGCGTTGAGCTACATCCAGGGCGAATGGATCGCGGGCAACCCCGCCATTGTCGGCCCGATGACTCACGCGCTCTGGCTGTCTTCGGTCGTTTTCGACGGCGCCCGCGCCTTCCAGGGCGTCGCCCCGGACCTTGATCGCCACTGCGCCCGCGTCGTGCGCTCCGCCCAGGTGATGGGCCTCGCCCCCATGCTGACCGCCGGAGAGATCGAGGAGCTGTGCTGGGACGGCATCCGCCGCTTCCCCAAGGAAGCCGAACTGTACATCCGGCCCATGTTCTACGCGGAGGAAGGCTTCGTCGCGCCCGACGCCGAGAGCACGCGCTTCGTCCTGTCGGTCTACGAGGCGCCGCTGCCCAGCGCCGCGGGCTTCACCGCCTGCCTGTCCAGTCGCCGCCGCCCCGTACCGGACATGGCGCCGACCGAGGCCAAGGCCGCCTGCCTCTACCCCAACGCCGGGCTGGCCCTGAAGGAGGCGCGGGAGCGTGGATTCGACAACGCCATCATGCTCGACCCCATCGGCAGCGTGGCGGAGTTCGCGACGGCCAACCTGTTCATCGCCAAGGACGGGGTGGTGCGCACGCCGGTGCACAACGGGACTTTCCTCAACGGCATCACCCGCCAGCGCGTGATCGCCCTGTTGCGGGACGACGGCATGGCGGTGGAGGAGGCCACCCTGAGCGCCCGCGACGTTCTGGAAGCGGACGAGGTGTTCTCCACCGGCAACTACGCGAAGGTGGTGCCGGTCACCCGCGTCGAAGAGCGCGCCCTGCAACCCGGCCCCCTGGCGGCGCGAGCACGGGCGCTCTATTGGGAATTCGCCTTCCGCTGACCCGCGTCGATTGACCTTGGATGCCGGTTTTCGGGCGGTATGCGGCCCGAAAACCGGCTTGATAGGCGGCCCGATCCGCGGCATGATTCCTCCGAAACTGTGAATCGGTCCATCAAAGGACTTTGTCGAGGGGGAAGGGCATGCAATTCCGCGAACGGCGCCGCGTGATCCAGGTGATCCGCACCGTCTACGATCCGGACCTGAAACGCGGTCGCTCGGAACTGGTCGGGAAGATTGACAAGGCCGCGCCCGTGGCCAACGACAAGCTGCAGAAAAACTGCACGCCGGAGGAGTTGTCGGAGATCCTCACTTATCTGGACGACCGTCACAACCGCCTGCGCAACGAGGCGGTGCGCGCCGGGGCGGAAACCCTGCCGGCCCAGATGCGGGAAGCGGCGGAGTATTTCCGAACCCATCGCGACGACGACGCGCGGGCCTTCGCCACCGAAATCCGACTGGCGTGGGAGGAGTTGAAAACGGCGCTGCGCGAGTCCGGCTTTTCCAAAAGCAAGGTGTTGAAAAGGGCTGCGGACCGGAACAAGGCCGCGGAAGCGGTGGAGGCGCCGACGCTCCCCGTGTCTTCGACCGTGGAGGACGCAGCCGAACCGGTGGATGCCCCGTCCCCCGCAGCGCCGGTTCGCAAACCGCGCGCAAGGAAGGCCCGGACCATGCCCGCCACCGTGGGGACGACAGCCTCGGATACGGGCACGACCGGCATCCCTCTGGCGGTCTGAGGCGCCGGTTTACCCGCCCGCGCGGACCAGCGCGCTGGCGGCGTTGCGGTGATCGGTCAGCGCGGCGGTGAGGCGGGCCAACCAGACATCGGTGGCAGTCCGGTCAGCGGGCAGGGCGCGGCGGCGGTGCGCCGAGCCGCAACGTGCCTCTGCGGCCAGCCGGTCGTGAAGGCGAAGCGCGGCGGCATGAGCCAGCAGGGCGTAGCGCTCCGCTCCATCGAGAACCGCCGCCCGCAGCGCGCCAAGGGGCGGCGTGCCATCGTGACGGCGTTCCAAATCTTCCAGAAGCGACGGATGTGGTGGCGTTCTGGCGAATCCGGTCATGACCGGACGCTATATCCATCCGCCGCCAATGTAAAGGAAAAATATCCTAGGACCGAGTGCCGCATGGCCGACGCTTATTGGCTTGCCCAGACGATGCGCGCCATCCAGGCGACCTCGGCGCGTGGGATGCTGCGGTCCGGATGGGCGCGGTTGATGGAGATCAGTTCGATCTTCGTGGCGGTTTCGCGGATGAGCTGCTTCGCCATCACCTCGCCGCCCTTGGTGCGGACGACGACGCGGTCGTTGCGCCGGATCTGCGCGGCGGGCGAGACGATGATGGTATCGCCGTCGCGGTAGACGGGGTCCATGCTGTCCCCCGCGATCTCCAGCGCGTAGGCGTGCGGGTCGCCGATGCTGGGAAACAGCAGCTCGTCCCAACCGACGCCCGAGGGAAAGCCGGCGTCGTCGAAGAAGCCGGCGTTGCCGGCCTGCGCGTAGCCGATGACCGGCACCCGCTGGAGCGAACCGGCGCCCGCGGCATCGCCGACGAGGCTGACGAACTCCGACAGCGACGCGCCGGTCGCCTCCAGAACCTTGGACACGCTCTCCGTCGAAGGCCAGCGGAGCTTGCCGTCGCCGGTGGTCCGCTTGCTCTTGTTGAAGGTCGTCGGGTCCAGCCCGGCGCGACGCGCGAGTCCGGAGGCCGACAGCCCGTGCTGGGCCGCGAGGCGGTCGATCGCCCGCCAGATGTCCGCATGTTTGAGCATGGGAGGATAATCACATAATCACGCCGGGCCGTCCCTAGGAACCTATTCATATTTTCCTTGACGGAGGACTTTAATCAGTACATAACGTGAACATGTGTTCGCCAGCCGCGCGCGCCGCGGCCCATCCGGCGCTCCGCCCGAGAGCGAAGTTGCGCCCGCGAACGCAAAAGCTGCAATTCCCGAGGGAGACCCCACGCATGGCCCAACACCGCAACACGTCCATGGTCCTGTCCGATGCCATCGGGGAACCGTTCGGCAGCGCGGAGGAAGCGTGGTTCTGGTCGGTTCAGGCGCAGGACGCCAAGGCCGCCGGCGCGCGCATCGCCGCCGGGCGCGGGCTCGTCCAGCGCCCGTGCGAGCCCGGCGACGTGCTGTGCGCGGTGGACCGGCTGTACCGCCGCCGCCTGCTCATCCGCGACCATCTGCATGTGCTGGTTCACTATGGGCGCCGTCTGATGGCGCCGGACCCGGCGCGCCACCGCGAACAGCGCGCGCACACCCTGTGGCGGGAGGCGTTCGACCGGCTTCGCCCGGTGCTGCGCGAGAAGGGCATCGTCCAGTGAGCACGCCGCTGCCCCAGCCCTGCCGGGTGGGGACCTGCCGGGTGGGGGCGGACGCGCTGCGCGCCTGGGTGGTCTTCCGGGGCGAGGCGGAGCTGTGGTGGCTGCGCCTGCTGAAGCCGGGTTTCCGCCACTGCTTCGCGCTGCTGCATGACGGGCGCCGTTGGGTGATCGTCGATCCGCTCTCGCCCTTCACCGACGTGTCCGTCCTCGACCTCCCCGCGGCCTTCGACCTGCCGGGCTGGTACCGTGGGCTGGGCATGGCGGTGACCCCGGCGCCGGTGCGGCGCGGCCTGACCCGCCCGGCCCCCTGGGGACCCTTCACCTGCGTGGAGGCGGTCAAGCGCTTGCTGGGTCTGCACGCGCCCGACGTCCTGACGCCCTGGCAGCTCTACCGGCGCCTGACCCGGCCCACCGTCGCGCCCTGATCCGCGCCGCCGGCCTGTCCCGTTCCCAGCCGCCCTGTCTCACCACGAACAAGGAAACCCCGCCCATGGCGAACCTGTTCAAGGCCCCCCGGCCGGCGCCGCCGCCCGCCCCTGCTTCGGATTTTGCGCCCGCCTCACCGGTCGCACCGCCCCCGGCCTCCGCACCCGCCGCCGACCCGGCCCCCGCCCCCGTGCCCGTCCCCACGCCGCCGCCCGTGGAGACTCCGGCGCCGGCTCCCGTCACGACGCCGTGGTGGAACACGGCTCCTGTCCCGTCCCCGGTCCCGGCCTTAGACCCGGAACCCGCCGCCCCGGTGGTGGAGGCACCCGCCCCCGTGGTCCCGCCGGTCGCCGAGCCGGTGACTCCGGCTCCGGCGACGGAGGAGGAGAAGGACCCGACCGAGGCTGCGGAGACGCTGATCCAGCGGCGGAACCGGGGACGGGCGGGGACGGTCCAGACCTCCTGGCGGGGCGCTCTGGATGTCGGCGCGCTGGTGCCGCTGCGCAAACGCCTGCTGGGGGAGTGAGGCCATGATGGACACTGCGCCCGATACCGATCGGGGGCGCCGCGGAGGCGATATCGGCCCTGCGGCGCCGAGCGGGCCGGAGCGCCTGCTGGAACGCTACCGGGCGGCGCGGGAGCGCCGCTCGGTCTGGGAAAGCCATTGGCAGGAATGCTACGATCACGCTCTGCCCAACGGGCAACCCTTCCGCGGCGGCGGCACCCCCGGCGAACGGCGGGTGGACCGGCTGTTCGACGGCACCGCGCCGGACGCGGTGGAGCAGCTCGCCGCCAGCCTGCTCGCCGAGCTAACCCCGCCCTGGTCCCGCTGGTTCGGGCTGCAGCCCGGCCCGTCGGTGCCGGACGGGGAGCGCGACCGCGTGGCGCCGATGCTCGACCGCGCCGCCGGCATCGTGCAGGCGCATGTCGACCGCTCCAACTTCGCCGTGGAGATCCATCAGGCCTTCCTCGACCTCGTGACGGTCGGCACCGCCTGCCTGCTGATGGAGGAGGGTCCGCCCGGCGCCGCGTCCAGCCTGCGCTTCACCGCGGTGCCGCTGGCCGAGGCGGTGCTGGAGGAGGGGGCCGACGGGCGGCTGGACGGCACCTTCCGCCGCAGCGAGGCGACCCTGGCCCAGATCGGGCGGCGCTTTCCCGGCGCGACCGTTCCGGAGGAGGTGCGGAAGCGCGGCGCGGAGGAGCCGGACAGCCGCTTTCCGCTGGTCGAGGCGGTGCTGCCGGATGGGCTGGCCTACCGCTGGACGGTGGTGCTGGACAGCGGGCTCGCCGATCCGACCATGCTGGCCGAAGGGCGCTTCGCGCAGTCTCCGTTCATCAATTTCCGTTGGCTGAAGGCGCCGGGGGAGACCTATGGCCGGTCGCCGGTCATGAAGGCGTTGCCCGACATCAAGACCGCCAACAAGGTGGTCGAGCTGGTGCTGAAGAACGCCTCCGTCGCCGTCACCGGCATCTGGCAGGCCGACGACGACGGGGTGCTGAACCCCGCCACCATCCGGCTGGTGCCGGGGACGATCATCCCCAAGGCGGTGGGGTCGGCCGGGCTGACACCGCTCGCCAATCCCGGACGGTTCGACGTGTCGCAGCTCGTGCTCGACGACCTGAGGGCGCGCATCCGCCACGCGCTGCTGACCGACCGGCTGGGTCCGCTGGACCAGCCGCGGATGACCGCGACCGAGGTGGTCGAACGCTCCGCCGAGATGGCGCGGCTGCTCGGCGCGACCTATGGGCGGCTCCAGGCGGAGCTGCTCACCCCGCTGGTGCTGCGCGCCGTCGGCATCCTGCGCCGCCGCGGCGAGATCCCGGACATCGCGGTGGACGGGCGCACGGTCGCGCTGCAGCACCGTTCGCCGCTGGCCCAAGCCCAGGCGCAGCGGGACGTCCAGGCGACGCTGCGCTGGCTGGACACCGCGCGGCAACTCGGCCCGGAGGCGCTGTCCGCGGTGGACGTCGCGGCGACCGCGCGTTGGCTGGGGGAGGCCTTCGGCGTGCCCGCCAAGCTGGTGCGGGCGGAGGCCTCCCATGGCTGATCCGGCTGGTTGGCATGGAGGCGGGTGGGGCTGGCTGGAGGGCCTGCCGCCCGCCGAAACCGTTCCGACAGGCGATCCGGCGCCCAGCTTCGCCCGCTGCTTCGCCGGGCCGGACGGGGCGCGGGTGCTGGCCACGCTGACGGCGATGACGCTGGAGCGAACGCTCGGCCCCGACGCCACCGACGCCGCGTTGCGCGACCTGGAGGGCCAACGCCGTCTCGTCGCCCTCATCCTCGCCCTGAACGCCCGCGGGCAGGGCGCCTGATTCCGTCATTGATCCTGAAGGAGCTTTCCATGGCCGAAAACCTGCTGACCTCGACCGTTCCCGGCGCCCCGCCCGCGGTGCCCGAGAAGTTCCGCGACCCGGAGACCGGCGCGGTGCGCGTGGAGGCGCTGCTGAAGTCCTATCTGGAGCTGGAGCGCAAGCTGTCCGCCCCCGGCCACGGTGATGGCGAGCGGCCCGACCTGCTGGCGGCGCCGGGCGTGCCGGACGGGCCAGAGGGCTATTGCATCGCCTGCGACCACGGGCTGTTCGAGCCGGACCCGGCGATCAACGGCCGCCTGCACGGAGCCGGCTTCACGCCGGAGCAGGCGCAGCTCGTCTATGACCTCGCCGCCGAGCGGCTGGTCCCGCTGATCCAGGAGCTCGCCGCCGAGTTCCAGGCGGAGCGCGAGGTCGAACGGCTGTCCGCCCAGTTCGGCGGGGCGGAGCGCTGGCGGGAGGTGTCGCGGCAGCTCCACGCCTGGGCGGTGAAGAACCTGCCGCCCGCCGCGGTGGAGGGCCTGTCGACCACCTATGAGGGGGTGATGGCGCTTCACCGGATGATGACCGGCGGCGAGCCCGCCGCCCTGTCCATGCCGGCCGGGGCACCGTCGGCCGGCGGGGAGGCGGAGCTTCAGGCGCTGATGCGCGACCCCCGCTATTGGCGGGACCGCGACCCGGCGGTGGTGTCGCGGGTGACCGACGGGTTCCAGCGCCTTTATCCGGTCGGCTGAGGCGGCTGACCCGACGGCGCGGCGCGGCCTTGCAGGCTGGCTCCTCGGCGGGGCCTGCGAAGCCGCGCCGCGCCGGATGGGCGAAATGTCGCAGTCGGTTTGAAAAGGGCGGAGAAAGCCCGGACGGGCAACTTGCCCGTTGCGTGTTTGAAACAAAAAAGCGACGCTTTTGCGCAGAATGACAACCGGCCGAATCAGAGGCCGGGTGGGACGACCGCCGCCGGAACCGTGATGACGCTGCGCCGCAAGATCCGCTGGCTGACCTGGATCGGCCTGATCGGCTGCCTCATGGCGGCGATACCGGCGCTTTACCTTTTGCGCAGCGGATTGATCACGGAACGGGAACGGCTGACCCACGCGTTGGTCGGGTCGGCCCACGCCATGCTTGGCGAGATCAACGCGGCCATCGAGGCGGGCGCCCTGCCGCGGGACGAAGGCCAGGGGCAGGCGCGGCTGGCGCTGCGGGCGCTGGGGCGCGATCCCTTCCATGTCAGCGTGTTCACCGACGGGCGCGTGCCCGAGGGCTGGATGGGCGAGGGTCACGCGGTCCGCGCCAGCCTGACCTTCGAGCCCTGGGGCTGGGCCATCGCGGCGGCCAGCGGGACCGACGACCTCGACCGCGAATTCGCCATGGAGGCTCTGGCCTTCATCCTCTTCGTCACCGTTCTGCTGGTGCTGAGCTGGCCACTCTCGGTCTTCCTGTCGCAGCATGTGCTGGGCCCCATCGAGGCGTTGTCGGAGCGGATGGAGCGGCTGACCGAAGGGCAGACCGGCATCGACATCCCCGGCCGCGACCGCAAGGACGAGTTCGGCGCCATGGCCCGCGCCATGGACTACTTCCGTCAAGCCGCCGAGGCGCTGATCGTGCGCGACGAGCGGCTGTTCGGCATCATGAACAACATCGGCGAAGCCATCGTGCTGGTCGGCGAGGACGGTCTGGTCCAGGAGCACAACCCCGCCGCCGTCGCGTTGTTCGGCGTGCCCGCGGAGCGGCTCGGCGGCCATCGCTTCGCCGACCTGTTCGCCGAGGAGGACCGCGAGCGGGTCGCCCGGCTGCTCGGCCTGGGGACGCCGGGCGGGGACGGCGCGGCGGGAGAGGGCGCCAGCGCCGGCCGCACGGAGCGGGCCGAGGAGTTGGCGATCGAACGGGGGGACGGGCGGATCGACGCCTCGCTCTCCCTGTCCTGCCTGGACGTGCAGGGGCGGCGCAGCTACGTCTGCGCGTTGGCCGACATGACGGAGCGGATGCGCCACGAGCGGGAGCTGCTGCGGCTCGCCACGCGTGACCGCCTGACCGGCCTGCCGAACCGGGCCCTGATCGAGTCGCTGCTCGACAGCTCGATCGAGCGGGCGCGCCGGCATGGCCGCCGTTTCGCGGTGCTGTGCCTCGACCTGTCGCGCTTCAAGCTGATCACCGACACGCTGGGCCACCACGCCGGGGACCTGCTGCTGCAGGAGGTCGCCTCGCGGATCGTCGTCACGGTGCGGGCGAGCGACACGGTGGGGCGCATCGGCACCGACGACTTCGCGGTGATCCTGGACGAGGTGGGCGAGGCGAAGGAGGCGGAGATCGCCGCCCAGCGCATCCTGGCCGCCTTCGACGAGCCGGTGCTGCTGATGGGGACGGAGCATTATGTCCGCCCGTCCATCGGCATCGCCCTGTTCCCCGACCACGCCGACAGCGCGCAGGAACTGATCCGCTCCGCCGATACGGCGCTCTACGCGGCCAAGCGGGCCGGCGGCAAGCGCCACGCCTTCTTCCGCAAGGAGCTGGCCGACCAGGCGCACCGCCATCTGGCGCTGGACCGCGACCTGCGGGCGGCGCTGGCGCGCGGGGAATTCCAGCTCCACTACCAGCCCAAGGTGTCGCTGATCGACCAGTCGCTGGAAGGGTTCGAGGCGCTTCTGCGCTGGGACAAGCCCGGCTTCGGCATGATCTCCCCCGGCGAATTCATCCCGGTCGCTGAGGACACCGGCTTCATCGTGCCGCTCGGCGACTGGGTGCTCGACGAGGCCTGCCGGCAGTTGCGGGAGTGGATCGACCGCGGGCTGGAGCCGGTGCCGGTGGCCGTCAACATCTCGCCGCGCCACCTGCGCCAGCGCTCCGCCGAGGATTTCCGCCGCATCATCGACCGTCACCGCCTGTCGCCCGATCTGGTCGAGCTGGAGATCACCGAGGGCGCGGTGATGCAGGACATGGACCACGCCCTCTCCGTCCTGGCGGCGCTGAAGGCCATGGGCATCCGCGTGGCGGTGGACGATTTCGGCACCGGCCATTCCTCCCTGAGCTACCTGAAGCGGCTGCCGGTGACGACGCTGAAGATCGACCGCTCCTTCGTGAACGGCGTGCCGAGCGAGCGGGAGGACAACGGCATCGTCTCGACCATCATCGCCATGGCCGACATGCTGGGGCTCGACGTGGTGGCGGAGGGGGTGGAGAAGCAGGAGCAGGCCAATTTCCTGCGCCACCACAACTGCACCCTGGTCCAGGGCTGGCTGACCGGACGGCCGGTCCCCGCCGGGCAGGCCGCCGACCTGCTGGCCGTGCGCCTGCGCCGGTCGGCGTAAGATCCGGACGGACCGGGGACCGTCGCCCCCGGTCCGTCCTCCCGATTCGGCCCTGACGTCAGCGCAGCGCGCCCTTGACGTCCTCGTACTTGCCCTTCTGCCAGGACTCCAGGCCCTTGAGATCGTTCTCCGTCATGTCGACGGTCAGACGCTTGTCCTTCATGTGCAGCCGCTCCAGCGGCAGGACGACGTCCTTGTCGCTGATGTCGGCGATGTGATCGACATCGATCACCGCGAAGGTCTGGCCGCCCTTGCGGACGATGCCCTCGATCTCGGCGATGTCCTTGCCGTCGCTGCCGTAGACGTCCTTCCCCTTGAGCTGGGCCGCGGTCATCTTCGCGACCGCCGGGTCGAGCGAGCCGTGGGTGGCCGCGACCTGCCCGGTCGCCTTGTTGTTCGGGACCTCCTTGGCGGTGGTTCCGGACGTGCTTTCGGCCAGGGCCGGCGTGGCGAGCAGAAGCGCGGCAACGCCACAGGCGGTGATGATCGTCTTCATGGAGCGTATTCCTTTTTTATGCCGTGTTTTCGGGCCGTTGAGGCCAACCATTCAACAGCGTGGCGCCGCGGGATATTCCCTGCCCCAAGGGAGTACCGCGGCACGGGAGTGGCTCCATCATGAAGGAAAATATTCTTGACATGAGAGGGCGGATGTCCTAGAAACGGTCTTGCCAACGCCCGTCGTGCGTCCCCTCACGCGGCGGGCCGCGGCATCCCGAACCTCCCCTCCATGCCTGTCCTGAAAGAGGCTGGCCGGACAACCGAAAGGCCCGGCCAGCCTCTTTCTTTTTCGCGCTTCGCCCGCGGCCGGGCGCGCGTCTCCCCTCCCATGTCCGGGATCGGGCGCGCCTGACAACCGGGTGGCGGAATGCTTCCCGCCGGACGGGACCCCGCAGAACGCGAAAGGAATACAATCCGATGTCCACCTCGGTCGCCCAGGCTTTCGTCAAGCAGTTCGAGCGCGAAGTGCACGACGCCTACCAGCGCATGGGCTCCAAGCTGCGTAACACGGTTCGCACCAAGAACAACGTCCAGGGCGCCTCCACCGTCTTCCAGAAGGTCGGCAAGGGCACGGCGTCGACCAAGGCGCGCCACGGCGCGGTTCCGGTGATGAACCTGGACCACACGCCGGTCGAATGCACTCTCTACGACTTCTACGCCGGCGACTGGGTCGACCGGCTGGACGAGCTGAAGACCAACATCGACGAGCGGCAGATCATCGCCAGCGCCGGCGCCTACGCGCTGGGCCGCAAGACCGACGAACTGATCCTCGGCGAGCTGAACCGGTCCACCAACTTCGCGGGCGGCTCCAACGACGGGCTGACCAAGGCGAAGGTGCTGACGGCCTTCGAGAAGCTGGGCGAGTCCGACGTGCCGGACGACGGCCAGCGCTACGCCGTCGTCGGCTGGAAGCAGTGGAGCCAGCTCCTGGGCATCGACGAGTTCGCCAGCACCGAATATGTCGGCGCCGACGAGCTGCCCTGGCGCGGCACCCAGGCCAAGCGCTGGCTGGGCACGCTGTGGATGCCCCATTCCGGTCTGAAGGCGGAGGGCGGCTTGCGGCTGTGTCACTGGTACCACAAGACGGCCATCGGCCACGCCTCCGGCGCCGACGTGAAGACGGACATCTCCTGGCACGGCGACCGCGCCGCGCACTTCGTCAACAACATGATGTCGCAGGGCGCCGGCCTGATCGACGCGGCGGGCGTCGTCACCATGCGCTGCCTGGAAGCCTGACGCCCTCCCTGCCGACGATCAAAACGGAGTTTCCTCCCATGGCCTATCTTCCGAAGGACCTGAGCGTCCTCGCCTACGCCAACGGCTTCACGCTGTGGCACTACACGACGCCGGACGCCGCCACGCTGGTGGACAACAGCGGCTATTTCAACGGCGCGTCCGACCTGCTGCGCAGCGGCGACATGATCCTGGCCAACACCGGCACCGCCGGGACGCCCGCCGCCGGCGTTCTCGTGGTCGCCGCCAACACGGCCGGGGTGGTGGATGTCACCAACCTGTCGCCCTTCGGCGCGTCCAACACGGACTGACGGGGTCCCTTCGATGGTCTCTCTCCCCTCTCTCCAGAGGGGGGAGAGGGATAAGGCGACTTCTGATCCGAAGGAACGATCCCATGGCATTGACGGCTATCGGGCTGTGCAGCCGCGCGCTCATCAAGATCGGGGCGACGGCGATCACCGCCTTCGACGAGGGCACCGCCGAGGCGGAGGTCGCGGGCGCGCTCTTTGAGCCGGCGCGCGACGCGCTGCTTTCCGCCAACGCCTGGAGCTTCGCCACCCGGCAGGCCCGGCTGGCGCGGCTGGCCGACGATCCGGTTGCCGATTACGGCGCGGCCTTCCAGCTTCCCGCCGATTTCCTGCGGGCGCTCGGCGCCGGGGCGGGCGGGCGTGGCCGCGGAATCGACTACCGCATCGCCGGGCGGGCGCTGCACGCGGCGTCCGACGCGGTGGTGCTGACCTATGTCGGGCGTCCGGCGGAGGAGGACTTTCCCGCCTTCTTCGATCAGGCGCTGATCGCCCGCTTGGCCGCGGAGTTCTGCATCCCGCTGACCGAGAGCACGAGCCGGGCGGAGCTGCTGCAGCGGCTGGCCGAGAGCGAGTTCCGCCGCGCCCGGCAGATCGATGCCCTGCAGGACAACCAGCCGGGCTTCGAGGATTTCACCCTGATCGACGCGAGGGGCTGATGGCGCGGATTCGTCAGGTGAAGACCAATTTCACGGCGGGAGAGATATCCCGCCGCCTGCTCGGGCGCGGCGACCTGCGCGCCTACGACAACGGGGCGCTGGCGCTGCGCAACCTGTTCATCCATCCGACGGGCGGGGTGACGCGCCGCTCCGGCCTCGCCTTCGTCGATCCGGCCCGCGGCGACGGGCGGCTGGTCGCCTTCGAGTTCAACACGGAGCAGACCTATCTGCTGGTCTTCTCCGAAGGGCGGATCGATGTCTACGGCAACGACACGCCCATCGCCGGCGTCGCGGCTCCCTGGACCGCCGCCCAGCTTCCCCAGATCACCTGGACGCAGAGCGCCGACACGCTGCTGATCTGCCATCCCGACGTGCCGCCGCGCAAGCTGACCCGCAGCGGCGCCAATGCCTGGGCTCTGACCGACTGGAGCTACGTCGCCGAGGGGGAACGGGTGGCGATGCCCTTCTTCCGTTTCGCCGATCCCGCCGTGACGCTGGCCCCGTCGGGGACGGACGGGCTGGTGACGGTGACCGCCTCCGCCCCGGTCTTCGACCCGAGGCAGGCGGGCACGCGCCTCCGCATCCAGGGCAAGCAGCTCCGCGTCGAGGGGGTGGTGTCGGGGACGCAGGTCACCGCGACGGTGCTGGAGACGCTGGCCGGCACCGCCGCCACGACGGCCTGGGACGAGCAGTCCTTCTCGCCGCTGCGCGGCTGGCCGGTGTCGGCGGCCTTCCACCAGGACCGGCTGGTCATCGGCGGCTCGCGCGACCTGCCCAATCGGCTGTGGCTGTCGCGCTCCGCCGACCTGTGGAACTTCGACCTGGGCACCGGCAAGGACGACGAGGCTAAACAGTTCAGTAAAAATGATCATTTAAAAACAATAGGTTAGCTTTCAAATCAGCATGCACAAATCTGCACAAAAGCTTGTATCACAACTGCCTTTTCGCTATCATTTCCACAAATACTGCACAAAACAGATGTGATGTTGGAGCTGTGTGGTGGCGGATGTGGTAGTTGAAAAGCTGCGGGGCGGCGACATCGTTCTGTATACGCGCAGCGAGACGAAGAAAGCGGTTATCAGCTACCGTCTGCGAGTTCCTGGAGAAACGAACAAATACGAACGCAAGAGCACGGGCTATACTGACCTACACAACGCGCGCAGAGTGGCGGAAGAACGTTACGACCAATTGGCATTTCGGCAGAGGCGTGGGCTAAGCGCGTTCGCGCCAACGTTCGAGCAGATGGCAAAAGCGTACCTGGAGCGCATCGAGCGTCGTATAGAGGATGGCACGCTGAGCAAGACGCGCGCCCATACGCAGAAGACCATTATCAAGCACTACCTGATGCCATTTTTTGGGGAAATGGTCGCAGACGAAATCACCAAACCCGTTGTGGAGCAGTACCATAACTGGCGGCGGGACCTTTATGCGGAAAAGGTCCCTTATCCCAGCCATATCCGCAGAAGCACGAACGGGAAGAGGACCTATACCGCCAATGCTGAAACCTTTAACAACACGGTCATCAACCTAATTTTTGACCATGCTGCGGACGCCAACCTTTTAGCGCCTGCTGAAACGCTGAAGCTGTCCCGTGTTGGAAACGGTGGAAAACGGCGGGGCTACTTTACCGACGAGCAGCTACAACAGATTTATGCGGAGATGCGTGAACGCATAAAGGTTGCGGGCGGACACACGTACAGGCGCCATTACGCAGTGGTGTTTTACCATTACGTGACCATTCTCTTGCACACCGGAATGCGCGTTGGAGAACTGCGCAGCTTGCGCTGGTGCGACGTTGTGCCCTTCCGCAAAGGCGACGTTGAGTACTGCGAGCTGCGGGTGGTGGGAAAGACGGGCAAGCGCACCATGGTGGCGCTGCCGGAGGCGGTCACAAGCTTCAACGCGCTACGGGCTTTCTATCGTGAAACATCCGATACCGCTGATGAGAACCCGCTGTGCATCATCAACTTCGATAGAACGCCCGTAGGCAGCTTTCACTTACAGTTTGCGCGCATCTTGCATAAGCTGGGCTATAAGCGGGATCAGCAAGGGCAGGAGTGCAGCATCTACAGCCTGCGCCATACCTACATCACAAAGCGGCTGCTGGCAGGCGTGAACATCCATTTGCTCGCCCGAAACTGCGGCACATCAGTGCGGCAGATCGAGAAGAACTACGATCACGTGATCCCGCGCATGAAGGTTGAGGAACTGGTGCAGCTCGCCGGATAGGGAAGGGTGGCGGCTACGGCAAGCGCGTTGTTAGCACCTTATAGCTCGATGGGGCGCAGCCGCTATGCAGCAGGCATAACGTCCATTGCGCTGTCATGCAGGGCAGCGGCTTTATGGAGCACCGTATGCTAATCAGTGATGATTAATCCGCTTGATCCGCAGGCGTGCGAGTTGGATAATCCACCTCACAGAAATGCCAGTCATGAAAGGGTCGAGCAGTGGGTGCTAAAGGACAGAAGCAGGAAGTAGAGCAGGCGCAACGCTCTGTGCCGACCACAACGATCCTCGGGATCGAGGTTCCTCACTGTTCGGTTGACGAAATAAAGAAGGAAACGGACGAAGCCGCCAACGAATACAAAGCTGCAATCGGGCGTTCCGACCGTGCTCTGTACCGTTTGCTGGAAACTGCGTACCAACAATATCTATTGGCCCAAGCGGACGACCAGCATCAATCGTATGTGAACGGTAAGGTAAAGGCCGCTCTTGCTGCCGGCGGGAAGCCCGACTTAAGCTTTGACATCCGAGCGCAACCTGAAAAGAACCTTTTCTACAAGCTTCTGTCAGTAATGGTCCCGGCAGCGCAACGCGAGCGTCTCAACCATGAGCCGTTCCACCTGCCTAGAGCGGATTCGACCCATGCTCTGGCGCTGCATTGGGCCTTCCGAAACAAATGGTCTCCGGAAAAGTTGTTTGATGAGCTTTGCGCTATCGGCGTTCGCGCAATGCGCGATGAGGAGAAGAAGAAGCGAGCTGAAGGCGCGAAAGCCACGGCAGAGGTGCCGCCAATTTCCATTGATGCAGCACTTGAGGAGCTTGGGTCGTATTCCACACTGAGGCAAGCGTCCATGCCCCTTGAACATGCTGAAGGGGTGAATGTGGGGTTGACGCTGATGTTGGCAAACGTCAAAGCCGATGAGAACGGGAAGCAGGTCCAGCTGCTTCAACCCATTCGAATGACGCCTAAGCAGATCAAGGTGTTGGCCCAGAAAGAAGCAAAGTCAATAATGATCGACCGGAGTGAGCCGGTCCAAATCCTTCGCACGCTTCAAATAGCGTTCCGGATGTTGGATCGGGTTCCGCCGAAGAACGTAAGCGTTACAATTGAAACGACCGAGGCGGAAACCCTCGTCTGCGTCGCTGTCTATGAGCGATCCGACAAGCAATGGAAATTCGTCTTGAGCAAAGGGCAAGGTCATCCAGAGCCTCTTGAAGCCAACCAAAGGCTCAGCTTGAGTGGCGAAGAGGCCAAGCGCCTTGTCGATACGCTTGGGAGCGACAAAGGCTTCAGCGATTGGTACATCGACACGCAAGAGGATAAGGAGGCTAAAAGCAAAGGGATCAGCATCGAACAGGTGTCAATCATTGCAGCCGTTGATGCAGAGCAGGGTGATGTCAAGGAAGTCGAGTGCCTGCTGCGTGATGAAAGTCATATTGAGACGAAGCCGATCGCGGATGATTGGAAAGCTTTTGTAGACCTTCAGGGAATGCCGCTTTCCTACCATGCATGGAACGAATTTGTTGAAAGTGAAGAAAAGCCCGCGGTTTCAAAAGGAAAGGATAACGTCAATGCAACAAAAGAAAAAATGCTGACCTGGAGCGAAGCCACGCTGACTAAAGCGAAAGTGGAGCTTTGCAGCAATTCGGCCGTGGCGGCACGCTATGAGTGGAAACCTGACGAAGGAGCAACAATGCTGCCGGCGCTTGTGCAACTCACGGCTAACATTCCCGACCGCCTGGATGCACTCTACGAAACGCTGCGGATGGAGGAAACGCGGTGGTTGTTGGCAGATAGCTACTTGCTCATTTCTGGCACTGCGCGAGACATTCAATATGTGGTCGGTTTTGAACGCAAGAAGGTGAGCCAGAAAGAAGAGGCCCCCACCAAGCCCACCTCCAAGCGTTCTAAGAAGTCATAATGCGGTCACGCTTACTCCGCGTGCATCATCGGCACTTCTGATTCTTCAGGGAATTCCTCAAGGTCTGCACTCGACCAATCTGGGAGAGCGCCGGCCTTGAGCGCCTGGATCTGCACCGTGTCCTGTCTATCGAAGAATTGAAGAAGCTCTCTATTGCTGTAAATCGTGCGGAGCGCCTGATCCCGTGATACGCCATTAGCGAAGATACGATTCACGAATTCGCGAAATTGGCTGAATTCGTGCGTAAGCGGCAACAGAACCTTATTGGCGCTATCCTGCTCGGCACGCTTCAATTCAAGGTCCATCAGAAGGTTTAGCTGCTGGATCGCCATGATGTGTGAATATGTGTTGTGCGCGGCAACGAGTGCGCAACTGATTATATCCCAGGTCGAGCCGTTGTTGTTTGCCGGTGTGCGCACGCACAAATCCCCTACTGTCAGGCCCATGCCAATCGGACTGCTTAGCACTGGAAAAGGATCGGTGGAGTTAATGTTGGAAATGTCGCATGGCGGTGTTACATGCGAAAAGTTAAACTTCGCGACGTTCTTGCTATTCTCTTCCCGCTTCTCAATCTGCCACGGCGTGTATGCCTGTGCAGCTTGTGCAGCAAGCACCATGGGCAGCTTTGTATCGTATGTGATGATGAAGTCATCGCGAACGTCGTCGTGCTGTCTCATCGCCCGCATGAGAAGGGTCAGCGCACCGGCAAAATGAAGTCTGCTCAGCCCAAAAAGGTGAAGGATCTGACTGTTACGTAGCGCCTTGTCGTGGACCATCGCCACAAGGCGTTGTAGTAGCGAGTGAACCGAGCCATGCGCCCGCCATGGCATCGACCACCCATCAAGAGAATAGCTGCGGACTTTCTTGTACCAAGTATCTTGCTGATCCCAGTCCTTACCCTGAATGACGTTGAGGATGATGGGGCCTCCGCTGGTAGGCCGCTCCCGCCTGATGAATTCAAGGCTTTCAACAGTTGAGCCCAGAGCGGTATCGAAGTCGAGCGACCCGCCGGATTTTCTTTTGATCGCCATGGGAAAGTCGAGGGGCATCCCAACATCTGCGTGTTCAATCATCCATTTGAGGCTATTGCGGCGAAACGTCTCCATCTTCTCTGGACTGTCCAGAGGTACTCCGAGCGTCTCCGATGCAACCTGATAACCACCACTATCAACAAAGATAAATCTAGTTGGATCTTGTGATCGATCAATTATGGCAGGCTTTTTCTTGGCCGCCGCGGCGTCTGATCCAAGCCCGATTAACCCGGCAGAGTACAATGCCCATTTGTAATAAAACAGCCCATGTGTTGGGTCCAAGAAGTCGAGCGACCCATGCTTTCCGGAAATCACACCGGGAAGCCCCGTGGGGCGATGCCTGAGGTCGGGTGCTGAAGCCGCATCCATGTAGAACGGCTGCATCGCCGGCATGAACACTGCGTACGCGGACTTAGCGCCTTGGTCTGCGAAAAGAGGGTTGAGAGACGAAAGGTTGGTTCTTGTCATGTCTCGCCTGCACCGTTACGATATGCTACGCACTGATGAGTATCATGGCAAAAGGATGCCCGCAATGGAAGCGGCGGATTACGTTGTATATACGCTGTTTAATTGTTCTTCGGCTCTGGCAGAAAACATAATAGATGAAGTCATTGTGAGCAGGATGGCTCCTGAAGCCAAATGGGCGAGAGCGTCGGAAACTGGCTTGTATCCGCTCATCTCTCGCATCGTGTTTCCTTACCTTGTAAATGGCGTAGATAAGGAAGACTTAGGTGTTCTAGTTAGCAATTCACTTCGACCATCAATTTTGCTCTCCGAACGGGCGCGTGATCGACGAATTGGCATCATTGGGCCAGTCCGACGCACGGAGATAGACAGCCTCTTAGCGATGTACTCAGACGTTGAGCGCCTCATACACAAGCAGCGTCAGGAAATGATTGCGCATGAACAACTTCTTGCCGATTATAGAGGTGTCGAGCGCACTTTGCGAAACATTGCGAACCGCCTTCCCTTTATTGAGTCCAGCTTACAAGCTGCGCTTGCACGATTGAGTGAAGCATCCGAACAAATAGGGGGCGCACCACTCCTGTGTGATGCGGAGAGCCATGAACTTGCCGAGGCAATGACCCAAATTGAGACGGTTCTTGGTCAGGCTGGCTTTCGCTCCTATGGAATGAACCTTGAGCAAATCGGTGGCTTTTCGAGTCGCGTCGTTTCTCGACACTTGCATCACTCGATCAGAGTGGCCGTGATTCGGAGGCTCTGTTCATTACGAGTTGGATAAACCACGTCGTAAAAGTGCGGCAGAGGGATGTCGCAGCATGCGGCTGCTCCTTTAAGCTGTAAATCTGGATGCTGACCGATAACCAAAAATTTACGAAAAGGGCCTATTTGGTTAAGGACTTCCCTAACGCGGCAAGATAATTCTCATGGAAACGGCACTTAACTTCATATTAGGAATCATCGCATCAATCCTTGCTACCGTGATTTATGATGGTTACAAAGCTCGAAAAGGAATTGTTACCTTGGAAGGCGCCTTGGATAATAGGGGGGCGCCATTACCAGAACCGATTTTTCTTCCGACCCCACAGACTGTGAGGGAGAGAAATCGCGCCCGCTTAAAGCTGTTCTTCCAATTCGTTGGGTCCTTCTATGCTCTGTATGCTGCGATTCATTTGCCTCTGATGATGAAATCGCTCCCTGGCCATGAGCCATTATTTTTCGACCAAGCCAGATTCATTGGGGCGTTACTCCCGCACTATCCTGTTGGACCATCTCTTTTTGAGTTGGGGAGCGCCCTAGTAGCCGCGATCCTGTATTTTCCAATTCTCTACATTTCGCTCATTGGCGCCGTTCCTGTAGTGAGCATTCTCGGAAAATTCATCGAGGTGAGGAGGTCAACGGTCTTTGTTACTACAGTGGTAGTGTTCGCTTTGTCCTGCCTTGCGGTTTCTGTTGGTGTTGTTTACTTGTACTATGATGTGACTGCTGGGCAAGCTTTTGTGTCAGTATTGATGATGATCTTCTTTGGCGCAGCTATTTCTGGGTCCTCAGGACGGCGTTAAATATATGGAGGGTCAATCATTCTGCCTATGCTTGAATAGTCGTTGATATCTTTAGAGTTTCGCAACGGCTTGCCGTAGCATGTCATCATTCACATCAATGTACCGCTGTGTAGTGCTGAGGTGCTTGTGCCCTGCCAGGGTCATAATCACCTTGGCGCTCACGCTGTTGTGGGCGAGCTTGGTGATGAACCAGCGCCGCCCGCTATGACTGCTCGCCCCGTCAAAGCCCGCCTGATTGTAGATTCCGCCCATGAGCTGGCACAGCACGTTTGCCGTGAAAGGCTTGCCCTTCTGTGTAATGAGCAGGGGGCGCTCTGGCTGACGCTGTTTATCGCTCAAGCTGGCGGCGTAGCGCTCAAGCTCCTTGCGCAGCCGGTCGTTGACGAAAGCCGTGCGCGCCTGCCCACCCTTGGTAATTTCAGCGGATAGACGAACTTGCTCGCGCACACGTCCTTCGCTGTCGAGCACATCGCCAATCTTCAGCGCAGCGATCTCGCCCACGCGCAACCCGCCCATATAGCTGAGCATGAACGCCATACGATTGCGTGCGGCGTAGCGGGTGTCCGCGATCACCGCCAGCAAGCGTCGTTGTTCCTGCTCCGTAAGCACCCGAGCCTGTTTCATCGCAAACTCCATCAAATCCGCGCATCCGTGGAAATGATTATGTTTGCGGCTGCCCGATTTGCCTAGGAGGGCAGGGAAGTGTTGCGCCAGAAGGACTTAGCGAGAAACCTAACAGAAGCTGTGTTTTATTATGTTTCTGATCGGGCGCTTTCTGGGATCGAGCGAGGGGCGGATGTCGACAGCCACACAGTAGCCCCAAGCGGGGTGGTGCGAACCAGGGCATACAGCATCCCGGTATTGGATAGGCGCTTGTACACACCTGTTACAGCGGTCTTGCCCCAACCAAGTGAACGTAAAAATGCTTCGGCATCGGACTGTGCCGAGAAATGGAGCTGAGGAAGGGGAGCGCTTAACAGTGAGGGGATCATGCGGCCTCGCAATGCACAGCTATCGCTTGACCCCGATTGCGCCCCGCATGTCCGCTCCGGCAGGTCAACATTGACGAGCAATCCTTTCGCAGACTGGTTCCATGGGGATCGGTGCCAATTTTATTTCGGACGATAGGAGTATCTGGCGGAACCAAGCTGATGGTGCTATCGGCTCTCATTTTCTGAACATTGTAATGTGATAAAGCGGCCCATTCTCCTCACCGTAGACCTTCCAATCCTTATTTTCTCCAGACCAGAGTTTGCTGTTCAGGCGGTTTTGCTCCCATGTCATCCGGCCGTAGACTTTATCTACTAGGTTGCGCAGCTCATTCCGACTGGTGCTAACAGAAATATTAAGCTCGATGTAATTGACGCGACCACCTGGGCCTATATAGGTTGCTGTAGCTGTTCGAACCTCTGCTCCATGAAATTTTGAGTACCTGTTTAAACCTCCATTGTCTGACAGCCGGTCCCAATCTCCAGCTCTAGCTTTCTCAGGGTCTAGTGCAAGTTCTAAAGGATTTGGTGACGAACCCGATACAAGTTTAATTCCTCCGAACATGACATTGGTAGTATTCTCAGATGCGCTAGAAACGCTCTGTTGTGGTGATTTTGAACCAAATACCCATACTGGAAGAAGCATTAGTGCAGATCCTGCTGCGAGAAGAATGGTAGTCCTAGCACGCGTAGATTTATGCGATTTCTCAAGCACATTTATCCGCAACTGAACGTCAGAAATTTGTGTCTTGAGATTTGATATATCACGATTAACTTCAGAGCACACCTCAACAACCTGAACAAGCAGGCGTTTAAGTTCTTTCTGTTGGTCAACCCCTCTCATGTCCATTCCTAAGCCCCGTGTTTTCGTTAGTTCGTGATCAGCGATTGGTTGCACATGATATCCAATTGGATTTGATCTAATTGTGTTCGCTCATCAATCTTCATGCTCTTGCTTCCGAAGCGCGATAGACACTTGTATGGTCAGAAAAGATTCAGGATTGTCTGCTGGCTTTTGGAGGCAAGGCTCAAGGCGGTCATACTCAACTGCTGACGGGTTTGCAGCATAAGCAGGTTCGAACCCTCCTCATTCTGGTCGAGCAGAGTGAGCTTGTTTGCGCCTTCGGCCAGCACGTCAGAGAACTCCTTGGTGAAAGTCTCGCGTGTGGTGATGATGTTCAGACCGTTTGTAAGCGACTGAGAAGCGCTACGCAGGAGTTGCTCAGCCTTATCTAATCCATTACTTGCGTTCGCAATATCATCTATGTCACACCATTCATTCTGGCTGTAGTCAACCTGGAGCCCTTGGCCGCTTGCTTGAAGATTTCGTGATTTTACTGAAAAGTCTTCATGACAATCAGTGCTAAATGACAGAGAAACATCATCGGAGCTGTTTGGTGTCCTTGACATTCGGGTGATCAAGCTGCGGTGTTCTTCAGCGGTTTCCGGCGTTTTAAGAGTTCGACGACTAAAGCTTAGGTTTTGAGTTGCGCCGTTCTCAGGGGTGAATCGGATCTCAAACCAGCTGAAATATATGTCTGGGTCAGACTTGGGAACTACGGCTTCAAACGAGCCGACTCCTATTACAGGGATACCCGTTGAGCCAACCACTACGTTATCATTTACGATATCAATTTGAGTTGGAAAGCCATCGAATATTTCGAACTCAATGCTAAGCTGCGTTTCGTTGGGCCAGTGCTGCCAGCCAGAATAATTAGCTGTTGAACCCGTGCTCATCATCCACTGCTGAGGCTCCTCCCACTGAGCGGTTCCATCAGAGTGGCGCACTCCATTCATAAGTGTCTTCTGATCAACGCTTAGCCGAACTGTTCCGCTTGAGAACTCAAAGGCATTTTCACCGTTGGATAGTTTACGGTTACCACGTAATGAGTTCGCTTCTCTGACCAGGGTCTCGCCGTCGCCTTGCTTGACTTCCAAACGCAAATCGACTGCCTTCTCGATTGTGGAGATTCCCTGCCCGTAGTTTGATCCACTTCCTTCAATCCGCTCAAAATCAACGCTAAAGGATACGTGAGTACCGCTGTTGAATGTGTGGTTAAAGGAGAGTGATGTATTGGCAGCCTTCGCAGACTGCCATTGCTCCAGCGTAAATCTGACGGTGGTTTCTTCGGGCGGGTTCCCAACGGTAATCTGCTTGTCTCGGCCGGGAGGGCCTTTTACATCGATGGTAATGGGGTTAAAGTTGCCCTGAGTGCTGCTCTGCGTGCCTGTGATGATGATTGGTTGTATGCCATGTGCCTGCTCAGCATCAGCAACATCCTTCGGACTTCCAGTGATTGCGCCTGTACCCAGAACGTCAATGTGGTAAGCGTCCTCTTCTTTGACGTTGGTCACGCGGGCATTGGTGATTCCTGGAATTTTGACCACGTCCAGTTTGCTTTCAGTCGTGGCGTCAATGCGCTTTCCATCGCCCTTAATGAGGTTCTTGCCCCCATAGGCGCTGTCATCTACCACGCCGTTGATGGCGTCGAGAATGTCGTCAAATCGCTCAGCGAGGTTCTTCCGGGTTGCAAGTGACGCAGCGTCATTGCCCATTGCGCCCATTGCAGCAGTGGTCAGACCTCGGGCTTGCGCCAGCAGACTTTGGATTGTGTCGGCCCCTTTACTTCCGGCCCTCACGGTGCTGATTGCCTGCCCCATCGCGTCCTTCAGCGCCATCATATCGTTGGCACGGTTGTTCAGGTTCTTGGCGGCGAAGAAGATGGAGGGTGCGTCAACCATCGCATTGATGCGATTTCCACTGGCGAGCCGCTCTTGCGATGTGCCGATTTTCGCCTGCAAGTTCTGGAGCGTCAGCAAAGTGTTTTTCATGCCACCGCTCAGACCCAAGTCGATGCCTGCCATTCCAGTACCGATACATAGCAGTGATGAGTACTTATATACTATGCAGTGGTGCGTTAATGTATCGTTAACGGTTGCCTACCGGTGGCGCCTTCAGAAGAACGCGGATATTGTGATGACCGAATTGCCCAGAAAAGTTCAGGCAGAAGAAATGGCCTCAAAGCTATCAATGGCAGGATTGGCGACCGTCGTGGAAAACACGTCGCGCCTATTGCACGCATCCGCTCATTCGGAAGGGCTTTATCCGGCACAGTGGGTGGCGCTCCGCTATTTCGCGGAGGCATCCGAGGCACAATGCACGGCGTCTGCACTTGCACGCTATCAGGACTTGGCCATCGCCAGCGTAGCGCGCACGGTCGTCACGCTGGTGGATAAGGGACTGTTGAATAAGCTGCCCAACCCGCGCGATGCGCGAGCGGACCTTTTGGAACTCACAGAGAAGGGACGCGAGATGCTGAAGCGCGATCCACGACTTGTATTGGAGCGTGCGTTGGCGGAAATGCCTGATGAGGACATTGAAGCCTACGCGCGTACAGCAACCAAGCTCCTGCGACGGCTTCTAGAATTGAGGCAAGAGAATGTTGGCGATTAAAACAGAAAATCAAATTATGAGCGCATCTTGATAGATGCCCGCGTTGCGAAATAGCATCGGCGTACTTCAAAGTGAGCATGTTCTTAATATAGAATTTGGGTAACAATCAGCCACTATTGTCCGATTAGACTTACCTGAGGTCGGCTGTTGTTCGCCTAGTTGAGGGATCTGTCTATGGAGGGCGGTTTCTAAATGTAGTGAGCCGTACGCATCTTAAGGACGAATTTCTGTTTTGAAAAACGTTGGGACGGAAGATAGAAGGATCGACCGCACGCAGGGGTCGATTTCCCTCGCCGGAATTCGGAAAAAGCGGTAGCGTTACCCATTGGAACAGTGCGCGATCACTCAACTGCGTCCGGGGGGAACAGTGCTTCAGGAGATTAAAATTGCGGGTCACGCAAGCTATTCGAATAACGGCGAGAAGCTCTCTTCACTGAAGGCGCTCAATTTCATTTTTGGAACCAATGGAGTCGGCAAGACCACAATCTCCCGTGTTATCAACGATCCCAGCTCCTATCCCGCATGTACCTTGACGTGGGGGAAGGGGCAGCCGCTCGCCTGTCGCGTCTACAACAGCGACTTCATAATGCGGAACTTCGCGTCGCAGCTGCCTGGAATTTTTACCCTTGGCGAGGCCGTGAGTGACACTCTCGATAAGATCAATAAGGTCAAAAGCAGGATCAAAGACCTTGAGGATGGTATTGCTCAGTTAAAGGGCACACTCGGCCCGGAGGACGCCTCTTCTGGTAAGCGGGGAGAGCTAAGAACGCTGCGCTCGCAATTCGAAAGTGATTGCTGGAAGATAAAGGGCAAGTACGACCCCTTCTTCAAGGATGCCTTCATAGGAGTCCGGAATTCGCAGGCGAAGTTCTGCAACAAGGTGTTAGATGAATTGGTCGCCAATACCGCGAAGCTCATCGCCCTTGAAGCGCTGAAGCGCAAAGCGACGACGCTGTTCGAAGAAGGGCTCGAACGCCACCCAGTAATTCCCACAATCGACGTGACCGCCTTGCTGGTGATTGAACGGGCACCAGTGCTCGCGAAGAAGGTGGTCGGCAAAGAAGATGTGGATGTCGCTGCCTTGATCCGGCGGCTCGGCAACAGCGACTGGGTCAAGCAGGGCTTGCCCTATCTCGGCTTGGGTTCTCAATGTCCATTCTGCCAGCAGGAAGTCGAAGCAGAGCTCGTGGCAAGACTGAACGCCTATTTCGACGAAACTTATCTTAAAGATATGGCCGCAATTGCAGCAGTTCATGAGACTTATGAGGTTCACGCTAATACAATTTTAAAAATCCTCGAAGGAATTGTTGCTATCAACAGCCGTCATCTTGACCGGGAATTGCTGCGAGCGGAGGTTGATCGGTTCTCTGCACGCCTCGCGGTAAACAAGCGTCTGCTCGAAGGCAAGAAGCGCGAGTCAAGCACGCCCGTAACGCTGGAGCTGCTGACAGAGCTATGGGAACCAATTGCCGCCAGGATCGCTGCCGCGAATGCCTCAATCGCTGCCCATAACGCACTTCTGGACAACCTAGCCGCGGAACGCAGTACGCTTATAGGGCAAGTCTGGAAGCGCCTGCTTGACGAGAATAGTGCGTCGATTAAGAAATATCAGCAAGAGAAGGATGCACTCGACAAAGCCGTGCGGGGACTGACTGCAGGAATAACAGCGAAAGAAGGCCAGCTAAATACTGCAAAATCGGAGCTGCGAGAACTAGAAAAAAAGGTCACCAGCGTTCAGCCGACGGTGAGCGCCATTAACGCCTTGTTGGCATCGTTTGGCTTCTCCAGTTTTAGACTAAGAACGGCCGGTGAGCGCGATCATCTCTATGAGATTGTCCGTAATGATGGCAATAATGCGGCAGCTACGCTTAGCGACGGCGAGAAAAGCTTCGTTTGTTTCCTATATTTTTACTATCTGCTACGCGGCAGCGTGTCGGAGTCGGATATTACGTCAGACCGAATCGTCGTGTTTGATGATCCTGTGTCGAGCTTGGACAGCGATGTGCTGTTCATCGTCAGTTCTCTGATCAAACGCGTGCTCAAGGAGGCTTGTGAGGGCACCGGCCAGATTAAGCAAGTCTTTCTGCTGACCCACAACATCTACTTCCACAAGGAGGTATCGTTTGATCCTGACAGGGGAGTGGAATGCCGAGCGCACGAGACGTTTTGGATTGTTCGTAAGGTCGAAGGCGAATCAAAGATCGTTGGCTACAAATATAACCCTATTAAGACATCGTATGAATTACTCTGGGCAGAAGTGCGGAACCCAAACCGTTCGAACATGAGCATCCAGAACACGCTTAGACGCATTATCGAGAACTATTTTAAGATCCTGGGTAATATCAATACGGACAAAATCATCGCAAAATTTGAAGGCAAGGACCAGCAGGTTTGCGCGTCACTCTTTTCATGGGTAAACGATGGATCGCACAGCGCCCACGACGATTTTTATATCTCCGCTGATGACAGCGTAGTAATCCGCTATCTCGATGTGTTCCGCCGCATCTTCGAAAAGACGGATCATCTTGGGCACTACAAGATGATGATGGGACCCGAAGAAACGGTCGCTCCCGCTCAGAATCCGGTTGACGCGGCGCTGGTGCTAAACTCCTAGCCCTAGCAACCCATTTTACTTAACTTCTGATGGACTTGAAATCCTGGTCATCCTAGTGACAGATGTTCGGAATGGACATTTGTCACCAGATGACCGGGCAAGGTTTATCAGAAGGTTGAGAGCGTAACCAGCGGTCCCAAAGCCTTTTATTGTAAGGCGTTACTCGGTGCGGTGCTCACGAATTACAGCTATGAGCTCTTCATTGTCGAAGGGTTTGTAGAAAACTTGGTCGGCTCCCCAAGTGCGCGCCATCGCGGCGGTGATTTCGATGGGAATGCGGGCAGCCCCGCCGGTGATGACGAAGACGGGCGTACTGGGGCTGACCTTGCGCATCTGCTGAAGCAGGTCGATGCCATTCAGGCGCGGCATCCACACATCGGCAACCACCAAGTCGAAGCTATCGGATTGAAGCTTGGCAAGCGCTTCTTCCCCATCGATGGCTTCCTCTACAGCATAGCCCGCGTCTTCCAGGCTGGTGCGCAGCGAATAGCGGACATTTTCGGCGTCATCAACCACCAGAATTTTCATTATCATTCTCGCTCAGCAGTGCTCTGCATAGTTAGCACAAAGCGAGCGCTTTGGGGAGCCTGCGTGACAAGTGTGATGCTGCTGTGACGGCGCAACAACAAGTCGCGCACGATGGCAAGGCCCAAGCCCGTGCCGCGTCCATGTGGTTTGGTGGTGAAGAACGGCTCCATGATGCGTTCCGCTTCCTGAGCGGAGATGCCAGGGCCATTGTCCTCGACGGTGACGATTACGGAACCATGGGCCGGTTGACCGACGTGAATGCTGAGACGGCCTTTCTGATCGGTCGCATCCACGGCGTTGACGGCGAGATTGGTAATAATCTGGCTGATTTCTGTGCGTGTCAGGCTAACCAAGACCGTAGAGATGTCACTGGTCAGGATGATGGTGAAGGTCGGCGGGAGCGTGGATGTCAGCAGTGCCACCGTATCGCGGAGTGACGCAACCAACTCCGTACCATCGTCTTTTTCCTCGTCATTGCGGGCAAAGGAAAGCACCTGACGAACCAACTTGGCGGAGTTGCGCGCGCTGTCCTCGATGATGGTAAGAGCTTTCCCCAGTCGCTCCGGGCGATTGCTAGCATCCTTGCGAGCTTGTTGGCTGAGGTTGATGACCGGGTGAAGGAGGTTGTTGAGTTCGTGCGCCATCCCACCGGCGATTTCCCCGATGGCGACCATCCGGCGTTGGTGCTGTTCAGCCCGCTCCCTCTGCCGCTGCTCCGTCACGTCCCGTACAAGTGCAATCAGTGTTTCTCCCTGTGACGATGCTGACGCGGGCTTGACCGTCCAGTTGAGCGTTTGCTCACCAGTCTGCACGTCTCCCTCAAAGCCTTGCTGCTGTAGCCGCTGAATGATCTGGCTGGCATCGGGGCTGAAGCGCTGAAAGGTAGGGTTTGCAAAAGTTACGTGCAGTTTGTCGGGCTGGCGATCCAGCAAGGCAATGCCCAAGGGTGCTTCCTCAATGGCGCGAACCAAATGTGCGTTGCGCCCGAGCAATTCCATGCGCGTGCTGCCCAAAGCCCCCAGCAGCAAGCCCGTTGTGCCAGCGGCCAGCATGAATACCTGAAGATCGACCACATCGCGGGTGTCCAGAACCCCACGCACAAGCAGGACCAACCCGAAATTGACCAGGAAGGCGGTCAGCGTTGAAGCGCCGAATCCCCACAGGAACCCAGCAATGGCGATGGGCAGAATGAGAAGAAAGAATGAACTGGCCGGGGTGGACAGCAGATCGCGCGACAGAAGCCAGACCAGCAACGCAGCGGCGCTCAATCCGGTTGCCCGTAGCATGGTCTTCACTTTGAGTGAAGACCATGTAGTTGACGACTGGACGGCTTGCCGGTTGACGAGATGAAAGAGGGTGAGGAAGACAGGCGTGCAGAGCAACACCCCCGACATGTCTCCAAGCCAATAGGCGAAGTTGACGTTACCGGCGATGGAAATTTTCTGGGCAGTAATGAACTGAACCGTTGCCGTCGATATGACGAACAGCAGCGAGACAGAAGTTAAAGCTACAGTTATGAACGTGCTGACGCCCTTGGACGTGCTGAAGACATCTCCGCTTACCCCCCGGCGCAGCAACAATCCGGTGGCACCCACGACTATGGCTTGTGGGATAATCAGCAGGCTGAAGCTGTTGACCGTGCCGTAGGCGAGCAAATCCGAGGGGATGAACAGGAACGGGATGGCTGCCCAACCGCTATGAAGGGTGAAGGCCAGCATCAATCCGATGGGCGGATACCAAGCACTGGCGTTGGGAGCGACATCGAACATACCGGCGGCCCTGTAGAGCAGGGCTTTCAGCACCAGATAGGCGGCAGCTGAAAGGAGCAGCGAGAGCAGGCGTGAGCGGGTGATGGGCACGGGAGGCTCCGGCGAGTTCGATTATCCAACTCCCATAGCACGCCCAGGGGCGTAGCACGCGGCTGCATACGCTTTGACGCAGAGGGAGCTGTGGACGTAGCAGGGCAGCGTTCATCGAGACGGGCGGCGTGCTGTGGCAGCGGCCATGAAGAATCGATGGGACGGGCGGTGTGGGGGATTATTCATGCAAAAGCTCAGGTCACACTTTTGGTTCGTCGCGTCAGGTCAAGCAACTGTCGCTGCTTCTTCAGGGACGTCTGCTTGGCTTTCTCCGCATCGATCTGCTTAGCTCTCACTTTTAGCTGGTTCTGCTGTCGCTTGATGGCGTCGCGCTGTCGGTCAAGAGCGTCTCCATCTTCAAAAATATCATAGCCAATGATGTCTTGTAATCGCATATGCTTTCTCCCGTTAGCGTTCTGATATTTAGCGGAAGGATGCGCGTGTATAAATAAAAGCGGTTGACGCCAGCATGGTCTTTAATTTTGCGGGTGTAGGCGCAACTCTTTATAATAATGGTCGCAGCAGAAGTTAGGCAGGCTACATGCTGTAGAGATTGGCTATTTGATGTGGTGAGATCGGCCCAGGCATGGGGCGCTTTTTCATGCCAACATTCACCACATAGCCCAAGCCCTGTAGCGCCTGCCAAAACGCTACAGGGCCTTTTTGTTTTCGGAGACAGGTATGATTAACCAGAAGTTATTTAGCGAGTTGAATGAAGCCAAAGCCATTAGCATCAAGGATCAGCATGGGGTGTCCATTGCCCAACTGCTGCGCATGGTCAACTTTGAACCATCCGATACTGAAGACCTTTATGCTTATTGTCGAGAGTGGTTGGGAATTAACAGAGCGCAATTCGCCAACGCGCTTCGCGATTACCGCCTGGAGGAAGAGCATGGGGTTGCGCCCAAAAAGGCGTCCCAGTTGGTAGCGCTCGTAGCAAAGCAGAACAATGTTGAGGTGTCTTACAAGGGGGCTCTGTCTCGCAAAATGCAGGTCAAAGACCCTCAGGGGAAGCCTGTGACAGATGCTGACCTACAGAGCAAGGAAGCGCGTATTTACGTCGCAAGTTACTATTCCACTCATTACCGCGGTGATCTGTTTGCGCGTGATTGCCGCATCGCTTGTGAGGAGTTCGGCCTCTCATTCACCCGTCACGCGATTGACGATGCGGTGAGTCGTTGGATTGAGGAGCAGAGAAAAGAAGCCCGCTATCTGCTAACTGCACGCATGTTCGGAACGGTATCCGACCTGAACAAGCGTGACATAGAAGAGCAGTGGCAGGCACTTGCGCGCGCTGCATTTGATGACACGGAGCAGAGTAGCGAATTTGCAGCTGCTGTTTTGAAAAAATTTGTTTGGATGGTGAAGCGCAAGGCGCTCGGACATGAAGTTGGTCACCACATCATGCCCGTATTATTGGGAGCGCAGGGAGGCGGCAAGAGCACCTTGTTGCAGAAATTCCTTGAGCCGGTGAACGATGGCGTCGCCTACACGGACTTTGGTCAAATCACGGATGACCGAAACATTGATCTTTGGGACAATTATGTTCTTGTGCTGGACGAAATGGGTTTCGCCAATCGCGCTGACTGGGACAAGGTGAAGCACATCATCACAGCCAAGATGCTGACCCGACGCCCAATGCATACAAACCGCACAGAACACGTGCATCAGAATGCAACCTTCATCGGCAGCAGCAACAAGGACATTCAGCAGCTCATCACAGATGAAACGGGCAACAGACGCTTTGTTGCCCTGTACTGCAAGCAGAAGATGGACTTTGAGGTCGTTAACAGTACCTGTTTCCAAGCGCTCTGGGGCAGCGTAGACCCTGACGGACAAGACCCGCTCGGAGCATTTGCCGAAGAACTGTCCAAGGTGCAAGAGGCTGCGAGAGCACAAAGCCCTGTCGAGCTTTGGTCTTCAGAGCTTTCAAGCGACCTATACAGCGATGGAGTAATGGCTGCGACGCTGTTCGACGTGTATGCGCAGTGGGAGAAGGCTAAGTTCCCCATGCGAAACTCCACCATGCGTTGGTTTGGGTCCGAGATGAAGCGCCTGATGAAGCAAAACGTGAATTTTGGCTGGAGCGACAAGAAGACCAGCAAGGGAATCAAATACGTACGCAGCGCGTTCTAAGCCATTCCTGCACATCCTGCATCCATCGTGCACTGCTGTACCCCTTGTGTTTGTTGGGTTTGTGCACGAAGTGCAGGATGTGCATGTTTTTTTCTGATTCGAAAGAGAAATATTTTTTATGGGAAATGCGCCAAGGCATTTTTCGGATGTATACATGCATATCCTGCACTTCTTGCATTCTCCCACTTCAGCTTCTTACGACAGAAGAACGCGGTAGAAGGGAAGGGGGACAAATGCGGTCGATAAGGCAGCGTAGGCCGCTCAAAGACTATTGCAACGACTCGGCTCGTACGGCACGAAACAAAAGTTTCGTAGTAAAACTGTAGAGTGAACTGTTAGTACGCACCAGACAGATCATTGTGTGTAGCTTGAGGAGGCTCGCTACCATCCGTCTGGTGCGGTCCATTCAGTTCTGCCGCGGCACATGGCATGCCGGGGCTTCAATTCTTGTATCTCAGGACAGCCAAGTAGGGCGTCATGCTCGTGCAGCCGAACCACGATTGCCGAATGTACGTGGGTCGAACTGTGGAGCGAAAGCTTTTGCAACTACATCAGGGTAAACTTTGTCGTGGAATGCGCGTTCAAGCGGCTCATGTTCCATAAAATCGATAAGGCTTTGCCCGTTCTCCGAAGGCGCCAGAGCAGAATTGTATCTGCCACACGCGACCTTGAACGCGCTCAGCCATGAATCGAAAGTCGAATAGGGGAACTGATTCTCTTCTGGTGAGCGCTCGCCCAAATCAAACCGATCCTTAATAATATTCACGAAAAGTGCATTTGTCAAAAATGCAGCCGCTTGGCTTCTGTCTCCCGGAAATCCGGCTCTTCGTGCAAAGGTCTTTGCTTCTCGAACGGAGCTATAATTGTCCTCGTCCTTGAGAATTCCGTATGTAAAAAAACACATAAGGGCGGCGTTTTCAGCGCCAGATTTGAAATCATCACTTTTATGAAACGCAAGATGTGTGTAATGGCGTGCAATTTCAGCGCCATTTATGTTGGAAAGTTGAGTGAACACCTCAGAAAGCCCAAAGCCGATATCCTCATCCGATAAACGCCCATTTGCAGCAGCTTTAAGGTTGAAGCCTATCGTAAAACCAAAGAATCCAATAACGTATTCGTCTTGCCAAAAGCCTGCTGGCAGGCCGTATGTATACTGAATGAGCCCAACTAATGGGCGGATGTTTTCAACAGTAGCTTTTGTGGCTGCACGGCGTTTGATGCCAAACATTGCTGGCCCTCCCACGAGCGGTTCAGGAACTTTGAGGCGTGTCCTCCCTATTGGAAGAGCATTATTAGATCCGTTGCAAAATCTTATGGGTGTTGCTCCTTTTGGTAGGCTGGGCTCGTTTGTGTATTGGATCAGCCCTGTTCTAATGGCGGCTTCGTTGCAAGCGCGCACGAGTTCGTTTATCCAACTCGCCGAACTCTCGATCAAAACGATAGACAATAGGCCTGCCCGTGCTAGACGTTGACCAGCAACGCAAACAAAGGGTGAACAATATGGGTGGGCTCAACACGTTGAAGCTGGTGGATGCGACTCGGAAGCGTGAGGTCTCAGCCGAAGGACGGATGCGCGAGAAGGTGATTGCGTCCCTCAAGCTTCAGCAGGACCTTGCTCGGGCGGAGCTGGAAGGACGTCAGCACAGCGTGACAGTGCGCCGTTACGAGGAGAAGGACGGGCAACGGGTGCTGGTTCAGCGTTCCAAGCAGCCCCGGAAATGGTTCTGGAAGGGGACCAATGGTGCCTACCTTTTCCAGATGAGCTACTGCAACACGCCCGTCGTGATCGCCAACGGTCAGAAGGTCGTGGAGGTGGGCGCGCTGGATGCGCTGCCTGCGGTGATCGACACGCTGGTGCAGGCTGTGAACGCTGGGGAGCTTGATGCCGCGCTGAAGGCGAACCAGAAGAACAAGCCGAAGAAGCGCGTGACTGCCAAGCGGTAAGCGTCCAACATCATTATGTGCGTGCATAACGGCGCAGCTAATGGCTGCGCCGCACTCGTCTTAACTCACCGCTCATACGGTTCTGCCACCTTCCTCACACAGTCAATAAACTTCTCGGTGATAGGAAAATAATCATAAATTCACAATCCGACAGCATCGCCAGCATTGCACAAATCTTACACAAGCTTGTGCAGTAACAGCTAACACGCTGTAATCATTGCGCTAATGGTACAGGGCAGGACGACGAGGCCATCGAGTTCGGCATCCTGTCCGACCAGGTCAACGCGGTGCGCGCCGTCTTCTCCGGGCGGCATCTCCAGGTTTTCACCTCCGGCGCGGAATACATGGTGTCGGGCGATCCGCTGACTCCGCAAAACATCCAGGTCCACCGGCAGACGCGCATCGGTTCCCCGGTGGACCGCTCCGTCCCGCCGCGCGATGTGGACGGGGCCACCCTGTTCGTGTCGCGCAACGGGCGGGAGATCCGCGAGTTCCTCTACACCGACACCGAGGCCGCCTATCAGGCCAACGATCTGGCTCTGCTCGCCCGCCATCTGGTGATCAAGCCGCGCGACCAGGATTATGACCAGGGCCGCCGCCTGATGTTCGTGGTGATGGAGGACGGCGCGCTGTGCGCCCTGACCGTCTACCGGCTGGAGCAGGTGACCGCCTGGACCCGGCTGGAGACGGATGGGGCGGTGCGCTCCGTCGCGGTGGTCGGGGACGAGGTCTATGCGCTGGTCGACCGCGCCGGGCGGTGGAGCGTGGAGCGCTTCGACGACGCCCTGAACCTCGACGCCGCGCTGGTCGGCGACCATGACGTCCCGACCGCGGTGTGGAGTGGGCTGGACCATCTGGAAGGGCGCAGCGTCGCGGTGGTCGCGGACGGGACGGTGCGCGCCGACGCCACCGTCGCCGCTGGCAAGATCGTGCTCGACCCGCCGGCCCGCCATGTCGAGGCCGGGCTGCCCTACAAACACCGCATCGACCCGCTGCCGGTCAGCCTGCTCGGGCAGGCGGGCGGGACGGACGCGGTGCGGCTGGTCTCCGTCGGCTTCCGGCTGGAGGAGACGGCGGCGCTGCACGCCGACCTGGGGCGCGGCCTTCAGGAATTGCCGCTGCACCGGACGGGGCCGCAGCCCGCGGGCGGCGTTCCGGCGCTGGTTTCCGGCGACCGCAAGCTGCGGGCGCTTGGCTGGCGGCGCGACAGCGACCGGCCGTTGTGGAGCATCCGGCAGGACGCGCCGCTGCCTTTCACGCTTTTGTCCGTAACCATGGAACTGAGGGTGAACGACTGATGGGCGGAATCACGACCCTGGCCACGACGGCGCTGCCGCTGGCGAACTCCGTCGCCGACACGGTGGACCGCGTCTCGGGCAACTCGGTCAAACTGCGCGAGCAGGAGGCCGACGCTCGTCGGCAGCAGGCCGCCGACGAGCGCCGATACGCCTATCAGGCGGAGCAGCAACGGCTGCAATGGCAGCGCGAGGACGAGCTGCGCCGCCAGGACCAGGAGCTTCAGCGCCAGAAGGAGGAGCAGGCCCGCCTCGAGACGGAGCGGCAGCGCCTCCGCGAGATGGACTGGCTGGCGCAGAGCCAGAATCTGGCCGTCCAGCAACTCCGCGTCGGGCAGGCCGCCACGCTGACCGACAAGGAAGGGGACGCCCGCACGCGGCTGGCCCAGATCTCCGCCGCCGCGCAATCCGATGAGCGGCGGCGCGTGGACGCCCTGCGCCGCACCGTGGCGCGCACCCGCGCCACGCTGGGCTCCAACGGGGTCAGCGCGGCCGACGGCTCCGGCGAGGCGATCCTGCTCGGCGTCGTCAAGGACAGCGCCGCGGAGCGCGGGGAGGCGGAAGGCACCGACCGGCTGAAGCGCGAGGCCATCCAGCAGGAGGTGGACAGCGTTCGCCG
Source organism: Azospirillum himalayense (assembly GCF_042657465.1). Lineage (NCBI taxonomy): Bacteria > Pseudomonadati > Pseudomonadota > Alphaproteobacteria > Rhodospirillales > Azospirillaceae > Azospirillum > Azospirillum himalayense. The sequence continues at coordinate 172,183 of NZ_JBHSLC010000007.1, read as the reverse complement.
CCGCAACCTGCTGGAGCAGGCGCAGCTCGCCGAGCGGCAGCGGCTGGAGTTCATGAGCCGCTTCTATTGACGCTTCCGGTCCATCCACGCAGCAGGAGGGGCGCAACCCATGCCCAGCGCAATCGACCTTCCGCGCGGCAACCCGCGCGTCCAGTATCTTGCCGACGGCGTGCAGACCGACTTCGTCTTTCCGTTCCCGGTTTTCGAGGATGGCGACCTCCAGGTCTTCCTGGGCGCGGCGCGGCAGACCACCGGCTATGCGGTGTCCGGCGCCGGGGAGACGGCGGGCGGCACGGTGGCCTTCGCGGCCCCGCCGGAAGCCGGGACGCCCGTCCTGCTGCGCCGTCGCCTGCCCATCGAGCGGATGAGCGATTTCCTGGAGAGCGGGCCGCTTCCGGCGTCCAGCCTGAACCGCGAGTTCGACCAGCTGACCGCCGCGCTCCAGCAGGTGGCCGGCGATCAGGAGCTGATGCTGCGCTACACCGACACCGACCTGCCGGCCTCCAACCGGTTGCCGGAACGGGCGGTGCGGGCCGGTCAGCTCCTCGCCTTCGATTCCACGGGCAACCCGATCGCCCGCAAGCCGGTGGACGAGGAGGCGCTGTCCACCTTCGTCGCCCCCGGCGCCGGTGCGGTGCGCCGCCCGGTGCGGGAGAAGCTGGCCGACGCGCTGTCGGTGAAGGATTTCGGGGCGGTCGGCGATGGCGTCGTCGACGACACGCGGGCGATCCAGGCCGCGCTGACCAGTGGGGATGCCGTTTATGTGCCGCCGGGCACCTACCGGCTCACCAACACGCTGACGGTGGGCTACGGCCAGACGCTGTACGGGGCGGGGCAGAGGTCGGTCATCGCCGGCTCCTCGGCCGCCTTCGACCTGATCCATCTGCCGGACGGCTACGCCACGGTGACGGGGCTGCGGCTGGAGAGGGGCGACGCGGCGGTACGGCTGTTCGGGAGGGACGGCCCCTGCGTGCACAACACGCTGAGCGACCTGACCATCTGGGACCCGCGGGTCGGGTTGCTGTTCGACGGTTACGCCGATCCCAATTGGCCCTGCTACTGGAACATGGTGTCGCGCGTGCTGGTGGCCCGCCCGTCGCTGCACGGGGTGTGGCTGACCCGGACGGGGGAGGGCGACACGCCCAACGCCAACCGCTTTTCCATGGTGCGGGTCTACTCCCTGTCGGCGCCCATCGCCGGCTGCGGCTTCTTCGTGGAGCAGGGCAAGTACAACAACAGCTTCCAGGACTGCGAGGCCAACCTGTCGACCATGGCGCTGGCCTGCTTCCGCGTCGGCGCCAACACCGACAAGACGCTGATCCTGAACTTCTACGCGGAATCGCTGGGCGGCGTGCCGAACGTGCAGCTCGACGCCGGGTCGGTGGAGACGGCCATCGTCAACCTGCTGTCGATGTCCGCCGGGCCGGCCATCTACGACAAATCCGGCGGCCGCTTCACGGCGGTGAACGCCGGCTATCCGGAAAAGAACCGGCTGGCGCGCAGCCGCGTCTCCGAACTGGTCGTCGAGGCCCTGCGCTACGACACCGAGTATGTGGAGCCTCAGGTCGGCGGGGTGATCCCGCTGGACCTGACCAGCTCCGTCTATCTTGTGAGCGCCTACAGCGGCGACGTGGAGCTTCGGCTGCCGTCCGCGGGGGCGGCGAACGGCCACGCGGTGACGGTGAAGCGGACCGACGCCTCCACCCGCCGTCTGACCATCACCGAGGAGGGCGGGCCGGGGCCGGACGGCCGGACGGTGGCGCTGGGCAACCGCTACGACTTCGTGACCGTTGTGTCGAACGGTGCGGCCTGGTGGGTGGTGGCCGGCAACAACCGGCCGGGCAACGCCCATTTCCACGACCAGCCGGGCCTGTTCGAGCCGGACCTGAACCAGGCGCTGTATCTGGTCAGCGCCTTCAGCGGCGCGGTCACGGTGCGGCTGCCGCCGCCGGGGGCGCTGCACGCGGTCGGGCGCACCGTGACGGTCAAGAAGGCCGACGTGTCGGGCAATCCGGTCACCGTCACCGTGCAGGGCGGGGGCGGGCCGGACAACGCCCCGGTGTCGCTGAATTCCACCGGCAGCGCGGTCACGGCGATGTCCAACGGCGCCGGCTGGCACATCCTGGGACGGGTGGCGTAATGGAGGGGGCGGAAACGCGCAAGAAGGGCTTCTTCGCCTTCGTCCAGGACTGGAACCGGCAATCGGAGCTGACCACCCCCCGCCACCATCTGCAGATCGCCGCGTGGCTGGAGCGGCAGGCGGTGGGAGTCGAAACGCTTGGCATCGGGCCGCGCCTGCTGCTGATGGCCTTCCGAGGGGCGGGCAAGTCCTCCATCGTCGGGCTGTTCGCGGCCTGGATGCTCTACCAGGACCCCAACCGCCGGCTGCTCGTCCTGGCGGCGGACCTGAAGCTGGCCAAGAAGATGGTGCGCAACGTCAAGCGCATCATCGAACGCCATCCCGACACCCGCGGCCTGAAGCCCCCGGCGAAGGAGCGCGACCAGTGGGCCGCCGACCAGTTCACCGTGGTGCGGGCGCAGGAACTGCGCGACCCCTCCATGGTGGCGGCGGGTGTGGGCGGCAACATCACGGGCAGCCGCGCCGACGTGGTGATCTGCGACGACGTCGAGGTGCCGCGCACCTCCGGCAGTCCGGGCAAGCGCGCCGACCTGCGCGAGAAGCTGGCGGAGATCGACTATCTGCTGGTGCCGGGCGGGGTGCAGCTCTATGTCGGGACACCGCACAGCTACTACTCCATCTACGCCGAGGAGCCGCGGACGGAGGCGGGGGAGACGCGGCCGTTCCTGGACGGCTTCGCGCGGCTGGTCCTGCCGGTCTACACCGACGGTCCGGACGGCCGGCGCCGCTACGCCTGGCCCCAGCGCTTCGGCGAGGCCCATGTCCACCGCATCCGCAAGGCGACCGGACCCAACAAATTCACCAGCCAGATGCTGCTGCGGCCGGTCAACGAGGCGGAAGGCTTCCTCGACCCCGACCGCTTGGGCCGCTACGACGGCGAGCTGGAGTACCGGGAGTCGGCGGGGCGGGCGGTGCTGACGCTCGACGGCCTGCGCATGGCCTCGGCCTCCTGCTGGTGGGACCCGGCCTTCGCACGCCCGGCGGCGGAGGGCGGCAAGCCCGGCGATTCCAGCGTCGTCGCCGCGGTGTTCGGCGGGACGGACGGGCGCTTCTACCTGCACCGCGTGCTCTACCTGTCGGTGGACCCCGGCGATCCGGACACCGAGGCGGAGCAGCAGTGCCTCCAGGTCGTCCGCTTCCTGGAGCGGCATCACCTGCCGGCGGTGCATGTCGAGATCAACGGCATCGGGCGCTTCCTGCCCGGTCTGCTGCGCAAGGCGCTGCGCACGGGGAAGGTCGGCGCCGCCGTGGTCGAGGAGGCGAGCCGCCGCGCCAAGGCCCTGCGCATCCGCGAGGCGTTCGACGCCCTGCTGGCCGACCGCCGGCTGCTGGCCCACGCCACGGTGTGGGAGACGCCCTTCATCCGCGAGATGCGCGAATGGTCGCCGGACGGACGCTACGCAGGCCGCGACGACGGGCTGGACGCGGTGGCTGGTGCCCTGTCCTGCGAGCCGTTCCGCTTCGACCGCCAACCGGCCCCGGGGCGCAAGCCGGACTGGCGCGCCGCCGCGGCGCCGACAGCGGGGGAGGTCTGGGACGTGTGACGGTGCCCGCAGTCCCGTGGTCCGTCGGGCCGTCCTTCGGGTCGCCCTCCTGAACGGTGGGCGGCCTTTTCTTTTGCCTTTTTCCTTGGGAGAACGGAGATGCAGGAATCCATCGATCTGTCCTGGTGGATCACGGCGGTCGAACTGCCGGTCATGGGCGGGCTGTTCTGGCTGATCGCACGGCTGCGCCGGGACGCCGAATCCGCGCTGGAAACCGTGCGGGCGCGCGCCGAAACCGCCCAGGCCCAGGTCCGCGAAAGCCTGGCCGCCTACAAGCTGGAGGTCGCCAAGACCTACGTCTCGGTCGCGACGCTGAAGGATGTGGAGCGGCGGCTGACCGACCATCTTCTGCGCATCGAAACCAAGCTGGAAAACGGCTGTGCGCCGTTCGTCCCGCCCTATGGGGACGGGGGCCGCCGATGAGGGGGCGCGTCCTGAAGCCGGAACCCGGACCGAAGGGGCCGCCGCCGGGTCCGTCCGCCGATGCTCCCAGCCAGGCCATCGACACGCTCGCCCGCACCCTGTGGGGGGAGGCGCGCGGTGAATCCGTGCGGGCCATGGAGGCTATGGCGGCGGTGGTGATGAACCGCGTCGGCCGGGCGCGCGACCATGGAGGGTGGTGGTGGGGCAATGACGTGGCCGCCGTCTGCCGTCTGCCGGGACAGTTCCCCTGCTGGGACCCGGACGCGCCGGGACGGCTGGGGCTGCTGTCGGTCACCGCCGCGGACCCGGTCTTCGCCGCTGCCCAGCGGATCGCCCGCCGCGCGGTGGCCGGTCTGCTCGACGATCCGACCGGCGGTGCGACTCACCTGCACCGGGCGGGGGGAAACCCGCAATGGGCGCAAGGGCGCAGCGTCTGTGCCGAGATCGGCGGCTTCCAGTTCTACAACGACGTCGAATGACGTCTCGCTCAGCAACGGCGTCTCCCTGCCGCGCTCCGGCGGGCCGGGCATCCGGTTCCGGACCGCCGCCGCGGAAGGAGAGGTTGCAATGGAGCGGTCAGGCGGCTTCCTTGATCATCGCCAGATAGATCTTCCAGGCTGTTTCGACCGAGACGCCGCCGGCGCGCGACCCGGCGGCCAGCATCGCCGCCGAGGGCTTCAGCGGAACGGGCGTGCTGCTGGGCTCGACGGAAGCGGCCAGGGGGGCGCTGTCCAGGCTGGACACGATCACCCCATGGACGCGCGAATCGAGCGCGTGTTCCACCGGGTGCCGTTCCTTCACAACATTCATCGCAATCGCATTCATGGGGCTTCTCCTTGCTTGCCCCTCTCTCAGCAATCCCGATGCCAAGTCCGAAAAGTTGCCGCCGGCAAGGTGGGGGGCTTGGGGAATCCTTGATTCTGCTGCTTTTCCGTGTGGCCGACGGGGTATGATCCGGCGGAACGGCGAATTTTCCTTCTGCAAAATGCCGTGGGATTCCCAAAGCCACATTTGCAAATTGCGAAGCAAACAGCGCAACGTCCCGTTTTGAAGTTATCAACGCTCCGTCGCGCGTCCCGAATTTGCCACGGCTGGCTTTGGCGGGCGGCTTTGCGCTAAGGTCGCCGTGCCATGACTGAACGGATCATCTTTCATATGTGCCGCGCCGCGGAGTGGGAGCAGGCGCTCGCCGCCGGGGCCTACCACGGCTCGTCGCAGGACGCGGCGGACGGCTTCATCCATTTCTCCACCGGCGCCCAGGTCGAGGAAAGTGCGGCCAAGCACCGTGCCGGCCAGGACGGCCTCGTTCTGCTGACGGTGGATGGCGCCGCGCTGGGCGCCGCGCTCCGGTGGGAGCCGTCGCGCGGCGGCCAGCTCTTCCCCCATCTCTACGGCCCGCTGCCGCCCGCGGCGGTGCTGCGCGCCGACCCGCTGCCGCTGGGGCCGGACGGCCGCCACCTTTTTCCGGCGACCTTCAAGGACACCACACCGTGATCGACCTGTTTCCCATCGTCGGCCCCGTCCTGCGCAGCTTCGATCCGGAGACGGCGCACGGGCTGACCATCAAAGCCCTGTCGAGCGGGCTGATGCCGCCGGTGCGGGAAAAGGACGATCCCATCCTGCGGACCACGGTGATGGGGCTGGACTTCGCCAACCCGGTCGGCCTCGCCGCCGGCTTCGACAAGAACGCCGAGGTGGTGGACGCCATGCTCCGGCTGGGCTTCGGCTTCGTCGAGGCGGGCAGCGTCACGCCCCGGCCGCAGCCCGGCAATCCCAAGCCGCGCCTGTTCCGCGCCCCGGAGCAGGGCGCCGTCATCAACCGCATGGGCTTCAACAACGAGGGGTTGGAGCCCTTCGCCCGGCGGCTGGAACGGCGCCTGTCCGGCGGGCGCAAGGCGCCGGGGTTCGTCGGGGCCAACCTCGGCAAGAACAAGGACACGGCGGAGGCGGCCGACGATTACGTCCTCGGCGTGACCCGGGTGGCCGCCCTGGCCGACTACCTGGTCGTCAACGTGTCCTCCCCCAACACGCCGGGCCTGCGCGCGCTCCAGGGGCGCGACCCGCTGCGCACCCTGCTGGGCCGCGTTCTGGACGCCCGGTCCGCCTGCAAGCTGGCCAAGGCGCCGCCTGTCCTGCTGAAGATCGCCCCGGACCTGACCGACGAGGACAAGGCGGACATCGCCGCGGTCGTTCTGGAGTCGGGCATCGACGGGCTGATCGTGTCCAACACCACCATCGCCCGGCCGGCGGAGATCCCGGAGCCGCTGCGCGGGGAGGCCGGCGGCCTGTCCGGCAAGCCGCTGTTCGCGCCCTCGACCGCGGTCCTGCGCGAGATGTACGGGCTGACCGGCGGCAAAGTGCCGCTGGTCGGTGTCGGCGGCATCGCGTCGGGCGCCGATGCCTACGCCAAGATCCGCGCCGGCGCCTCGCTGGTGCAACTCTACTCCGCGCTGGTCTACGCCGGGCCGGCCCTGGTGCTCGCAATTCGCCGCGACCTCGCCGCCCTGCTGCGCCGCGACGGCTTCGCCTCGCTGGGCGACGCCGTGGGGGCGGATCACCGCTGAGCGGGCGCATGGCGGCCCTGGCGGCCTTCCTGCACGGGCTGGCCGTCGCCACGGCGGCGGCCTCGGTCGCCCTCGGCCTGCCGGAATTGCGACCCGGCACCGACCCGGCGGTGGGCTGGATCGGTGGTGGGCTGGTCCTTCTGGCGGGCGGCGTCGCGGACCTGCACCGCCGCCTGGCCCGCCGGCAGCGTGACACCCTGCGCCGGCTGGACCACCTTCAGAAAAGCGTGGACGCGCTGGCCGAACGGCTGGAGCAGCGGACTGCAACGGGGGCGGAAGCCGACAACGCCGTTGCTTCATCCGCCGCCCACGAGGCCGTGCTTCAGGAGGTCAGGCTCCTGCACACGCTGATCGCCCGGCTCGGCGAATGCCAATCGTCGGGAGAGCGCGAACCGCCGGCGGCATCCCACCCGGCCCGGTCAGCGCCCCAAGCCCCGCGCATTCCGGACCCGCGGCCCGCGGCCGGACCCGAAGCGCCGCCGATGGACGACGCCGCGGTTCTGGAAGCGGTGCGCGAGGCACTGGCCGCTGACCGGATCGACATCCACCTCCAGCCCATCGTCAGCCTGCCCCAGCGCAAGCACCGCTTCTTCGAGATGTTCTCGCGCGTGCGCGCCGCCGACGGGACGCTGATCCTGCCGGACCGCTATCTGGAGATCGCGGAGCGCGCGGGCCTGATGGCCACCATCGACAACCTCCTGCTGGTCCGCTGCATCCAGCTGATCCGCGAGACGGAGCGGCGCCAGCACGCCATCGGCTTCTTCTGCAACATGTCCGCCGCCACGCTCAGCGACGCGGCGTTCATGCGGCAATTCCTGGACCTGATGGTCCGGAACCAGACGCTGGTGCCCAAGCTGGTGTTCGAGTTGAGCCAGCAGGAGCTGCGGGCGGGCGGGGCGGTGACGATGGGCATTCTGTCGCAGCTCGCCCGCATCGGCTTCCGCTTCTCCATGGACCGGGTGAGCGATCTGGACATCGACGTGGACGCGCTGCTGCGGCACGAGATCCGCTATCTGAAGCTGGACTGCACCCTGCTGCTCGACCCCGCCCTGGCCTTGAGCGTCGAGAATGTGCGCCGCCGCCTGGACGGCACGGGAATCGACCTCATCGCCGAGAAGATCGAGACGGAGGCGCAGCTCGACGCGATCCTGCGCAGCGGCATCGATTTCGGCCAGGGCTACCTGTTCGGCGAGCCCCGTCCCGCGCGCAAACCGTCCTGAAACAATTTTGCCGTGAAATAATTTTGCAAGGAAATTCGCCGTTCGGGCGGCGAATTCGGACCGGGAATGCCCCCGGCGCCCTTGACAGAAAGCCCGCCCGCATTAGAGATTTCGCCTCCCGGCATGCGCCGGGTGCGATGCAAACAGTCAAATGGTGACTTCGGTGACGTCCAACATCGCCATCACGCTGCCCGACGGCAGCGTGCGGGAGTTCGACCGGCCGGTGACGGGGCTTGAGATCGCCCAGTCCATCGGGCCGCGCCTTGCCAAGGATGCGCTTGCCGTCAAGCTCGACGGCGAGGTGAAGGACCTCACCACCACCGTCACCACCAACGCCAGGATCGAGATCGTCACGCGCAGTCATCCCGACGCGCTCGAGGTCATCCGTCACGACGCCGCCCACGTCCTCGCCGACGCCGTGCAGAAGCTCTATCCGGGCACGCAGGTGACCATCGGTCCGGCGATCGCCAACGGCTTCTATTACGACTTCGCGCGCGAGGAGCCCTTCACGCCCGACGATCTGCAGAAGATCGAGGCGAAGATGCGCGAGATCGTCGCCAAGGACGTTCCCATCGTGCGCGAGGTCTGGACCCGCGACGATGCGGTCGCCTACTTCAGGAAGCTCGGCGAGCATTACAAGGCGGAGCTGATCGAGGCGATCCCGGCGGACCAGGACATCAGCATCTACCGCCAGGACGACTGGCTGGACCTGTGCCGCGGCCCGCACGCCCCGACCACGGGCAAGGTCGGCAACGGCTTCAAGCTGATGAAGGTGGCCGGCGCCTACTGGCGCGGCGACAGCCGCAACCCCATGCTCCAGCGCATCTACGGCACCGCCTGGCGCGACGAGAAGGAGCTGAAGGCCTACCTGCACCAGCTCGAGGAGGCGGAGAAGCGCGACCACCGCCGGCTGGGCAAGGAGCTGGACCTGTTCCACGTGCAGGAGGAGGCCGTCGGCTCGGTCTTCTGGCACCCGAAGGGCTGGACGCTGTTCCGCACGCTGGAGACCTACATCCGCACCAAGCTGAGCCAGGCGGACTACGTCGAGGTCAAGACGCCGCAGCTCATCGACAGCTCGCTGTTCAAGGCGTCGGGCCACTGGGACATGTATGGCGACAACATGTTCAAGGTCTCGGCCGACGACGGCGAGAAGATGCTCGGCATCAAGCCGATGAATTGTCCGGGCCATGTGCAGATCTTCAAGCACGGGCTGCGCTCCTACCGCGACCTGCCGATCCGCATGGCGGAGTTCGGAGCCTGCCACCGCAACGAGCCGTCGGGCGCGCTGCACGGCATCCTGCGCGTGCGCGCCTTCACCCAGGACGACGCCCACATCTTCTGCACGGAAGATCAGGTGCCGACCGAGGCGGCGGACTATTTCAAGCTCCAGCTCGGCGTCTACCGGGATCTGGGCTTCGACAAGATCGCGGTGAAGCTGGCGCTGCGCCCCGACGTTCGCGCCGGCAACGATGCGGTGTGGGACCGCGCGGAGGAGGGGCTGCGCACCGCGCTGCGCTCCGCCGGCCTGGAGTTTGAGGAGTTGCCGGGCGAGGGCGCCTTCTACGGCCCGAAGGTGGAGTTCCACCTGACCGACGCCATCGGGCGCACTTGGCAGTGCGGCACGCTCCAGCTCGATTTCGTGCTGCCCGAGCGGCTGGACGCCTCCTACATCGGCGAGGACGGCGCCCGTCACCGTCCTGTGATGCTGCACCGGGCGATCCTGGGGTCGCTGGAACGCTTCATCGGCATGCTGATCGAGCATTACGCCGGCAAGTTCCCGATGTGGCTCGCCCCGGTCCAGGCGGTGGTCTGCACCATCACCAACGAGGCCGACGGCTACGGGCAGGAGGTCGTCAGCCTGCTGAAGCGCCGCGGCATCCGGGCCGAACTCGACACCCGGAACGAGAAGATCAACCTGAAGGTCCGCGAACACAGCCTTCAGAAGGTTCCCGTTCTGGTGGTCGTGGGCAAGCGCGAGGCGGAGGAACGGACGGTCGCCCTCCGTACCCTCGGTGGTAAGGATCAGGAAGTTCTTGCCCTCGACGCCGCGCTCAATAAACTGAGTGAGGAGGCGCGGTCCCCCGCGGGCGTCGCCGCTTTCGATTCGCCGTTCTAACCGACCGCACCGTTCGGGCGGGCTTCCCTCCGGGAGGTCGCGCCCCGGTGGGTTTCCAGTCATGGAGAAGCGTCCATAGCCAGGATACCGTCCGAAGCCGCTCCGACCCGCGATGGACCGCGGGTAAACCGGGAGATCACGGCTCGCTCGATCCGTCTCGTCGGTGCCGACGGCGAGATGGTGGGCGTCGTTTCGCTGCGCGATGCGCTGCTGGCCGCTGAGGATGCGGGCCTCGACCTCGTCGAGATCGCCCCCCAGGCGGAGCCTCCTGTCTGCAAGATCCTCGACTATGGCAAGTACAAGTACGAGGCGCAGAAGAAGGCTGCCGAGGCGCGCAAGAAGCAGAAGATCATCGAGGTGAAGGAGATCAAGCTCCGACCCAACATCGATGACAACGACTACGACGTGAAGATGCGCTCGGCCCGCCGTTTCCTTGAGGAAGGCGACAAGGTCAAGGTGACCATGCGCTTCCGCGGGCGCGAGATGGCGCACCAGGATCTTGGCATGAACGTGCTGGTCCGCGTGCGCGACGAGCTGGACGAGTTGGCGAAGGTCGAACAGATGCCGAAGCTCGAAGGCCGCCAGATGGTCATGGTTCTCGCTCCGAGGTGACCCTCTTCGGCGCGAGGGTCCGACCGCCTTCGGCAAAGCACACGCGTCCCAAAAAGGCCTGCCGGTTCCGGCGGGCTTTTTTGTTGGGCGGCGGGGCCGTTCCGACGCTCCGCAATTACGGGGTAGCGGCATTGCGGAAGCGGGGCGTCGCGCCGACGTGAGGCTCAGTCCGCCTCCAACATCCGGCCTATGCCCCGACCCTCCCTGTTCCGCCGCGCCGCCCTGGCTCTGACGCTCGCGCTGCCGCTGCTGTCCGGCCTCTCCGCGCCGCCTCCCGCCCGGGCGATGGACCTGTTCGGGGACGAGTTCCGCACCGTCGACGACGTGCTGGCCTACAACCGCGGTCACGGCGTGCGCTTCCTCGACCGGCAGGGGCGCTTCATCGGGTCCATCGGCGAGACGTACGGCGACACGCTGACGTTGGAGAAGCTCCCGAAGCACCTGATCCAGGCGCTGATCGCCAAGGAGGACCGGCGCTATCTGGAGCATGACGGCATCGACTACCAGGGTCTGGCCCGCGCCCTGGCCGTGGCGGTGACCTCCGGCCGCTTCAGCCAGGGCGGCAGCACGCTGACCCAGCAGACGATGAAGCTGATCTTCCTCAACCGTTACAATCGCTGGTCCCGCAAGGCGTACGAGCTGTACAGCGCCAGCGATTTCGAGGAGCAGCTCGGCAAGAAGAACGTCCTGTACCTGTACCTCAACCGTGCCTATTTCGGTTTCGGCGCGTACGGGGTGGACGCCGCCGCCCGTGTCTTCTTCGGCAAGCCGGCGGGCAAGCTGTCGCTGAAGGAGTCGGCAATGCTCATCGGCGCGCTGCCCGCCCCCTCCCGCCTGAACCCCTTCGCCGACCTGGAGAAGGCGGAGGCCAAGGCCGCCCTGGTGCTCGATGCCATGGCCGACGCGGGCTTCATCACCGAACGCACGGCGGAACAGACCAAGCGCCAGCGCCCGATGCTGGCCGCGGCCAACAAGGCGGCGGTCCTGTCCACCGGCCACTTCCGCGAGACGGCCAAGGCCCGTTTCGACCGTTTCGCCGCCGACCGCTACGGCGGCGATCTTCCAGGGCCGACCTTCACCGCGCGCACCACGCTCGACCGCGATCTTCAGGCCGCCGCCCTGCGCAGCGTGGAAACCACCCTGAAGCGCCACGCCAAGGGCCTGGGCGACGCGGAGGTCGCCCTGGTCGCTCTGGACGGCGACGGGGCGATCCTGGCGATGATCGGCGGGCGCGACGCGGCGGCCCGGCGCGACCATTTCAACCGCGCGCTCCAGGCCCGCCGCCAGCCCGGCTCGGCCTTCAAGCTGTTCGTCTTCCTGGCGGCGCTGGAGCGCGGGCTGACCCCGGACTCCCGTGTCGACGGCTCGCGCATGGAATTCACGGACGGGCGGGCCATCCGCAATTTCGACAACCGCTACCCGTCCTCGATGACGCTGGCCGACGCCTTCGCCCATTCCACCAACACGGCCTCGGCCCGGCTGACCCGCGGCCATGCGGAGGAGATCGCCGCCGCCGCCCGCCGTCTCGGCATCGAGTCGCCGTTGGAGCCGGATCTGGGCCTCGCGCTGGGGGTCAGCGAGGTGTCGCTGCTGGAGATCACCCAGGCCTACGCGGTGGTCGCCAACGGCGGCAGCAAGGTCAGCGGCCACCTGTTCCAGCGCATCGGCGATCCCGCCGGACGGACGATCTACAGCTACGCCCCGCCGAAAGCGGACCGGGTGATCGACCCGCAGACCGCGGCCACCCTGAAGGCGATGCTGGGCGAGGTGATGCGGGACGGCACCGGCAGGACGGCCCGCCTGCCGGAAGCGCTCGCCAAGCGTGGGGCGGGCGGCAAGACCGGCACCACCAACGATTACCGGGACGCCTGGTTCATCGGCTTCGCCGACGGCGTGGCCGGGCGCGGGCTGACGGTGGGGGTGTGGGTTGGCAACGACGGCAACACGCCGATGAAGGGGGTGACCGGCGGCTCCGTCCCGGCGGAAATCTGGCGCCGTTTCATGGTCGAGGCGGCCCGGGTGAAGGGTTAACGGCCTTTTGTCCCGGCGAGCAGGGAGGCCCCGACGAAGCCCAGCGACCGCCCGTTCCGCCCGACCTCGTACCAGGACCCGAAGGCGGCCATCACGGTGACCGTCTCCCCCCGCTCCAGGACGTCGGCCACCTTGGCGTCGCAGAAGGGGGCGACGCGCAGGTTCGCGGCGGCGCGGACGCGCACCCGCGTCCCCACGGCAATGGCGGCTGGGCGCCGCGTCTCGGCACCGCGCTCCTCGGCGATGGGACCGGGCAGGGCGCAGCCGCGGTCCTCTTTGGATGCCTTGGCGTAGCCGCCCTTGAAGCGGTTCGTCGCCGGGTTCGTGGTGGGGGTTTCGGTGAGCGCCGCGGGGGCAGGGCTGGCCGGTTTGCGAGCCGGCAGGGGAGCGGCGACGGTGTCGGTGTCAGTCGGCACCGGAGGCTCCTCCGTGGGCGTGGCGGTGGTGGGCGCTTCCGCTGTGGCCGCTTGCGCGGGCGCCGTCAGCACCGGCAAAGGCAGCAACGGCGTCTGGGCCTGCGGTGCCGTCGTCCCCGCCGCTCCCAGCGGTGTCAGCCGGGGCAGCACGGCCGTCGGAGGTGGGCGTGGCGTGAAGGTCGGGTCGGTCTCCTCCGCCCAGGCCGAAGCTCCGCCAAACAGCGCCAGCAGGCCGAGGAGGGGAAGGGCGACCCGGCGCATCCGCCGCCTCAATCCACGATGACGCGGGCGATGAGCGCGGGCAGGGTCTGGCAGCGGAACAGCCCGTCCAGGGTCTGCTGCTCGGTCAGACGCAGCGACAGGGCGCAGCCGTAGGCGTTCACCGTCAGGGTGGTTTGCGCCAGCGTGCCGATGGCGGCGGAGGGCTTGGCGATGCTGTAGCCGGGGGCGCCCAGCCGCCCGGCGAGCGCGCCGTTGACCGGGTTGACGGAATCGATCTCCAGCGTCAGCGGACCCAGATTGTTCAGCACCGTTTCGGAATGCGGGTCCTCCTTCGTCGCGTAGAGCTGCACCGGCACCGCCTTGCGGCGGGCGATCCAGTCCTTCAGCGCCAGATTCCCCAGCACGGGGTCACGGCTCTGCAGCGCCGCCTCCATGGCGATCTGGCGCAGCGACGGGTCGTTGCCGCCCAGCGCCGCCTCGTAGGCGGCGATCCGCGCCGGGCGGTCGGTCCCGAGAATCCGGGTGCGCAGGTCGGCGATCCGCGCGGTGCGGGCGTCCTCCTGCCGCCGTTCGGCGGCGGCGCGCTCCTCCTCCGCCTTGGTCGCGGCGGCCTGCCGGGCGAGCAGATCCTCCTCGCGGCGACGGCGGGCGTCTTCATCGGCGCCGCGGGCCTCGGCGTCGCGGGCGATCTGGTCGCGCAGGCGGTTGGCCTCGGCGGAGCCGGCCAGCACGGGGCGTCCGGGAAGCTCCTCCAACGGCTGGCCGATCCCCTCCAGCACCTCCGGGTTGCGCAATTCGATGCGTGCGCTCCAGCCGTTGGGGCCGAGCGTGGCGAGCGCGGTGGCGGAGAGAGTCTTTTCAAGCCCGGCCTCGGCGACGGGGCGGATGAAGGTCACGGTGCCGTCGCGGCTTTCGATCGCGTAGGTCGGCTTGGCGAGCCGCAGCTTGGCGCCGATTCGCACGGCGGTCCGCGAGTCGGCGGATTTCGCGGCGGTCTTGCCGTCGGGCACCGGGGTGGGCACCGGTTCCGCCGTGACCTCCTCGACGGTCCAGAGCGGCGGGACGAGGCGCGATACCTCGGCGCGGATGCGGTCGATGGGCAGGTCGGACGCGTGGGCCGGCAGGACGGAAGCCAGTCCGGCCATCAGCGTCACCGCGATCCCCCACGCCGACGGTCGCACCATTGCTCGTTCTCCACCGGAAGTGACCACTACAGCTTGTGCCGGTTCGTCCTGGCACTGGTACAGCGAAGGCGCCGGCGAAGGGAAGCGGCTTTTGCCAGGGCCAGGGCGGCGCGGAAGCTGGAACGGTGAACAGCGGACCGGGATCGCGACTCACGGTCGAAATTGGCTTTGTGTCCACACGCCGCTTGCAATATTATCATGCAAGTGAATGTATAGTCGCCGGAAACGCGAGCGCCTTTCCGCAACGGCAGGGGACCAAGGGCAACGATATGGCGGGCAGACAGGGGAACAAGGAAGGGCCGGTCCTGGTCTGTCGCAATGTCAAGGTTTCGGGCCGACGCACCAGTCTTCGGATGGAGCCCTATATTTGGGAATCCTTGAAGGAGATCTGCGAGCGTGAGGGGCTGACGCTGAACGATATCTGTACCCAGATCGATCAAAGGCGTGGAGAGGCGAATTTGACGGCTTCAATCCGTGTCTTCATTGTCAGCTATTTCCGCAACGCCATCGGGAGCCGCGGCTTCTCCGAAGACGGGCCGTCCAGCATTCTGCGCAAAGCCATGGACGACGCCATTCCTCCCTTCGACTGAACAAAGGGACGGGACGCCGTCCTACCAGCGCAGGCTGGGCAGGCCGTAGGTCGGCTGGTGGCCGGACGCGGCCGCGGCGGCGGCCAGCTTGGACGGATCGACGGCCTCGCCCCAGGCGCCGCCCAACTCTTCCCGATGAATGCCGAAGGTGACCAGCGCCACGTCGATCCCGGCGGCATTGGCTCCGGCCACGTCGGTGCGCAGGCTGTCGCCCACCGCCAGGATGCGCCGCTTGTCCTTGATCCCCATCAGCGACAGGCAGCGGTCATAGACCGGGGCGTGCGGCTTGCCGTGCCAGAAGACGTCGCCGCCCATCGCCTCGTAACGCTGGGCCAGCGTTCCGGCGCAGATGACCATCTGCTCGCCGACCATCACGATCAGGTCGGGGTTGGCGCAGACCATCGGCAGGTTGCGGCGGCGGCAGGCCTCCAGCGCCGGCTCGTAGACCGACAGCGACTCCCCGAAGTCGACGATGCCGGTGTTCATCACGAAATCGGCCTCGTCCGGCGACGCCACGTGCGTGTAGTCCAGCCCCTCATACACGTCCATGTCGCGGTCGGGGCCGATGTGGTAGAGCCGCCGGCCCAGAGCGGCGTGCCACGGGTCGTCGCGGTCGCGCAGCGCGTCGTAGGCGGCTTCGCCCGAGGTCATGACATGGTGGTAGCGCTCGCGCCCGATGCCCATGCCGTCCAGCTTGGCGATGACGCCGCCGGTGCGGCGCGGGGCATTGGACAGCAGGCAGATCACCTTGCCCGCCGCGCGCAGCTGGTCCAGGCACTCCGGCACGCCGGGATAGGGCCGCTCCCCGTCGTGCAGGACGCCCCACAGGTCGAGGATGACCCCGTCGTAACGGTCGATGACGGAGGCGATTCCGGAAAGCTGGACGATGTCGGTCATGATGTCCGGTGGTGTGACGGGCGGGAAGGGGCGGTGGCTCAGCGGCCCTGCGGGACGCGTTCGGGCCCAGCGTGTTTTGGCTCGGCGAGAAGCTCCGCATAGACGGCCAGCGTGTCGGCGCACATGCGCTGCTTGGTGTAGCGCTCGGCGACGAAGGCGCGGGCGCGGGCGCCGATGGCGTCGCGCTGCTCCGTCGTCAGGGACAGCGCCTCGTCCAGCGCCTTGGCCAGCGCGTCGGGATCGGCGGGCGGCACCACCCAGGCGGTCTCGCCGGGAATCACGGTTTCCTGATAGGCGCCGATGGCGGACACGATCACCGGGCGGCCCATGGCCTGCGCCTCGACGATCACCCGCCCGAAGGCTTCCGGCTCCTGCGAGGCGGAGACGACGACGGTGGACAGCCGATAGGCGGCGGCCATGTCGTTGCAGTGGTCGGTCATCGTGACGACGCCTTCCAGCCCGGCGCGGCGCACCTGCTCCTCCAACTCCTGCCGGTAGCCGGTGCGGCCCTGGTCGGAACCGACGAGCAGCGCGCAGACGTCCTTGCGCCCCAGCTTCGCCAGAGCGTCGATCAGCACCGTCTGGCCCTTCCAGCGGGTCAGGCGGCCGGGCAGAAGGATCACCGGCTTGTCGTCGGGCAGGCGCCATTTCTGGGCGAGCTGGATCATGCGGGCGGAACTGACCCGCTCCGGCGCGAAGGACAGCGGGTCGATGCCGCGGTGGATGGTGCGGATGACCGCCGGATCGACCGCATAATTCTCCAGGATGTGGCGGCGGATGAAGCCGGAGATCGCGATGATCCGCTCGCCCCGCGCCATCACCGAGTTGTACCAGCGCTTCAGCCCGTTCTTGTAATTGTACGGGGCGTGGAAGGTGGTCATGTAGCGCGCGCCGGTCGCCTGGCAGGCCAGCCAGGCGCTCCAGGCCGGGGCGCGGGAACGGGCGTGCACGATGTCCACGCCGTTCTCCCGGATGATCGCCTCCAGCTTGCGCGCGTTGCGGCGGATGACCAGCGGGTTCTTGGAGGCCAGCGGCAGGGTGATGTGGCGGATGCCGGCGCGGTCCAGCTCCGCGGCCATCGGCCCGCCTTCGGACGCCACCAGCGGCAGCGCCCCGGCCTGGGCCAGCGCCAGCGCCACGTCGATGCAGCCGCGCTCGGCCCCGCCGGTGACCAGCGCCGGCAGCACCTGGAGAACGACGGGCCGGCGGCCGGCGGCCGCGAAGACGCCCTCCGCGAAGACGTTGGCCGGGTTGCGCGGGTCCTCGCCGGTGCTAAGCTGGGATTCGACGTCCATAGTCACAGATTCCTAAAGTCCTGGCCCACAGAGGTGTCCGATATGACCGAACCCGCAGCCGGCCCCGTCCCGTCGCCGGGCGGCGCGCACCATAGCCTGAAGCGCGGCGCCGCGACCATAGCCTATCGTCACACCCCGGGCCGCGACCCGGAAGGTCTGGCCCCCGGCGTGATGTTCCTCGGCGGCTTCATGTCCGATATGACCGGCACCAAGGCGTTGGCCCTGGAGGAATGGGCGGCTGGCGAAGGGCTGTCCTTTACCCGGTTCGACTATCAGGGGCACGGCGCCTCCAGCGGGCGGTTCGACGAGGGCACCATCGGGCTGTGGGCCGACGACGCGCTGGCCGTCCTGGACCGCGTCACGGTGGGGCCGCAGATCCTCGTCGGTTCCTCGATGGGCGGCTGGATGATGCTGCTGACCGCGCTGCGCCGCCCGGAGCGGGTGGCCGGTCTGGTCGGCATCGCCGCCGCCCCGGACTTCACCGAGGATCTGATGTGGGACCTCTTCGACGAGTCCGTCCGCCGCGAGATCCTGGAGACGGGCCGCTGGCTGCGCCCGTCCGACTACGGCCCGGAGCCGCAGCCGATCACCCGCGCGCTGATCGAGGACGGGCGCAACCACCTGCTGCTGCGCCAGCCGATCGCTTTCGACAAGCCGGTGCGCCTGCTGCACGGCATGGCCGACCCGGATGTGCCCTGGCAGGTCAGCCTGACCCTGGCCGACCGCCTGAACAGCGCGGACGTGCGGGTGACGCTGGTGAAGGACGGCGACCACCGCCTGTCCCGCGACCAGGACATCGACCTGTTGTGCCGCACGGTGGGCGATCTGGTCCGCGGCTTGGGCTGAAGGAGAGGGCTTCGATCCGCCTCGCGGATCATCCAGAAGACGGTGCAAGATTTTTCCCCAAAAGTGATTTCAGGGGCTTGCGCACCGCCTTCTGGCTGGATATAAACGCGGCCTCTGCGGAGGGGTGGCCGAGTGGTCGAAGGCGCACGCCTGGAAAGTGTGTATACCCCAAAAGGGTATCGAGGGTTCGAATCCCTCTCCCTCCGCCAGTTCTTCCTGCTGACTTTGCTGTGGCGTCAGCAGAAGCGAGATACCGCCGTACTTCCGGGCGGTTAGGTTTATACTTGAGCCTTCTCCGGATTGGTGGACACCTTTGTTAAGCTCCCGCTGGGAGCGGAGAGGTGGGCATAACGACGGCACGGCGCTTTTCACCGACGAGTTCAAGCGGGAGTCCGTGGCCCTGTTGGAAAGCAGTGGCCGGCCCCTGGAGCATGTCGCCAAGGAGTTGGGCATCCAGCCGTCGATGAGCCGCAAGGGAAACGGCTGGGACAATGCGCCAATGGAAAGCTTCTTCGGAAGTCTGAAATCAGAACTCGTCCACCATCGACGGTATGTGACACGCGAGGACGCCAAACGCGACCTGTTCGCTTGCATCGAAGGCTACTACAATCGCCAACGCCTCTACTCGGCGATTGGTTACAGAACTCCTGAGCAGGCCGAGTTGCAGGTCGCATAACCCGGTGTCCATTGTGCCGGGGGATGCTCACGGTCTCCCTCCGCCAAACCGGACACCAACGCTTGGCACGGGTCAAGACGGTTGGGTCGGTTCGCCGGCGTCATGGATCAGCACGACGACGGACCGCGCTTCCGCCAGATAGGACGACTCACTCAGCGTCGGCGCTAAGTTCCACTCGACGATATCACATGGGGGGCCGAGCGAGGTGTCGATCCATCGGCGCCATGGGCCAACACGGCCGTCGTTTGCTGGCGGAAGTTCAAAGCGAAGCGGTTTCCAGTAGGCGTTCAGGATCAGGTAAATGCGAAGCCGGCCCTGCTCCACCTTCGCTTCGACGGCGATGCTGTGGGAATCCCGGCTCCAATCCGGTTGCTCGGGCGTCACGCCGTGCCATGTCATCGTCGCCTGCCGGAGCAACTGGCGCAATGGCATGCGCTCATACGTTACATCCCGGAGGCTCCGGCGTGTGTTGAGCACAGTCACGAACCGGTGCACGTCCGCGTGCGTCTCGACCAGCGTCCAATCAAACCAACTGGTCTCGTTGTCCTGGCAGTAGGCGTTGTTGTTGCCGGACTGGGTACGCCGCGCCTCGTCGCCCATCGTGATCATCGGGACGCCGAGCGATAGCATCGTCACGGTCAGGAAATTCTTTACCTGACGGTTTCTCAGCCGCTCGATTGCCGAATCGTCGGTCGGGCCTTCGACGCCGCAGTTCCAACTGCGGTTGTCGTCCGCGCCATCGCGGTTGCCTTCGCCGTTCGCCTCGTTGTGCTTGCGATCGTAGGACACCACGTCGTTGAGCGTAAAGCCGTCATGGCAGGTCACGAAGTTGACGCTTTGTTCAGCTTCCCGCTCCTCATGCCCATAGATCTCCGGGCTGCCCAGGATGCGGTCCGCGATCTGGGTCACCGATCCCGGTTCACCGCGGAAAAACGCACGCACGTCGTCGCGGAACCGTCCGTTCCATTCCTTCCAGCTGTCGCCGACGAAACTGCCGACCTGATAAAGGCCCGCCGCGTCCCAAGCCTCGGCGATCAGCTTCGTACCGGCAAGCGCCGGTTCCGTTTCGATGTCCCACAGGATCGGCGCGTTCGGGATCGGATGCCCCGATGTGTCGCGGGACAGAACCGAGGCCAGATCGAAGCGGAAGCCGTCCACATGCATCGTCTCGACCCAGTATCGAAGGCTGTCCACGATCATGCGCCGGACGACAGGGTGATTGGCGTTCAAGGTGTTCCCGGTGCCCGTGTAGTTGGCGTAGCGGGATCGGTCGTCTTCGAGAAGGTAGTAGGTGGGATTGTCCAACCCTCGGAAACACAGGGTCGGCCCGTTGTGGTCGCCTTCCGCCGTGTGGTTGAAAACGACGTCGAGGATGACCTCGATGCCGCCGCGGTGCAGCGCCTTGACCATGTCGCGGAACTCGTCCAGCGGACCGAGCGGATCGGAACGCGAACTGTACGCCGCATGCGGCGCAAAGAACGAGACCGGCGCGTATCCCCAGTAATTGACCTTTCCCGGCGGGCAATCCTGCGCATCGAATTGGAACACCGGCAGCAGTTCCACCGCGGTGACGCCCAATTCCTGCAGGTACGGAATCTTCTCGATCAGCCCGGCAAACGTGCCGCGGGTCTTCTCGCCGACGCCGGAACTGGGATGGCGTGTGAATCCGCGCACATGCATCTCATACACGATGGTCTGCGCGGACGACCGGCGCAACGGTGCGTCGCCTTCCCAATCGTAGGACCCCGGATCCACCACCACGCTTTTCATGGCGGCTGTGCAATCGTCACCGGGTTTGCGGGCGTCGTCGCGGCTGTAGCGGTCCGGAACGACCACCGCGCGGCCATAGGGATCAAGGAGAAGCTTGTCCCGATCGAAACGCAGGCCATGAGCGGGGTCCCATGGCCCCTCGGCGCGAAAACCATAGACTTGGCCGGCCGTCACGCCGGGAAGAAACACGTGCCAGTAATGATAGGTGCGATGGGTGGAGGGATCGAGGCGGATCACGCGCGCAGGCCCCGCATCCTCGGCTCGGTCGAACAGCAGCAGTTCGATTCCGGTCGCGTGCTTCGAAAACACGCTGAAGTTCGTCCCCTGGCCGGTGGGGATCGCGCCCAGCGGCG
The DNA here is from genome assembly GCF_042657465.1 of Azospirillum himalayense. Lineage (NCBI taxonomy): Bacteria > Pseudomonadati > Pseudomonadota > Alphaproteobacteria > Rhodospirillales > Azospirillaceae > Azospirillum > Azospirillum himalayense. Next base: position 151,284 of record NZ_JBHSLC010000007.1, on the reverse strand, counting down.
CCGCAGCCCCCCGCGCGGGGGGACAGGCCGCGTCGGCCCGCCCCGCATCCGCGTCCATCTGGAGCGCCGATCCGTCCCTCATGGCACCGGGCATGGCTTCGCATCCCATATCTCGGCGGCGTATTCGGCGATGGTGCGATCGCTGGAGAACCGGCCAGAGTTGGCGATGTTCATGATGACCTTGCGCGTCCAGTCCTGCGGGAGCGCGTAGGACGCCAGCAACCGCCGGTCCGCCTCCAGATAGGCTGTGAGATCGGCGAGATGCATGAATCGGTCCCCGCCCGTCAGCAGCGCGTCGCGCAGAGGTTCGAAGACGCCCGGTTCGTTGCGGCTGAAATGGTCGGAAAAGATCAGATCCAGCGCGGCGCGGGTTTCCGGTTCGTTGTGGTGATGCCAGAAAGGGCTGTACCAGCCGGTGCTGCCGGCCACCTGATCCGCCGTCAGCCCGAACAGGAAGAAGTTTTCCTCGCCTGCGGCTTGCGCCATCTCGATCGTCGCGCCATCGCGCGTGCCGATCGTCAATGCGCCGTTCATCATGAACTTCATGTTGCTGGTGCCGCTCGCCTCATAGCCTGCCGTCGAGATCTGGTTGGACACGTCGGAGGCGGGAATCAGCTTCTCGGCCAGCGACACGCCGTACTCGGGCAGGAACACCACTCTGAGGCGGCCGCGCACCACTGGGTCGTCGTCGATGGCGGCGGCGAGGTTGTTGAGGAATTTGATGATCACCTTGGCGAGACGGTAGGCGGGCGCCGCCTTTCCCGCGAAGAAGAAGGTCCGCGGCGCCATGTCGAGGCCGGGGTTCTGCCGCATCCGGTTGTAGAGCACGACGATCCGCAACGCGTTCAGAAGCTGCCGCTTGTATTCGTGGATGCGTTTGATCTGGCAGTCGAAGATCGTGTCGGGATCGACGGCGATGCCGTTGGTCGATGCGAGCCACGCCACGAAGCGGTGCTTCATGGCGCGCTTGGCCTCCCGCACGGCGTCCCGGAAAGCCCCATCGTCGGCAAGCGGCTTCAGCTTGGCCAATTGGGACAGGTCGGTGATCCATCCGTCCCCAATGGCGTCGGTGATGCAGCGGGAGAGGGCGGGGTTGGCCAGCCGAAGCCAACGCCGGGGCGTCACGCCGTTGGTCTTGTTGCTGAAGCGCTCGGGATACAGGTCGGCCAGATCCTTGACCGTCACGGTGCGCAGCAGATCGGAATGGATCGCAGCGACCCCGTTGGTGCTGTGCGATCCGACGATGGCGAGGTTGGCCATCCGGATCTTCCGCAGACCGCCCTCCTCGATCAGGCTCACACGCTCGATACGGCCCTCATCGCCGGGAAAGCGGGTCCGTACTTCGTCGAGAAGCCGGCGGTTGATCTCCAGGATGATCTCCAGGTGGCGCGGCAGCAGAAGCTCGAACCAGGGCAGCGGCCATTTTTCGAGCGCCTCGGGCAGCAGGGTGTGATTCGTGTAGGCGAGTGTTCGCCGCGTGAGATCCCACGCCTCCTCCCAGCCGAGCCCCGCATCGTCGAGCAGGATCCGCATCAGTTCGGACACCGTCAGGCTCGGGTGGGTGTCGTTGAGCTGGACGGCGACCTTGTCGGGGAGCGCCCGCCAATTGGTCGGGCTGTCGACCGGATTGGTCCGGCGGAAGCGCCCCACGAGATCCGCCAGGGAGCAGGCGACCAGAAAATACTCCTGCACGAAGCGCAGACCCTGACCCATGCTCGTCGAATCGTCGGGGTACAGGACCCGTGTGAGGGACTCCGCCGAGAGCCGTTCGGCAAGCGCGCTGACGAAGTCGCCGGCGCTGAACGCCTGGAAGTCCAGCGCGTGCGGTGCCGCCGCCGCCCAGAGCCGCAATGTGTTGATCGTCCGGCCGCCGTACCCGACGACGGGGCGGTCATACGGAATGCCGAGCAGACTGGACGGCCGGCCGGGCACGGCGGCGAACGTCCCGTTGCGCACCTCGAACGAGCAGCCGAGTGTGATCTCCACGGCCTCCTGCGGCCGGGCGACCTCCCAGGGATCGGGCCGGCGCAGCCAGTTGTCGGGCTGTTCCTGCTGCCAGCCATCCCGCAGGCACTGCCGGAAAATGCCGTATTCGTAGCGGAGCCCATATCCCATGGCCGGGATCTGCATCGTGGCCATGGAGTCGATGAAGCAGGCCGCCAGCCGGCCGAGCCCCCCGTTCCCCAGCCCGGCGTCGGGCTCCTCCTCGAGCAGGGCAAGCCAGTCGATCCCCTTCTCGGCGGCGACCTGCGCCACGATCGGATCGAGAAGAAGGTTCATGACGTTGTTGGCCAGGGAGCGCCCGATGAGGAACTCCAGGGAAAGGTAATAGACGCGTTTGGGATTCTCGCGTTCGTAGGTCTGCTCGGTGCGAAGCCACCGTTGTGACAGCACGTCGCGCACGGAGCGGGCGACCGCCTCGTAGCGTTCGCGGGGACCGACCGATGTGGGATCGACCACATGGTCGAACATCAGGTGCCGCTCGTAGAGCGCGTCGTGCGTTCCGGTGAAGTGGATCGGGCCGCACCCGTATTGCTGGAGCAGGTCCGCCGATCCGGAGACGTTCGACGCCGTTGCGTCGGCCATGGTCATGTCGCTGCTCATGGCGTTTCCTCCTCGCCCGGTCGCAGCCGCCGCGCCGTCCGACGGATGGCCCGACCATCGTCTTATGGTTCAAACATTGTCGGCTTCGGTCGAGGCGGCTTTCCCGACCGCTCCTGTCCGGCCCACTCCCGTCTGGCCCCATATCCATCCCGCGATCTCGGGCATGTCGTCGCCATACCGTCGGATGTGTTCCTTGTGCGCGATGAGCTTGTCGCGCATGGCCTGCTTGACGTAGGCGGCGCTCGCGCCGAGCGCCGGAACCCGGTCGATCACGTCGCCCACGAGGTGGAACCGGTCGAGATCGTTCAGCACGCACATGTCGAAGGGCGTGCTGGTGGTGCCTTCCTCCTTGTAGCCGCGCACATGCAGGTTCCCGTGGCCGGCCCGCCGGTACGTCAGCCGGTGAATGAGCCAGGGATAGCCGTGGAAGGCGAAGATGATCGGCTTGTCGGTGGTGAACAGCGCGTCGAAGTCGCGGTCCGGAAGCCCATGCGGATGCTCCCCCGGGGGCTGCAAGGTCATGAGATCGACGACGTTGATGACGCGGACCTTCAGGTCCGGGGCGTAATGGCGCAGGAGATCGACCGCCGCCAGGGTCTCCAGCGTCGGCACGTCGCCGCAGCAGGCCATCACCACATCGGGTTCGCCGCCGCGGTCGTTGCTGGCCCATTCCCAGATCCCCAGGCCGGCCGTGCAATGCCTGATGGCGTCATCCATCGTCAGCCACTGCGGGGCCGGCTGCTTCCCGGCGACGACGACGTTGACGCAGTTCCGGCTGCGCAGGCAATGGTCCGTGACCGACAGCAGGCAATTGGCATCGGGTGGCAGATAGACCCGGACGACGTCGGCCTTCTTGTTCACCACATGATCGATGAAGCCGGGGTCCTGGTGGCTGAAGCCGTTGTGGTCCTGGCGCCAGACATGGCTGGACAGCAGGTAGTTCAGCGAGGCGACGGGGCGCCGCCAGGGAATGGTCCGGCAGACCTTCAGCCACTTGGCGTGCTGGTTGAACATCGAATCGACGATGTGGATGAAAGCTTCGTAGCAGGAGAAGAATCCATGCCGGCCCGTCAGCAGATAGCCTTCGAGCCACCCCTGGCATTGGTGTTCGCTGAGCATCTCCATGACCCGGCCGTCCGGGGCGAGATGGTCGTCCCACGGGACGGTGTCGGCAACCCATGTCCGGTCCGTGACCTGGAGCACGTCCTGCCAGCGGTTGGAGTTGTTCTCATCGGGACTGAAGAGCCGGAAGTTCCGCGCGTCGAGGTTCAGCTTCATCACATCGCGGAGAAACTGCCCCATCACGCGGGTGGCTTCTGCGACGGCCACGCCGGGAGCCTGCACCGGGACGGCGTAGTCGCGGAAATCCGGAAGACGCAGATCGCGCAGGAGCGTGCCGCCGTTGGCGTGCGGGTTGGCGCTCATACGGCGAACGCCGCGGGGGGCCAGGTCGGCGAGGTCGGGACGGAGACGGCCTCCCTCGTCGAAAAGCTCCTCGGGACGGTAGCTTTTCATCCACTCTTCGAGAACACGCACATGGTCCGGGTTCTCATGCATTTCCCCCATCGGGACCTGATGCGAACGCCAGAAATCCTCGGCCCGCTTGCCGTCGATCTCCTTCGGGCATGTCCATCCCTTCGGTGTGCGGAGCACGATCAGGGGCCAGCGGGGACGCTGCGTGACCCCGTTGCGGCGCGCGTCGTCCTTGATCCGCCGAATGTCGGCGATGGCCGTGTCCAGGGTGGAGGCCATGCGTTCGTGCATGTCGTCCGGTTCGCGGCCTTCCACGAAATAGGGGGTGTATCCATACCCGCGGAAAAGCTGCTCCAGCTCCTCGTGGCTGATCCGGGAGAGAATGGTGGGGTTGGCGATCTTGTAGCCGTTGAGATGCAGGATCGGGAGAACGGCGCCATCGTTGAGCGGGTTGAGGAACTTGTTGGAATGCCAGCTCGTCGCCAGGGGGCCGGTTTCCGCCTCCCCGTCGCCGACGATGCAGGCGACGATCAGGTCGGGGTTGTCGAAGGCGGCTCCGTACGCGTGGGACACGGCGTATCCGAGTTCGCCGCCTTCATGAATCGAACCGGGCGTCTCCGGCGCCACGTGGCTGGGAATCCCGCCGGGAAACGAGAATTGGGTGAAGAGGCGCTTGATGCCCTCCTGGTCCGGCGAAATGTTCGGGTAGACTTCGCTGTATGTTCCCTCAAGATAGGCATTTGCGACCATGGCCGGTCCGCCATGGCCAGGACCGGCAATACAGATCATGTTCAGATCCAATTGCCTGATCGTCCGGTTCAGATGGACATAGATGAAATTCAAGCCGGGCGTGGTTCCCCAATGCCCCAGCAACCTCGGCTTTATGTGTTCGAGGGTAAGGGGAACTTTGAGCAGTGGATTGTCATAAAGATAAATTTGCCCGACGGACAAATAGTTGGCTGCCCGCCAGTATGCGTCGATGAGTGCCTTTTCCTTGACTGACAGCGCTTCGGCCATGCCCGCCTCCCGCAGCCCTGGTGATGTGACGCGGTCCTCTGCGATGCCACGCCCGACCTCTCGGCGTTGGATCGGGTCGGTGTGCGGCATCCATCATTCCACCAAGCGTGGCAGCGGTCAGAGTGCCAGTGCCCGCCCATTCCGTCTCGGTCTCATCGGTGTATGACCTGGGTCCGGCATCCGCTTCGCCGGATGCGAAAAAGCGCTTCAGTTCGGCAACGCCCCTTCAGCCGATGGAAACGATGAACTCGAAGGGCGATCCCCAGCCGCCGGCAACGACGCGGTTCTCACCGTGGTTCAGAAGGGCGGTGTCCCTCATGAAATCATGCCCGATCGGCTGCCCGTTGACGACCGTCCCAAGCGTGCTGCCAAGATCGGACACGAGCAGCCGGCCCTGGCTGCGGCTGATCATGAAGTGATCGCGCGACAGGCGAAACGGCGGCTGGTCGTCGATGGACAGATCGGGTGACCGTGGGGGCGATGCCTCGCCGTTGATCGGGAGCCGACCGACCACGAAGGGCAGTTGCCCAACCTGGATTGAGCTTGGACCGATCCGGCTGCGCAGGGAGTCCGACCCGGCGGTCAATAGAATGCGTTCGTTGTCGTTGGGAAGTGCCTCCGACGACGGCGCGCCGTTCTCCGCCGGTTCCGCCTCGCGCGTCGAGAGCAGCAGGTCGCCGGCAATCTTGTCCTCGATCGTCCGCAGGCGGATGCTGAGACGCTGAATCAACCCGCGCGCCAGGGATGCGTCCCGGCTCACCCGGTCCAGGAAGTCCTGCGGGGTGAGGACTTCCGCGGCGCCATCGCTGACGGCCCGGGCGGTGGCACTCCGGCTGCGGCCTTCAATGATGCCCATCTCGCCCAGCCACTCGCCGCCCCGCACATGCCCGATCAGGATGGCGTCATCTCCATTCTCGCGCAGGACTTCGATTTCACCGTGCCTGACCCAAAAAACGCAGTCGCTCGGGTCTCCCCGCCGGAACAGCAATTCGCCTGCCTTGAATTGGATGGATTTGGCCATGTCCGGATGTTCTCCGCTGTTCGGCCGTGCGCCATGATGGCACGGCAGACGGGGATTCTGTATGATGAAAGCAGAAGTGAAACCCACCGGAAAAATGGACGCACACGACAGAGTTCCAGCTCTCCTTTCTTTTGGTGCATCGTTTCATCGGACGACCATACGGTACATGACTGTACGGCCATCATTATTCCCATCGCGCGTTCGATTGAACACGCAGTTCATGTCATCCATCGGATCAACCCAAGCATAAACCCGCACTCTGCCGTTTCCAATGAACGATCGGGTGTTGTCAGGTTGGTGGTAAACGGTGCGGCATGACAGGTCGCCGGGCATGCCCACCAACCCGTACCGCGGTTTTCGTTTTCCCGCCGCGCTCCTCGCGCAGACACACAGGATGCTCAAGACGTACGGTTTCAAGACTACCCAGATCATCGCACCAGATCACCGCCCCAAATTCTGCAGTCCTTTGGAGCTGCGTTCTGCCGTCGGCGGATCCATCAGAATTTGGTGGTCGATGAAAAATAAAATCGCGCTTCTTTAAGCGGTAGCCAGGCGGTCAGCTTATTTCGCAACTGCAAATTCGCAAGTGCGGAATAAAACATATTGCGAAATCAAGATTTTCTTTTGACACGATAAAAGTCATCGGTCGGGATACGGTATCACATCCCTGTTCACGGCGTGACAGAAGTCTTTTTTGCCCCGTCAAGGCCTTAGAAGACAATGCAATTGCCGCAATGGCGACGTGGAAACCGTATCGAACTTATGTAACGGGCCGTCGAACAGTCAAGTTTGGGACTTCCATTCCCGGTCTCCATTCCTTGAAGGCCATTCAATGGACCATTCAATGGACGTGACCGGTCGGCGCTGGAGCGGAGGACGCCTCGCCTCATTGCCCGCCTCATTGCCCGCCTCATTGAAGGAAATTCTTGACGACAGGGAGATGAGGGCAGGGAGACGAAGACAGCGGAGAGACGGCGATGACGACGGTTGACGTGAACGATCTCGTGTCGGTGAAAGACGCTGGCGTGGCGCAGACGCAGAAGTCAGACAAGCTGACCTTGCTGCCACTCGTTGCGCTCGTTGTCGGCTCGATGATCGGCGGCGGGGTTTTCAATCTTCCGTCAGACATGTCCAAGGGCGCGTCGCCCGGTGCCATCCTGATCGGCTGGATGATCACCGGCATCGGCATGATGATGCTCGCCTTCGTGTACCCGAACCTGGCCGTACGCAAGCCGAGCCTGAACGCAGGCCCCTACGCCAAGGCCGGCTTCGGACCGTTCGTCGGCTTCAACAGCGCCTGGGGCTATTGGCTGAGCCCCTTTCTTGGAAACGTGGCCTACGCGGTGGCCATCTTCTCGGCCCTGTCCCACTTCTTCCCCATCGTCGGCGCGTCGCTGTGCCTGTGGCTGATCCACGCGCTCGTGCTCAGCGGCATCAAACAGGCGGCCTTCGTGAACGTCGTCACCTCGATCGTCAAGCTGGTGCCGCTGTTCCTGTTCGTCCTGGTGGCCATCGTCGGCTTCCATTGGGATCGCTTCACGGTGGATTTCTGGGGAACCGGCGCCGGGTCCGGCACGGGCGGCCTCGGTTCGGTCATGGAGCAGGTGAAGAGCACCATGCTGGTGACTCTGTGGGTGTTCATCGGCATCGAAGGCGCCAGCGTCTGTTCCGCCCGCGCGGCCCGCCGCTCCGACGTCGGGCGGGCGACCGTGATCGGTTTCGTCGGCGCGTTGGGAATCTACGTTCTGGTTTCGCTGCTGGCGACGGGCGTCTTGCGGCAACCCGAACTCGCCGACCTCAAGGTGCCGTCCATGGCGGGCGTGTTCGAGTCCCTCGTCGGCCCGTGGGGCGCCGCCCTGATCAACATCGGTTTGGTGATCTCGGTCGGCGGCGCCTTCCTTTCCTGGACGCTGCTGTGCGCGGAGATCCCCTACACCTGCGGCCGCGACGGGACCTTCCCAAAGAACCGGAAAGCGCCGGAATGCCCGGCAACGGCGTCGCCGCCATGCAGGACATCGTCAACGTTCCTATGGAAGCCACGGCAAGGGAGGAAACCATGGCAAAAACGATGAAAGCGGCGGTGGTCCGCCAATTCAAAATGCCGCTGTCGATCGAAGAGGTTCCGGTACCGGAGGTCGGTCCGGGCCAGATCCTGGTCAAGATCGAAGCCTCGGGTGTCTGCCACACCGACCTGCACGCGGCCGACGGCGACTGGCCGGTGAAGCCGAACCCGCCCTTCATTCCAGGCCATGAGGGCGTCGGCACCGTTGCCGCGGTGGGCGCCGGCGTGACCGCGGTGAAGGAGGGCGACCGGGTCGGCGTTCCCTGGCTGCACACGGCCTGCGGGCACTGCCGGCAGTGTCTCGCCGGGTGGGAAACCTTGTGCGACCTGCAGCAGAACACCGGCTATTCCGTCAACGGCGGCTTCGCGGAGTACACGCTCGCGGATCCCAACTATGTGGGCCACCTGCCGGACAGGCTTGGCTGGGAAATGGCCGCCCCGCTCCTGTGCGCCGGCGTAACCGTCTACAAGGGGCTGAAGGAAACCGACACCAAGCCCGGCGACACGGTTGTGATCTCCGGAATCGGCGGACTCGGCCACATCGCCGTGCAATACGCGAAGGCCATGGGGCTCGACGTGATCGCCGTCGACATCTCCGACGAAAAGCTGGCGCTCGCCCGTGCCATGGGCGCGGACGCCGCGATCAACGCGAAGACGACCGATCCGGTCGCCGAGGTCAAGGCTTTGTGCGGTGGCGCCCAGGGCGTGCTCGTCACCGCCGTGTCCCGGCATGCCTTCAACCAGGCGCTCGGCATGCTCGCCAAGCGCGGCACCATGGTTCTCGTCGGCCTGCCGCCCGGATCGTTCGAACTGGACATCTTCAGCACGGTTCTGATGCGGAAGACGATCCGCGGATCGATTGTCGGCACCCGGTTGGACCTCGCCGAATGCCTCCAGTTCGCCGGCGACGGCAAGGTTAAGGTTCACTATTCGGTCGAGCACTTGGACAACATCAACGACGTGTTCAGCCGGATGCGCAACAACGAGATCGACGGGCGGGTGGTCATGCGGATGTAAAAAGACACCAAATGATAGCCAATCCATATGACCAGCAGAACGCTCGTGACTTCGACCAAGACTTACGTTGTTCCAACCTGCAAACAAGGGAACGAACGGCATGTGGTCGCGACGCGGGTTTCTGGCGGGGGCACTGGGGATCGTCGTCCTGGCCGGCTGTGCCGGATCGGGAAGCGTTGCTTATGTGAGCGACCCTTGGGGCTACCCGTTCTATGATGACGATTGGGTCTACTACTACGATGAGGGTGACGTGGACTTCCTCGCCGGGCTGACCGACGAGCAGAAGGCCGCGCTCAAGCAGAAGTGGGACACGCTCTCACCCGAGGAGAAGGAGCAGATTCGTGACCGGTGGAACGCTTTCAGCGCCGACGAGCGCGCGCGCGTGCAACAAGCATGGAGCGGCTTGGATGCGGAGAAGCGGCAACAGGTGGTTTCCAGCATGCAGACCCGCGTCCGCGATGGGACGCTCCGTTCCGTGACGCCTGCCGCGGCCGGGCCATCGCGCTTCCCGGCGGGGTCCGGCGGTGGCCCGGATCGAAGTGGCGCCGGAACCCGGACCGGCTCGTTTGATCGCGGCAGCTTTGGTGGAGGCAGGCTGGGTGGCGGTCGGATGGGTGGTCGGCGTTAGCGGAAAGGATCAAACGGGCTTCGGCGTTCGCAGATCAGGAAGAATTGCGAACGTCCGGGCGCCTCGCGTTCCAAAAAACATTCGGTTCTCTCGGGACAATGAACATGATGCACAGCCGCAGGAAGACAATGGAAAATTCCCAGTATAAATACCTCGTCATCCTGATAGCAAAAACGGCTGTTGTCATTGGGGCAATAGCCATCGCAGGGTATCTGATTTTTGGCTATAATAGTGATGTTCACCCGCTCGAAAACAAACCGATGGTCGTGCCGCTTCTGCGATAGAGACGGGTTTTCATTGGAATTGATTTTTTGCTTTTTGTCACCGCGCTCTTGAGGCCACTTGACCAGATTCCCTCTGCGCGGAAAACGGGGATGGTCAAACTTCATTTGGTCTTTGCAGCGCGGGAAAGCCGGAGCGGATGCTCACCCGGAGCGGTTCGCCTTCCGCACACCCCTCAAATGGGGCGCCACGAGCTTTTCGTAGGCAAACTTGACCTGCCGGTACTCCTCTTCGCACAGTTCGGCCCGTTCGGCCGGCAGATAGCCCTTCTCCACGAAGTCGCCGAAGCTCTTCCGGTCGGAACCATAGCTGATACACATCAAGTTGTAGAAACGTTGGGCAGGCAAGCTGTGCTCGTTCGCGAAGTCCTTCAATTCCGTCGGCGCTTCCTTCGCCTCGCTCGCGTACATCACGGCAACGCTGGCGATCACCCGGCGGGCCTCGTCCTTGCCCAATTGCAACAACGTGTAGGCGGCGATCTGGTCGGCGGCATCCTCCTCACGGCCCAGGATCGGCACTTTCTTCAGATCAAAAATGGCGTGGGCGAGTTCGTGAAGCACGACCTCCAGAAAGGGTCCGACGATGTAGTTCGCAGGCGTCAGCCCCTCGCTGACACCGGCCGGTGGGATGTTCTGTCCGAGTTCCTGGATGTAGGCGAGATACTCGTAGCAGATGCTCAGTGTGGCGTCGGAGGTTTCGTAGGAGGCATTGATCTCACCGTCGCACCCTTCGGTCCGGATGGTCAGCACGCGCGGCAGGTCGATTCCCTCCACACGGTCGCGGATGCGTTCCAGCACGCGCTTTTCCTGCAACGTCCGGTAAATCGCCGCGTGCGAAGGGTTCTTCGGCATGGCGTAGACGATCCGGACATCGCCTGGACGGGCGTCCGCCGGGCAAGCGATGGCAACGGTCGCCAGTGCGATCAGAAGAACGCCGCAAAACCTGTAAGCGAAACGGGTGCAACGTGAATGAGCACGCATCGGCCGCGCTCCTCTGCCGGCCAAGGGGACGCTAATCGGACCCACAAACATTATCCAACATGATCTCCGAACCGCTGTACAGATATCCTGACGGAGGAAATGTAGACCCATGAGGGGCAATTACCGTTGCATGGAGTTTTCTGTGCCTGTATGGCCAGGACTTGCGTGTTCTGGTCGCGCTTCGAGAGATGCGCTCCATCAACGGCGCGGTCGTGTCCCGTGGCGTGGTGTAGGAGCTGTGGGGCACGACCAAGCGTTCTGGAGCGCGGATACAGCGAACTAGCGGATGCACCACTTGGCGTTGTTTGGCTGACACCGATCGCGCTGTCCTCAACCCGGCCCGGGCCCGCTCGTCACACCAGGGTCGCAAGCGCTTCCTTGGTGAAATCGCGCAACGTCTCCATGCGTCCTTCGCGAACCTTCCGGACCCATTGTGGGTCGGAGAGCAGGGCCCGGCCGACGGCGACGAGGTCGAAGTCACCGCGCTCGAAGCGGCGCAGCAATTCATCCAGAGGGCTGGGCTGCGAACTCTCGCCCTGGAAGGCAGCGATGAACTCGCCCGACAGACCGACGGAACCAACGGTGATCGTGGCCTTGCCGGTCAGCTTCTTGGCCCAGCCGGCGAAGTTCAGGTCCGAGCCCTCGAATTCCGGCTGCCAGAAACGCCGCTGCGAACAGTGGAAGATGTCGACGCCCGCGTCGGCCAGCGGAGCCAGCCACGCTTCCATCTCCTCCGGCGTCTTGGCGAGGCGCACCGCGAAATCCTGCTGCTTCCACTGCGAAAGGCGGAGGAGCACGGCGAAGTTCTCGCCGACCGCCGCACGCACCGCCTTGACCACCTCGACCGCGAAGCGGCTGCGTTCCGGCAGGGTGGAGCCGCCGAAGGCGTCGGTCCGCTTGTTCACTCCGGCCCAGAAGAACTGGTCGATCAGGTAGCCGTGGGCACCGTGGATCTCAACCGCATCGAAGCCCAGCCGCTTCGCATCCGCCGCGGCGCGGCCGAAGGCGGCGATGGTGTCCGCGATGTCCTGCTCGCTCATGCCGTTGCCGCCGGGCTTGCCCGGCACGACGAGGCCCGAGGGGCCTTCGAATGGCTGCGCCGGCGTCCAGCCGGACAGGTGCGGGGCCATCACGCCCATGTGCCAGATCTGCGGCGCCATCGCGCCCCCCGCCGCGTGCACACCGTCGATGACCCTCTTCCAACCGGCCAGCGCTTCCTCTCCATGGAAGCGCGGAACGTTGGGATCGTTCGAGGAGGTGGGCCGGTCGATGACGGTGCCCTCGGAAAGGATCAGGCCGACCTCGTTCTCCGCCCGGCGGCGATAGTAGGCGGCCACATCGTCCGTCGGCACGCCGCCCGGCGAAAAGGACCGGGTCATCGGGGCCATGACGATCCGGTTCTTCAGATTCAGCGACTTCAGGGCAAACGGGCGGAAGAGGATGTCCACGCTCATGGTGACGATCGCCTCTGCAATGATTTGTGAAAGAGGACGTGGAAGCCAGGGCACGGTCTTTCTCTGCGCCGATTGTCTTAGCCAACAGAGCGCCGTGACGCTTGTTGCCCAAGCGATGTCGTGCAGGATCGGCAATCGGCCATTTCGCCGCGTTGTGCAGCCACGATGCCGCTTGCCATGGATAACCCTTCCCTGGTTACTGCCCGCTCCGTCGGACCGGCCCATGCGACGTGAACACCCGTCCGCCCGCGGACAGGGCGTTTGGCAGTGGCAAGCGGCGCACGCAACAGCCGCAGCCGGCGGGATGCGCAGCCGAAACCCGGTGCGGATGGGTCGCCCCCGGCTCGGCGTCATCGTGGGCAATGCGGCCACCCGGGGTGCTGCTGGCAATGGCGGGTGCGCTGAGACAGGTTCGCGGTGCCGCGGCACCGCATTCCGGGCAGGCGCATGGGTCCCGGAACTGGGCCATGGGCCGCATCGCCGTGAACGGCCCGCACGCTTCGCACTCGTAGTCGTAGATCGGCATGACGTCCTCAGGCTCGAGCCCGTCCGGCGAGATGGCGGAGAGGCCGGGCGAGCGACGGCCCGCCCGGCCCGGCTGGTCACGCGGCGGGCTTGAGGACCACCTTGGTCCAGCCATCGTCGCGTGCGTCGAAGTGCTGGTAGGCGTTTGGCGCCTCACGCAGCGGCAGCTCATGCGAGATGATGAAGGACGGTTTCGCGCGGCCGGTCGAAATGAGGTCGCGCAGCTGCCGATTGTATGCCTTCACGTTGCACTGGCCTGTGCCGATCGTCTGACCCTTGAACCACAAGAGGCCGTAGTCGAAAACGATCTCGCCCTGCTTGTAGAGAGGGTCCTGGGGGGCCGGGTCCTGGGGCGTGTAGACGCCGACGACGCCGATGCCGCCGGTGAATTTCACCGACTTGACCAGATTGTTCATGGTCATGTTGGGGTGCTCGTGGCCCTCCGGATCGTGCGCCTGATAGCCGACGCACTCGCAGCCGCGGTCGGCGCCGATGCCGTTCGTCAACTCAAGGACCTGATCCACCGGGGAGCCCTTGGAATCGTCGATGGGCAGGGCCCCGATCGAGCCTGCAAGGCGCAGGCGGTCGGGATGACGATCGACGACCATGACCATGCAGGCGCCCTTGATCATCGCCGCGTGGGCGGCCATGAGGCCGACCGGCCCGGCCCCATAGATGACGACCGACTCGCCGGGACGCAGTCCGGCGAGCTCGGTGACATGCCAGCCGGTCGGGAAGATGTCGGCCAGCATCACATAGTCGTTCTGCCGCTCCTCCGCGTCCGGCGGCAGTTTCAGACAATTGTAGTCGCCGTAGGGAACGCGCAGAAGGTCGGCTTGGCCGCCCCGGTACGGTCCCATGTCGGCGAAGCCGTACGCGGCGCCGGCCATGTTCGGCATGACGCTTCGATCCGCCGTGGTCAGGCAGAACGCGCTCAAGCCGCGCTCGCAGTTCTTGCAGAATCCGCAGCCGATGTTGAAGGGGATGGCGACCCAGTCCCCGACCTTCACCCGATCGACGGCGTCGCCCACTTCGGCCACCTGCCCGAGGTTCTCGTGCCCGAAAACGCCGCCCCGCGGGAAGTCGGTCCGGCCCTCATACATGTGCAGGTCGGAGCCGCAGATGTTGGTGCTCGTGATCCGCACCAACACGTCGGTCGGTCTCTCGATCCGCGCGTCGGGCACGTCCTGCACCGCAACATCGCGCGGTCCGTTATAGACAACTGCTCTCATCTCGTTCTCCCGACCTGAAGCCGCATACGCGATAGGAAGGGTGTCGTGCGGTCTGCCGTCGGACCACCCGGTCGTTACCTGAGGGGATTTCCGTAGGGCGGCTCGATTCCCGCTCGCCGCTGCAGGGGACCCCGATCTCTCGCGCCATCCGATCTTGGCAACCGGGTGGAGGAGTTGATGCGCATGGCCGATCTGGCGATGTACCGCGCCATCATCGGCCTTGCCCGCAGCCTGTCGATGACCCTGGTGGCCGAGGGGGTGCAGACACCGGAGCAGCGCGCCTGGACGGCCGCCAACGGCTGCACCCTGATCCAGGGCTATCTGCTGGGCCGTCCGGAGGCACCGCAGGCCGCCGCGGACACCCTCGACCGGCTGGCCGCCGAGCACGCGCGGCGCCGGAAGGAGCGCGGCGACTTCGTGATCTGAGGAATCGACGCGGGGCGCGCGCCCGGCCGTGCCCTCCATCTTTTACCGGATCATCTTTACCGGATCACGGGGCTGAGCGGGCCAGGGCGGCGCGCCCGGCGCCGGTCAGGATCATGTCGTTCTGGGGGGCATGGACGCGGGCGCACAGCACGTCGCGGTGATGACGTTCCAGGGGGTTGTCGCGGGACAGGCCGGGATTGCCGGTGATCTCCAGCGCCTTGGCGACCGCGTCGATCGCGTTGTTGGTCACCGTGTGTTTGATCAGGAAGCTGTCGCTGGCCGGCGGGACGGTCCCGACGTCCGCCGAGGCCGACAGGGAGCGCAGAAGCACCGTGTTGGTCAGCAGCAGCGCCTCGATGGCACCCAGCGCCTCCTGAAGGCGGGGCACGGTCGCCAGCGGGGCGCCGCCCAGCGCCGTCGGCTTGCGGGCGTGCAGGAAGCTGGTCAGCCAGTCCCGCGCCGAGCGGGCGATGCCGTCGTAGACGCCGCTGAACAGGGTGGACAGCCAGGCGGAGCCAACCGGGTCGGGCACCGTCCAGCCGGCGGCGGGGCGCCGTTCGCCGACATGGTCGTCGGGAACGAAGGTGTCGTGGAAGATCACCTCGTGGCTGCCGCTGGCCCGCATGCCGATGTGGTTCCAGCTTTCGCGCACTTCGATGCCCTGTTCGGCGAGGCCGTCGCCGCGCGGCACCACCCAGGTGCCGACCAGCGGCTCCTCGTCGTCCGTGCGCGCCCAGACGCCGAGCCAGGAGAGCACCGGCAGCCCGGTGGAGTAGAGCTTGGTCCCGGAAATCCGCCAGCCCCCCGGCACCCGGCGCGCCACGGTGGCCGGCAGGCCGCCGCGGTGGGGGGTGCCCAGTTCCGGCTCGACCCGCAGCAGGTTGATGATGGCGCCCTCGGTTGCGGCGCTGCGGAGGATGCGGTCGCGCAGAGGCTCCGGCCAGCCGGCGCGGCGCTGGATCTGGTTGAGAATGGCGTATTGCAGCACCAGCACCAGGGCGGTGGACGGTTCCCCCCGCGCGAGCCCGCCGACCACGGCCAACGCGTCCCTCAGCCCGCCGCCCTTGCCGCCCAGCGGCGCCGGAACGACCAGCGCCGGCAGCCCCGCCTCCCGCAGCCATTCGAAATTCTCGAAGGGGAAGCTGGCGGCGGCGTCGTGCTCCGCGGCGCGAAGGGTGAAGCGGGCGGCCAGCGCCGCGATCTCGGCCTCGTCCACCGCCGGGGCGGGGGCGGCCTTGCCGAGGGGCGCGGGTTGGAAGGAAAAGTCGGCATGGAGCGTGTCGGGGGGCATGTCGGGTCGGTCCGCTGCGAGAAGGGAAACTGGACGGCGACGGCGGTCAGACGAGGTCCACCGTGATGCGTCCGGCGAAGCGCTGGCTGTCGGTCCCGCGCTTGATGACCGAGACGCTCTTCAGCTCGTCGGTGTAGAGGGCGAGCTGCTGGCGCAGCGCGTCGCCGACCGGCGTGACGTTGTGGGCGTGGCTGCGCAGCATCGCCTCCAGATCCTCCACCGGGAATTTCGGGGCGAAGGGGGCATAGGCCGCGGCGGCGGCCCGCGGGTCGGCGTAGGCGGCGTGCTGCGCCTCGATCAGCGCCGCGGTCAGCGCCTTGGCCGCCGGGCGGTTGTCGCGCAGCAGGCTGCCGCGCACCCCGACGAGGCAGCAGGTGCGGGTGGAGTACTCGCCGCAGACGTTGTTGGTGATCTCCACGAGATTGGGGTCCTGGGTGTGGCGCCAGACCAGCGGGTCGCCATCGGCCAGCGCCTGGATCTCGCCCTTCTCCACCGCCAGCCCCAGCAGGTCTGCGGGGTACTGGCGCCATTCGACGTCCTTGGCCGGATCGATGCCGAATTTGGACAGGACGATGGAGAAGAAGTTCTTCGACGGGCTGGCCATGTCGCTGACGCCGATGGTCTTGCCCGGCAGGTCGAGCACGGTGTTCACACCCGCCGCCCTGGACCCGATCAGCCGCATGCAGCCGCCATGCAGGCCCGCCGATATCTTCACGTCGAAGCCCTGCTCCAGCGGCTTCAGCCAGCGCAGCGCCATGCCGACCCCGGCGTCCGCCTTGGCGGTGGCGATGGCCTCCAGAAGCTGGTCGGTGGAGCCGGTGAAGTTGATCAGGTCGACCTCCAGCCCATGCTTCCTGAACAGGTCCAGCTTGAAGGCCAGCGGCACGGCGGAGAAGCAGACGGCCCCCGCGTTCCAGGACAGGCGGAGCGGCTCCGCCGCCAGCGCGCGGCGGCGCAGGACGAAGGGCGCGGAGAGCGCCACGGCGCCGGCGGCGATCACGCCGCGGCGGCTGAGAAGGGGAAAGGCGGGCGTTGCGGTCATGGTGCGGGAGCCTTTGCGGAGGAACGGGGGCGGGCGGTTGGCATCCCCTCTCCCGCCCCGGGAGAGGGGCTCAAGGTCAGTCGAGCAGGTCGGGCTCCGCCGCGACGATCCATTCCCAAAGCGGGTGGAAGTTGTAGGCGCCGCCCTGCTGGGTGCCGACCTGCGAGCGGGTCAGCAGGGCGGTCTCGTGGTCGATGGGCTGCGGCGTGCCGGCGGCCTCCGCCAGAAGCTGGGTGTGGGCGGCGTCCTCGGCGCTGATGAACCACCAGGCGGCGGCCTCGACGCTCGGGCCGAGGGTGAGCAGGCCGTGGTTCTTCAGGATCGCCAGCTTGCGGTCGCCCAGCGCCTCGACCAGCCGCCGGCCTTCGCCCTCGGTCAGCACGACGCCGGTGTAGGGGTCGAAGATCACCTGATCCTCGTAGAAGGCCGCGGCGTCCTGGCTCAGCGGGGCCAGCGGCCGCCCGAGCGACGACCACGCCTTGCCATAGGTCGAATGGGTGTGGGCGGCGGCCACCACGTCGGGGCGGGAGCGGTGGATGGCCGAATGGATGGTGAAGCCGGCCTGGTTGATGGCGCGGTCGCCGTGCAGGACGTTGCCGTCGATGTCCACCAGATGCAGGTCGGACACCCGGATGGTGCTGAAATGCTGGCCCAGCGGGTTGATCCAGAAGCGGTCGTGATGCTCCGGGTCGCGCGCGGTGACGTGGCCGGCCAGCCCCTTGTCGTAGCCGTAGCGCCCGAACAGGCGGAAGGTGGCGGCCAGCCGCTGCTTGCGGTGCTGCCGCTCCTCCTCGACGCTGGTGTGGGTGACCGGATCGACGGGCGGCCAGAACTTGCGGGGGCGGGGCTGGATGTGGGTCATCGGAAGGAGGCTCCTCAAGGGGTGGAGTCAATAGCCGGCCTGGACGTTCACCACGTCGCGCAGCGGCGCGCCGCGCGCGTAGGCGTCCAGATTGGCCAGGATTCGTTCGGCCAGCCGAGACTCGACGTCCGGGGCGGACCAGGACAGATGCGGCGTCAGGCGGATGGCCGGATGGCGGTAGAAGGGATGGCCGGCGGGCAGCGGCTCCGGCTCGGTCACGTCCAGGGTGGCCCCGGCGATCCGCCCCGCCTCGATGGCAGCCAGCAGCGCCTCCTGATCGACCAGCGCGCCGCGCGCGACGTTGACCAGATGCAGCCCCGGCTTGGCCCGCGCCAGCAGATCGGCGCCGACCACGCCGCGGGTGGCGGCGGTCAGCGGCAGGGCCAGCACCAGATGGTCGCTGACCGCGATGAGGTCTTCGAGCCGGTCGAAGGGCTCCACCTCCGGCCCCGTCTCCGACCCGGTCCAGCCGGACCGCCGCACGGCGCCGATGGACAGGCCGAAGGCCCGCGCCCGCTCCGCCACCGCTTGTCCGATGGCGCCGAAGCCGGCCAGCCCCAGCCGCCGGCCCGACAGGCCGCCCAGCGTCTCCCGCCGCCAGTCCTCCGGTCCGCGCAGGCGCACGGCGTCGAGCCGCTTCTCGAAGGCCAGCACGGCGGCCAGCACATATTCGGCGATGGGCACGGCGGAGACGCCGCGGGCGCAGGTGACCAGCGGCGCCCCGTCCAGCAGCCAGGACGGGTAGACGTCCATGCCGGTGGAGGCCGACTGTATCCAGCGCAGGCCACGCCCCCAGCCGGCGGGGCGTGCGGCGGGCGCCGCGTCCCAGCCGACCAGCGGGCGCGTCAGCAGCACCTCCACCCCGTCCGGGATGTCCCAGGGCGGACGGCCGTCCTCGTGCCGCAGCACCGTCGGGCGCGACGGGTGGGCGGCGATCCGCTCCCCCACCAGGGCGCCGATCTGATTGAGGACGACCGGCGACCGGCCCGCCACCACGCCCCTACTCCGCGGCGACGGCCTGGGCCTGCCGGCGCTCGGCCACCAGCTGGCGGACGCGCGGCAGCAGCTCCCGGCCATAGGCGATGGCGTCGGGCAGCGGGTCGAAGCCGCGGATCAGGAAGGTGGTGATGCCGAGGTCGTAATAGTCCAGCAGCGCGTCGGCCACCTGATCCGGCGTGCCGACCAGCGAGGTGGAGTTGCCCTTGGCCCCGGTCAGCCCGGCGATGGCGGTCCACAGCCGTTTGTCGTGGCGATGACCCTTGTCGGCGGCGGCATCGGCGATGGCGATCAGGCGGCGGGCACCCTCGTTGCTGGGCAGATCGCCGCGGCGGAAGCCGGTCTTGTCCAGCAGCGCCTTGGCCTTCTGGTGGATGGCGTCGGCCTTGGCCCAGGCGGCCTCCTCGGTGTCGGCCAGGATCGGGCGCAGCGACAGGCTGAAGGCCGGCTGTGGGCGGCCCGCCTTGGCGACGGCGGCGCGCACGCGGCCCAGCAGCTCGCGCACCTGCTCGTGGGTCTCGCCCCACAGGGCGAAGGTGTCGGCGTGGCGCCCCGCCACGTCGATGGCGGCCTGCGACGCGCCGGCGATCCACACCGGGATGCCCGAGGCGTTGTAGGGCTTCACCTGCGAGAAGGCCTGCTCGACGCGGTAGTATTTGCCCGCGTAGTCGAAGGGCGTCTCGCTGGTCCATTCGGCGCGCACGATGTCGAGGAACTCCGACGTGCGGGCGTAGCGGTCGTCCTTGTCGTCCACGCTGTTGCCGTCGCGCGCCAGCTCGCTGCGCTCGGCCCCGGTGATGACGTTGATGGCGACGCGGCCCCGGCTCAGCTGGTCGAGCGTGGCGAACTGGCGGGCCAGGATGGTCGGCGCCTGGAAGCCGGGGCGGTGGGCGATCAGCACGCCCAGCCGGTCGGTCACGCCGGTGATGTGCTGGCTGACCTGGAGGCTGTCCGGCGCGTCGGAATGGAAGGCCTGGAGCACCGCGTCGAAGCCGCCCAGCTCATGGGCCTTGGCGACCGTCTCGATGTAGTCGCGGTCGACCACCGGCCCCTGGCGCGGAATGATCTCCGACGCATTGTGGTTGCCGACGAAGCCGACGAAGCGCAGCGGGTGGGCGGAAGCGGTGGCGGAAGCGGTGGCTGAAACGGTGGCTGAAACGGTCATGGGGGCGATCCCTTCAAGTGCGTGGCGATGGGGCGGGATTGGGGGTGCGTCCGGTCAGCTGAGCGGACGCGACAGGATGTCGTTGAAGCGGCGGTCGAAGGCCGGGGCGATGTCGATCCGCCTGGGCAGCACGCCCAGTTCGTGGAAGGTGTCGGCGACGTTCTGGGCCGAGGCGACGTCGGCGTCGGTGATCGGGGCAAGGTCGCGCTGGCGCGAATTCTTCCGGAGGATTTCCAGGTCGATCTCGGCGGAGACGCCGATGGCCGCGGAATGGACCTGCGCCCAACGCTCCAGATGGGCGGCGCGCCAGGCGAAGGCGCGGCGCAGCCGCAGGAAATACTCCCCGATGGCCGCCGCCTTGCCCGGCTCGGCCAGCGCGTCGGGCGAGGCGAGATACAGGTAGTTGCCCGACAGGTAGCCGTTGGAGGTGACGAGGACCCGCGCCCCCTTCTTGATGGCGAAGGGCACGGAATAGCCATAGATCGCCCAGGCATCGAGCGCGCCCTGCTCGAAGGCGGCCTGTCCTTCCGCCGGGGTCAGGGCGATCGGCTGGATGTCGGTGAAGCGCAGCCCGACCTCGCCCAGCATCCTGGCGAGGTAGTATTGCGTGGTGGTGGTGCGGACATAGCCGACGCGTTTTCCCTTCAGATCGGCGACCGAGCGGATCGGGCTGTCCGGCGGAACCAGCACCACCTGCCAGTTCACATCGTCCTTGACGACGGCGACGATGGACAGGCGCGCCCCGGCGGCGATGCCGAAGGCGGGCGGGATCTCGCTGCTCGACCCCACGTCGATGGAGCCGGCATTGATCGCCTCCACGATCAGGTTGCCGGAGCCGAACTCGGCGAACTGCGACCGGAAGGGTGTCGGCAACTGGCCGGACGCCTCCAGCGCCAGCCCGTCCAACGCCTTGTAGTCGGCGATGCGGAGCACGGTTTCCGGCGTCGGGCCGGAGGCGGCGCGCGAGGGGGCGGGCAGGCCGCCCAGCGCCAGGGCGCCGCAGGCTCCGGCGGCACCGCGCAGCAGGCTGCGCCGCCCGATGCCGAACGGGGAACGGGAAACGAAAGCGGTGGTCGGGTCGAACGGCATGGGCTGGGCGTCCCGCGGTTTGAGAGTCAGTGGGAAGGGGCGGCGACGGCTCCCGCGGGCAGGGCGTAGCCGCCCACGGCCACGCCGGGCGGCGCCGGTCTGGAATCGGTCGCGCTGCGCTGCGGCTCCTGCCCGGCGAGACGCTCCTCGTCGATGCCGAGTTCGGAGAGCAGGCGGCTGCGCAGCGCGATGAATCCGGGGTCGCCGTGGCGGCGCGGGCGGGCGAGCGGGACCGGGATGTCGGCGGCGATCCGGCCGTCGGCCATCACCAGGGCGCGGTCGGCCAGCAGCAACGCCTCGTCCACGTCGTGGGTCACCAGCAGGATCGCCGGGGCGTGGGCGTGCCACAGCGTTTCGACCAGCCCCTGCATGCGCAGGCGGGTCAACGCGTCGAGCGCCGCGAAGGGCTCGTCGAGCAGCAGCAGGCGCGGCTCCCGCACCAGCGCGCGGGCCAGCGCCGCGCGCTGCGCCTCGCCGCCCGACAGGGTCAGCGGCCAAGCGCGGCTGCGGTGGGACAGCCCGACCTCCTCCAGGGCGGCGAGGCCGCGGGCTTCCGCGTCGGCATGGCGCAGCCCCAGCGTGACGTTGCGCAGAACCGGCATCCAGGGGACCAGCCGCGGTTCCTGGAACACCACGGCGCGCTCGTCGGGCAGCGTGACCGTGCCGGGCGGCGCCGGGTCCAGCTTTGCCAGCGTGCGCAGCAGCGTGGACTTGCCGCAGCCGGACCGGCCCAGCAGGGCGGTGAAGGACCCCGGCTGAAGATCCAGCGACAGGCCGTCCAGCACGTTGCCGTTGCCGAAGCCGCGGATCAGGCCGCGCACCGTCACGACGGCATCGGTCCCGAGAGCGGCGGTTTGCGGAAGGCTGTGGCTCATGGAGGGTCACTCCTTGATGAAGGCGGGGCGCCAAGCCAGGGCCGACCGCTCGATCGCCCGGACGATCAGATCGGCGAGCAGCCCCAGGATGGCGTAGACGATCAGGGCGACGATGATCACGTCGGTGCGCAGGAAGTCGCGGGCGGTCATCGCCAGATAGCCGATGCCGCTGGAGGCGTTGATCTGTTCCCCCACCACCAGGCTGAGCCACGCCACGCCGAGGGCGTAGCGCAGGCCGGTCAGGAAGGAGGGCAGCGCCCCCGGCAGGATGACCAGGGCGATCAGCTCCCGCCGGGTGAGGCCGAGGGTGGACACCGCTTCCACCACCTTGGCGTCCACGGTGCGGATGCCGGCGAACAGGTTCAGGTAGATCGGAAAGGCGGAGCCGAGCGCGACCAGGGCGATCTTCGGCGCCTCGCCGATGCCGAACCACAGGATGAACAGCGGCACCAGCGCCAGATGGGGCAAGGTGCGCAGCATCTGGAGCAGGGCGTCCAGCGCGTCCTCTCCCCGCTTCGACAGACCGGCGACCAGGGCACAAACCGTGCCGACCGACACGCCGATGGCCAACCCGCCGCTGACCCGGCCCAGCGACACCAGCAGATGAACCGCCAGCTCGCCGCTGGCCGTCAGTTCCCAGAAGGCCAGCAGGATCTGGGTGGGCGACGGGATGGACCGGGTGGAGATCCAGCCGAGCCCGACGCTGGTCTGCCACAGCGCCAGCAGGGCCAGAGGCACCGCGCAGCGGCGCAGGCCCGCCGCGAACGCGGCGGCGCGGGACGAACGTCCCGGCTTTTTCGCGGTGGCTGCCGTCATGATGCCTCCCGAAGCCGTCCAGGGTTGGCGCTACGGGAAAAGCCTATTCCTATTGCGGAAATAGGAAAAACAAAAAACACAAATTGGATTGTTCAGAAATTCTTAAGTAACGAATATTCAGTGTTATTTGTTCGATCGAGCGTCGGCCAGCATCGCGCCCAGGGACTCGGTCAGAATCCCGCACAGCCGGTCCACCGCGGGGCTGGCCGCGGACGGCGCGCGGTGCAGTTCCAGCGGCACCGTGCCGAGCGCCGGCAATGCCCCGTCCGGTTCGGGGATCGACAGCGTGTCCGGCAGGCCCAGCGGGGTGCGGACGGTCACCCCCAGCCCGGCTTCCACCGCCGCCCACAAACCGGACAGGCTGGGGCTGGTGAAGGTGATGCGCCAGGGCCGCCCGCCGCCGTCCAGCCGTTCGATCCCGTGCTGGCGGAACATGCAGGGCGCGTCGAGCAGGGCGAGCGGCAAGGAGGCTGTCGGATCGCCCCGGAATCCCTTCGGCGTCACCCAGACCACCGGCAGATGGGCGAGCGCCGACGCACCGGGAATGCCGGGCGTGCCGCCGATCTCACCGAAGGCCAAAGCCAGATCGAGCGCTCCGTGCGCGACCCTCTCGCGCAGTTCGCGCCCGCGGCCGACCTGCGCCTCCACATGGATGCGCGGATGGGCGCGGTGGAAGGAGCCGAGCACGGCGGGCAGCCAGCGTTCCGCCAGATCCTGCGGGAAGCCGACCCGCACGGTGCCGTCCATCGCCCGCCCGCGCGCGGCGGACAGCGCCTCGTCGTTCAGGGCGACGATGCGGCGGGCGTAGCCCAGCAGCAGATCCCCGGCGTCGGTCAGCGCCACCGTGCGGCCCGCCTTGCGGAACAGCGGCTGGCCGACCTGCTCCTCCAGCTTCTTCATCTGGAGGCTGATCGCCGACTGGGTGCGGCCCAGCCGCTCGGCGGCGCGGGCAAACCCGCCATGCTCCATGGCGATGACCAGCGCCCGCAGCACGTCCATGTCGAGGTTGGTGGGAAGCATCGCGACCCCGCTGCGCGTCAGCGGACCGTGCGGCGGGCGGCCAGCAGCGCGTCGGCCAACTCCACGAAGCCGTCGCCGCCGGGTCCGCGGGTGATCCAGGCGGGCGGCGCGGGAAGCTCGGGCAGGATGCCGGCCACCGTGCTGACGCCGACCGACAGCGGGAAATGGGCGAACATCGGCGCGTCGTTGAGCGAATCGCCGGCGTAGGCAACCGCATCGGCGGCGGCGTCGATGTCCAGGCCGTGGATCTCGCGCAGCACACGGCGGGCCATGGTCAGCTTGTCGTAGCCGCCGATCCAGCCCAGCACCCACAGCGAATTGACCGTCACGTCCGCCCCGGCCTCCCGAAAGCGCGCGGCCAGGGCCGCCCGCAATCCGGCATCCTCCGGCGCGCGGAAGGCGAGGCTGGTCAGGCGGAAGGGCTGGTCGCTCGCCGGTTCCACCCCCGGCAACGCCTCGCGAATGGCGTGCGACAGCCGGTCGAGCCGTTCCGCGACCGCCGCCCGCTCCGCCTCCCCGTGCCAGAAGCGGCGTTCGGCGTCGCCGTCCGGGGTGCGGCGCAGGAACAGGCCGCCGTTTTCGGCGATCACCCCGTCCACCGGCCACATGCGGGCCATCTGGTCGGCCCAGCCGGCGGGGGCGGCGGTCACCGGCAGCACCGGAAGCCCGGCGTCCCGCAACCGCTCGATGGCGTCGTAGGTGCGGGCGGACAGGCGGCCCCGGTGGGTCAGCGTGTCGTCCATGTCGGTCAGCACGAAGCGCACGCGGGCGAGGTCCGCCGCGGGCGCCTGCGCCAGCGGGCGCAAGACGGCAGGGGGGCTCACGCCTTCTCCGGGCGCCGCACCCCGGTGGGAACGGTCATGGCGTGCGCCCTCGTACCGCGGTTGGCTCACAGGATCGTCACGGCCTGGGACAGGTCCAGGCGCGGTGCGCGGGGACGGGCCGGCGGCCCCTCGGCATGGCCGAGCGCCACGAGGATGTTGGCGTGCAGGCGCAAGTCGGGGAAGAACTCCCGGTCCACCGCGTCGGCGTCGAACCCCGACATCGGCCCGGCGTCCAGCCCCAGCAGCCGGGCGGCCAGGATCAGGTAGCCGGCCTGGAGCGTGCCGCTGCGGAAGGCGGTTGCCTCCGTCAGGGCGGGATCGTTGGTGAACAGCGGCGTCGGGTCGAAATGCGGGCTCAGCACCGGCAGATGTTCGGTGAAGCGGCGGTCGTAGGCGACGATGGCAATGACTCCGGCGGCCAGCTTGGACAGGTTCCCGCGGCTCAGCGCCGGGCGCAGCCGTTCCTTGGCCTCCGGCGTCGTCAGGAAGACGAAACGCGCCGGACTGCCGTTGAAGGCGGTCGGCGCCAGCCGGACCAGCTCGTAAAGGCGGTGCAGCGTCTCCAGCGGGACCGGGCGGTCCGACCAGGACTGCGGCGTGCGGGCGTTCAGGAACAGGCGCTCGGCAGCCGGCACGAGGTCGTCCGGAAGACCGGCAATGGAAGATTCGGCGGAAACGAGGGTGTCCGGCATGAAGCGAGGCTCCGTCTGGGAGAAAGGGTGCGGTCGGGTCAGGGCAGGGCGGCCAGCGGCGCCGGGAGGACCGCGGCGCTTCGTAACAACGAATCGTGTCTGTATTTATAATACATATTCCCTATAGAAAAATAGTATTTATGCCCGACGTCAAGCGCGCGCTTCGTCCCGGATGAGGTTTTCGACGATTCCGCGACGCGGACGGGGCGCGGGCATCGCGGGAGGGCAGGGCAGGAGGGCAGGGCAGGAGGACAGGGCAGCAGGACAGGAATGAGCGTCTTTTCTCAACAAGCCGCTGCGTCGGCCTTTCCTTGCGGACGGCAACGGCGGGTGTCGCGTGGACTATTCCCGTTTCTTCGTCCGCTGCCGCGAGGCCAGGATCTCGCGGACGGTGACCGGGCGGAAATCCCACACATCCACGCCGACGTCGATTTGCCGGGGCATGCCCTTCAACTGGCCGTGGCTGTGGCCGTGCAGGTTCAGCGCACCCTTGTACATGCCGTTCCAGGTGCGGAAGGCGTAATGGCACAGCACCAGCCGCCGCTCGTCCAGCAGCAGTTCCGTGTAGGGCTGCACGCTCGCCCAGCCGGGCAGGGCCAGGGTGGCGGGGCCGTCGTTGTTGCCGGTGATCAGGTGCTTGGTGCCGTGCAGGCGCTCCAGGAGCGCCGCCATCGCGTCCGGCTTGCGGTGCAGGGCGAAGTCGCCGAGGTGCCAGACCTCGTCGTCCGGACCGACCGTGGCGTTCCAGTTGGCCGCCATGGCCTCGTCCATGTCCGCGACCGACGCAAAGGGGCGGCGGAAGCGGCTGAGCGCGCCGGCGTGGCCGAAATGCGTGTCGCTGGTGAAGAAGACCGCCATCGGGGGTCCTCAACGCAGCGGCGGCGCGGAGGGTTCCCCGCGCCGCCGGTTGCGGCCGGCCGTCAATCGTGCTTGTGCCCGTCCGCCGACGGATCGAGCAGGCGGTGCAGGTGCACGATGAAGTAGCGGGTGTGGGCGTCGTCGATGGTCATCCCGGTGGCGCCGCGCCACGCCTTGTACGCCTCGTCGTAGTTGGGGAAGATGCCCACGATATGGACCTTCGTCGGGTCGACGAACTGGTCGGAATCGGGACGGACGAGTTCGCCGCCGAAGACGAGGTGGAGAAGCTGCTTGTCGGGCATGACGCGGGCATCCTTTTTGGGATGGGGTGGGGACGGGGGTTGGGCCGGATTTTTGAGTACGTCATATCCGTCGTCCGCCCGCTTCTTCAAGTGCAATGACAGTGCTGCGCCGCCTCCTTCCCTCACGATTGTCGCTTTTTTTCCGAAAGCTGGGCAAAAGGCGCCGCCTTGGGGCATAGTCTAAGGAAGAACAGAAGAAGCGAGGGGTGATTCATGGTTGTTGGTAATACCACAAATCGGACCAAGGCCCGGCGCGAGGTGGCGGTCTGGGACTTGCCGACGCGCCTGTTTCATTGGGGCTTGGTCCTTCTGGTGACGGTCGCGGTGGTCTCCGCCAAGACCGACCGCATGACCATCCACATGCTGGCGGGGGAGGCGATCCTGGCGCTCCTGCTCTTCCGGCTGGTCTGGGGGCTGGTCGGCAGCCAGACCGCGCGCTTCAGCCACTTCGTGAAGGGGCCGCGCGCCGTCCTCGCCTACGCCCGCGGGATGCTCCGCGCCGGGCGCGGCGGCCAGGAACCGGCGCCGGTCGTCGGGCACAACCCGATGGGCGGGCTGATGGTGCTGGCGCTGCTGGGGGCGCTGACGCTCCAGGCGGTGGCCGGCCTCTTCACCTCCGATGACATCCTGGTGGACGGGCCGCTGGTGGCTCTGGCATCGGGGAGTGTCGTGGCGGGGTTCAGCACGCTGCACCGCATCCTGGCCGACGGAATCCTGATCCTGATCGGCGTGCATGTGCTGGCCGTGCTGGCCTATCTGCTGGTCAAGCGGGACAATCTGATCCGCCCGATGGTCACGGGGCGGAAGGCGATCCCGGCGGATGCGCCGGTCGAGTCGCCGAAGCGCCGTCCGGCCACTCTGGCCCTGGCGGTGCTGGCGGCGGCGGCGGGTCTGGTGGCGGCGGTGGTGCAGGCGGGCTGAGGCCCGCCGCAAGGGTCCTTCCCCACGCTCGGCGGGGAAGGACGTGTTTGCGGACCGGCCGGATCAGTCGGCGCGGTAGCGCTCGTGACAGGCCTTGCAGGCGCCGCCCACGGCGGCGAACTGCTTGGCGGTGGCGGCCTTGTCGCCGGAGGCGGCGGCGGCTTCCAGCCCCTTGGCGGCCGCCTCGTAGGCCTGGGCCTTGGCGGTGAAGTCGGCGTTGTTCGCCCAGATGTCGGCCTTGGCCTTGGTGTCGCCCTTGTCGCTGCCCGCCGGGAACAGGGTGGGGATCTGGGCGGCGAAGGCGCTCATGCGCTGGGCGGCCGGGCCGACCTGGGCGACCTTGTCGCTCCCCAGCAGGTCCTTGATCTCGGCCATCGCGTTCTTGCTGGTCTGGAAACCGTCCTTGCGCGCCTTGATCGAATCCTGGGCCATCGCCGTGCTGCCGACGAGGAGCAGGGCGGCCGTGGCGGCCAGCGTGACGCGGGTGAGCATGCAGATCCTCCGGATGATGGAATTGATTAGAAAGAGGTAAGATACCCCGTCCGCGGCGCGGGCTGTCAAGCCGGGCCTGTGCGGTGCAGCATCCGGCCTTTGCACCGAACGGCGCGCCCGCCTGCCGGGAAACCGCTCCGCTCGGGGAGTGATCGGCTTGCAAGAGCAATAAGGCGGAAGTAAGGTCCCGCGTCGCGTTCGCGCGGTCATACCAAGTTCTCACCCCAACCTTCCGCCACCTTCGTCATAGGGGCCAGTACGCCATGTCGATCATCGCGTCCCGTCTGTCGCGCATCAAGCCCTCGCCGACCATTGCCGTCACCCAGAAAGCCCGCGAGCTTGCGGCGGCCGGTCGCGACGTCATCGGCCTCGGCGCCGGCGAGCCGGACTTCGACACCCCCGACAACATCAAGGACGCCGCCATCAAGGCCATCCAGGCCGGCGACACCAAGTACACGGCCGTGGACGGCACGCCCGCGCTGAAGAAGGCCATCTGCGCCAAGTTCGAGCGCGAGAACGGCCTGACCTACGCGCCCGACCAGATCACGGTCGGCGTCGGCGGCAAGCAGGTGCTGTACAACGCCCTGATGGCGACGCTGAACGCCGGCGACGAGGTCATCATCCCGGCCCCCTACTGGGTGTCCTACCCGGACATGGTGGAACTGGCCGAAGGCACGCCGGTCTTCGTCTCCTGCCCGGCTGAGCAGGGCTTCAAGCTGCAGCCCGCCGACCTGGAGAAGGCGATCACGCCGAAGACCAAGTGGCTGATCCTGAACTCCCCGTCCAACCCGTCGGGTGCGGCCTACACGCGCGACGAGATGAAGGCCCTGACCGACGTGCTGGTGAAGCACCCGCAGGTCTGGGTGATGACCGACGACATGTATGAGCACCTGCTCTACGACGGCATCGAGTTCGTGACCCCGGCCCAGGTCGAGCCGGCACTGTACGACCGCACGCTGACCGTCAACGGCGTGTCGAAGTCCTACGCCATGACCGGTTGGCGCATCGGCTACGCCGGCGGCCCGAAGGCGCTGATCAAGGCGATGGGCGTGATCCAGAGCCAGTCGACCTCCAACCCGACCTCGATCGCCCAGGCCGCCGCCGTCGAGGCGCTGAACGGTCCGCAGGACTTCATCGCGGAGCGCGCCGCGGTGTTCGCCCAGCGCCGCGATCTGGTGGTGTCGATGCTGAACCAGGCCAAGGGCATCTCCTGCCCGAAGCCGGAAGGCGCCTTCTACGTCTACCCGTCCTGCGCCGGCACCATCGGCAAGACGACGCCGGACGGCAAGGTGATCGAGACCGACGAGGACTTCGTCACCTACCTGCTGGAGTCGGAAGGCGTTGCGGTGGTCCAGGGTTCGGCCTTCGGCCTCGCCCCGCACTTCCGCATCTCCTACGCGACCAGCACCGAGGCCCTGGAAGAGGCCTGCAAGCGCATCCAGCGCGCCTGCGGCAATCTGAGGGACTGATCTCCGGCATTTGCGACCGGTGAAAAAGGAAGAGGGGGCCGGAAGGCCCCCTCTTTTCGTTTGTGTGCTTTCGTTTTACGCGCCGCGGTCGGCGCCCGCGGCCGTCAGTGCCGGGGCGGCGTCCTTGGCCGACACCAGCCGAAGGACCAAAGCGCCCGCCGTCGCCGACAGGATCGACCCGGCGAAGACGCCCACCTTCACCGCGTCGCCCAGCTCCGGCGAGGTCGGGAAGGCTAGCGCGCCGATGAACAGGCTCATGGTGAAGCCGATGCCGCACAGCAGGGCGACGCCGTAGAGCTGCGCGGTGTTGGCGCCGGCCGGCATGTTCGCGAAGCCCAGCCGGATGGTCAGCCAGGCGGTGCCGAACACGCCGACCATCTTGCCGAGGAACAGGCCGAGCGCGATGCCCAGCGGCAGCGAGCCGGTGAGGATCGAGGCGTCCATCCCGGCGAAGGACACGCCTGCGTTGGCAAAGCCGAAGACCGGAACGATCAGGAAAGCCACCCAGGGGTGGATGGCGTGCTCCAGCCGGAGCAGCGGCGCTTGCGGGCCCGCCGCCACGCCGGAGGCGGGATGCAGCGGGATGGTCAGGGCCAGCGTCACGCCGGCCAGCGTCGCGTGCACGCCCGACAGCAGGACCGCGCCCCACAGGCCCGCGCCGAGGACCAGATAGGGCAGGAGGCTGCGCACGCCGAACCGGTTGAGGCCGATCAGCGCCGCCAGGAGCAGCGCCGCCACGCCGAGCGCGGGCAGGGACAGGTCGGCGGTGTAGAACAAGGCGATGATGATGACCGCGCCCAGGTCGTCGATGATCGCCAGGGCCGTCAGGAAGATCTTGAGCGAGACCGGAACGCGCGGCCCGAGCAGCGACAGCACGCCGAGCGCGAAGGCGATGTCGGTTGCCGCCGGGATTGCCCAGCCGTTGACCGTGACCGGGTTGCCGGCGTTGAAGGCGAGATAGACCAGCGCCGGCACCAGCATGCCGCCCGCCGCGGCGACGCCCGGCAGGATGCGGCACGACCAGGTGGAGAGCTGGCCGTCCAGCATCTCCCGCTTGATCTCCAGCCCGACCAGCAGGAAGAAGATCGCCATCAGCCCGTCGTTGATCCAATGGCCGATGCTGAGCCCCAGGACGTAAGTGTGGAGCGTGTCGAAATAGGCGGCGGACAAGGGAGAGTTCGCCACCACCAGAGCCAGCGCCGCGGCGACCATCAGCAGGATGCCGCCCGAGGCCTCGTTGCTCATGAACTCCTTGATGAAGGCTGCCGGGCGCCGGCCGGCGGGTTGCCTGTGAGCATCCATGGCGCGCCATTCCTTTCGTATACGGTCAATTAATTCGGTCGGCTGACACGTGGGGATGCGGAGGGGCCACGGACAGGTTGAATCGACCGGATTGAACCGAAAACGCCCCCCTCTCCCGCTCCCGGAATGGGGCGGGAGAGGGAATCCGAGGATTTATTGCGCGGCCAGCGTCTCCTTGCGGATCTCCACCGCCTTGTCGGCGGCCTTGCCGGTCAGCTCCTGCAGCCGTTCGAAGTTCCAGGTGAAGGTGCCGACGCCGAGCGACAGGGAGCGCAGCTCGACGATCAGGTCGTGCATCTCGGCCTGCGGCAGATAGGCCTTCACCTCGTCCCAGCCCTGCCAGCCGGGGCGCGCGTCGTAGCCGAGGATCTGCCCGCGCCGTCCGCTGACCAGCCGCTGCACCTTCGAGGTGAAGTCGCTGGGCACGGCGATGGAGACGGTCAGGATCGGCTCCAGCAGCACCGGCTCGCAGGCCGGCAGCGCCTCGGTCATCGCCTGCCGCGCCACCGTCTTGAAGGCCATTTCGGAGCTGTCCACCGCGTGGAACTGCCCGCCGGTCAGCTTCACCGCGAAATCCACCACGGGGAAGCCCAGCGGCCCGCGCACCGCGTAGTCGCGCACGCCGGTCTCCACCGCCGGGATGAACTGGCGCGGCACGACGCCGCCGACGATGCCGTCCTCGAACTGGAAGCCGGTGCCGCGGGGCAGCGGCTTGACCTCCACATGGATGTCGGCGAACTGGCCGTGGCCCCCGGTCTGCCGCTTGTAGCGGGCGTGGTGGGCGGTGCCCTTGCGGATCGACTCGCGGTAAGGCACCTGCGGCGGCACCCCCTTGACCGTGACGTTGAACTTGTTGCGCAGTCGGTCCATGGCGATCTGGAGATGGATGTCGCCCTGGCCCCACAGCACCAGCTCGCCGGTGTCGGTGGACTGCTCCAGCTTCAGCGACGGGTCCTCCTCGACCAGCTTCTGGATGGCGGCGGTCAGCTTCACCTCGTCGTTGCGGTTCTGGGCGTGCAGGGCGAGGCCGAAGACGGGCGGCGGCAATTCCGGCCACAGCGCCGACCGGCCGGCGTTGCCCTTGTCGGTCAGCAGGTCGCCGGTCGCCGCCTTGTCGAGCCGGCCGAGCGCCACCACCTCGCCGGCCGCCGCCTGG
The DNA here is from genome assembly GCF_042657465.1 of Azospirillum himalayense. Taxonomy (NCBI): domain Bacteria; kingdom Pseudomonadati; phylum Pseudomonadota; class Alphaproteobacteria; order Rhodospirillales; family Azospirillaceae; genus Azospirillum; species Azospirillum himalayense. The sequence continues at coordinate 119,391 of NZ_JBHSLC010000007.1, read as the reverse complement.
GACAGCTTCTCCTGATTGTGGCCCATCATGCGGAAGACGCCGGACACCCGCTCCCCGCCCAGCGTCATGCCGTCGCTGACCGTCCCGCGCCAGACCCGGGCGAGGCTGATCTTGCCGGCGTGTGAGCCGTTCAGCGTCTTGAAGACCTGGGCGGCCACCGTGGCATCCGCCGGGATGCCGGCGCGCTCCGCCGAGGTGGCGACGTCCGGCCCCTCGTGGCGCAGTGCCTTCAGCAGGCGGCGGATGCCGTTGTCGTTCTCCGCCGAGCCGAAGAAGACCGGGACGATCAGGTCGTCGGCCAGCTCGCTGGCCAGCCGGTCGTAGACCTCCTGCGTGTCGGGGGCGACGTCCTCCAGCAGCTTTTCCAGAAGCGCGTCGTCGTAGTCGGCCACGGCCTCCAGCATCTCCTGCCGGGCCTCGTGCTCACGGTCCTTCAGGCTGTCGGGGATCTGGACGAGGTTGGACGGCTTGTGCGGGTTGAAGTGCCAGGCGCGCTCGCTGACCAGATCGACGAAGCCGGTGATCTTCCCGCCTTCGCGGATCGGCACCTCGCGCAGCACCAGCTTGCGCGCCGACACCGCCTGATAGGCCTGCACCACGTCGCGCACCCGCAGGTCGCCCAGGCTGTCCACCTTGTTGATGAACAGCAGGTGGGGGATGCGGTTGTCGTCGAGGAACTTGAACAGCGGGGCGAGCAACACGGCCTTTTCCGGCGCCGCCTCGGCCACGATCACGGCGACGTCCGCCACCATCAGGGCGCTCTGCGTCTCGCAGGCCAGTTCCACCGAGCCGGGGCAGTCAAGCACGCTCCAGCGCTCGCCCAGGAACTCGAAGGAGGCGACGTTGACCTCGACGCTCATCTGCCGGGCCTTGGCCTCGGGGGAGCTGTCGCCGACCGCGTTGCCGTCGCGGACGCTGCCCTTGCGCGTGGTCGCCCCGGCGGCGGACAGCAGGCTTTCCAGAAGCGATGTCTTGCCGCTGAGATAGGGGCCGACCAGCGCGGCGCAGCGGGCCGTCTGGATCTGTGTATGGGGCATGCACACCTCCCGTATGGCGTCTTCCCGTGTGGGCATCGGCCGGAACGCCGGGTGGCCTGGGTGGGCCGGGTGGGACGCTGTGGCCGGAAGCACCGGCGGCGCGCATGGCCCTGACAGGGTGCCGGACTGGTCCGGTGCTTTAAAAACAGTGCCTTTTCAAGGTTATGGTCCACCCGTGGCGGGGGACCTGTCGATGGAAAAAAGGGGCGGCATGACGTCACGCCGCCCCCGCTGGGGTGTCATTCCTTAGGGCGGTCCGTCGGCGTAGGGCGCCAGGGCCGCCGCGATCACCCGGTGGACGGGCGTCGGCACCCCCAGCTCCGAGCCGAGCTGCACCACCGCCCCGGACAGCCAGGGCAGCTCCAGCCGCCCGCCCCGCATCAGGTCGTTCAGCATGGAGGAGGTCATGGCGGGCGGCACGCCGTCGAGCAGCGCCTCGACGCGGGCGACGATGCCGGTGCCCAGATCGACGTCGCGGGCGCGGGCCAGCCGGGCGACCTCCGCCACCGCGTCCAGGAACAGGGCGCGGCTTTCCGGAACGCGGCGGATCACCCCGGCGGGCTGGCGGGTCAGGGCGGTGACCCCGCTGAAGGGCGCCAGGAAGGCGAACTTCTCCCACTGCGCGCGCAGGATCGCCGCGGACAGCACCGCCTCGAACCCGGCCGCCTCGGCCAGCGCGTGGAAGGCGGTCAGCCGGGGGGAAGGGCGCCCGTCCAGCTCCCCGTAGGTCAGGCGGGCCAGCGTTCCGGTGTGGCGGATCACGCCGGGGGCGGCGATGGTGGCGCCGATGTGGGCGACGCCGCCCGCCACATGCTCCCGCCCCAGGATCTGGCACAGCGTGTCCATCCCGGTGACGCCGTTCTGCACGGTGACCACCACGGTGCCCGGCTTCACCAGGGGGCGGCAGGCCTCCGCCGCGCGGTCGGTGTCCCACAGCTTGACGGCGAACAGCACGAGGTCGACCGGCCCGACCTCCGCCGGGTCGTCGGTCGCGCGGACGTCGGTCAGGTGCAGGGGTGCGGCCTCGCTCTCGATGCGCAGGCCGTCGCGGCGGATGGCCTCCAGATGCCGGCCGCGGGCGATGAAATGCACCTCGGCTCCGTGGGTGGTGGCGAGGCGTGCGCCGAAATAGCCGCCGACCGCGCCCGCCCCCATGATTGCGATGCGCATGCGATGTTCCTCCCAAATGCGGTCCGGGCCGGCGCGCACCGTTGGATGGGGCCGATCGATCGGCGGAGGCCGGGCGGGCCTTTGGTGCCGGACGCTGGGGACAGTGTGGCGCGCGCGGAACTTTGCGGCAATAGGCCGCAGGATTGCGGATTGCCGGAGGCCTACTTTCTTTCGACAGTGGGCGAACCGATCGGCGCCCTTTTCCGCATGACGTTCCCGCATTGGCCGGTCCGGGGGATTTGCCATGAGATCTGTCGTGAGCGCCTTCGTCCGAGTGCCGCCGCTCCGCGTCTTATGGGTCTTGCTGACCGCCCTTCTGGCCGCGACGGTCCACCCCGCGGGCATCCGCGCCCAGCCCGGCGATCCGGAGCGGGAGCAGGTCCGCGCCATCGCGCTGAAGGCCGCAGACCTGATCGCCGCCAAGGGATTGGACACGGCGGCGGCGGCGTTCAACCGGGACGGCGAGTTCCGGCACGGCGCGCTCTACGTCACCGTCATCGACTTCGCCGGGGTGTGGAAGGTCTATCCGCCCCGGCCGGCCGGGGTTGGGATCAGCGTGATCAACGTGAAGGACCCGGACGGCCGCGACATCGTCCGCGACATCCTGTCGGTGGCGCGGGATGGGGGCGAGGGCTGGGTGGAGTACCGCTGGCTCAACCCGGCCAGCAACCGGATCGAGCCGAAGACCACCTTCGTGAAGCGCGTGCCGGGCCAGGATCTGGTCGCCTATGTCGGGCTGTACCATTGACAGCGCGGGGCGGGACGCTTCAATCGCTTGATACGGCTGCTGTTGCGGTGCACATCTTGACCCGCACCGGGCGCGCCCAAGCTTGTCGGGGTGGCCTTCACGGCATGCCGGGGCATGCGGGTTGCGCAGGGCTGCTTTTTAGAAAGCTTCTAAAGTAGGGTCTTTACCCGGGGCGCAGCGGGGCGTAGCCTCGATTGCAGCCAAGAATGGAAGACAACCCCTCGGAGGATTGGGAAACCATGCAGATCGACATCGGGATCGCGGAAGCCGACCGCAAGGCCATTGCCGAAGGCCTGAACAACGTGCTGGCCGACACCTTCGCCCTGTACCTGAAGACGCATTCCTTCCACTGGAACGTCACGGGGCCGATGTTCAACACGCTCCACACCATGTTCATGACCCAGTACACGGAGCTGTGGACCGCCCTGGACGAGGTGGCGGAGCGCATCCGCGCGCTCGGCTATCCGGCGCCGGGCAGCTTCTCGCAGTTCACCAAGCTCGCCTCGATCAAGGAGGAGCAGGGCGTTCCGAACGCGCAGGAGATGCTGCGCCAGCTCGTCGAGGGGCACGAGGCCGTCGCCCGCACCGCCCGGAGGGTCTTCCCGACCGCCGAGGAGGCCAACGACCAGCCGACCGCCGACCTGCTGACCCAGCGCCTGCAGATCCACGAGAAGACCGCCTGGATGCTGCGCTCCATGCTGGAGTAGTCGGCGCTGAACAGCGGTTTGCGATTCGACTTTGTGATTCGGCGGGGCGCCGTCCTTCGGGGCGGCGCTCCGTCCTTTTTGGGCCAAACAAAACAACAGGGGGAAACAACCGGGCGGGGCCGCGCGTTCTCCTGGGATGTCCGATGGACGCGGGAGAGGGCGCCATGGCCTCCTACAACTACGACCGAGCGCGCGGAGCGGACCGGGCGGCGACGGGCGGGCAGGATGTCCTGCTGCTGGCCGCAAGGCTGCTGATCGGGGCGATTTTCGTGCAGAGCGGCTTCGGCAAGCTGATGGACCTCGGCGCGTTTGCCGGAAGCCTGGAAGGGCAGGGGCTGCCCATGCCGATGCTGCTGGCCGCGCTGGGCGGTGCGGTGGAGTGCTTCGGCGGGCTGGCCGTGGTGCTGGGGGCCTGGACACGGCTGGCCGCGGCGGCGGTGGTCCTCTTCACCATCATGGCGACGCTGATCGCCCACCGCTACTGGACCTACCCGCCGGAGGCCCAGGGGATGCAGCGCATCCAGTTCATGAAGAACCTCGCCATCATCGGCGGCTTCCTCGCGCTGATCGCCGCCGGGGCCGGGCGTTTCAGCGTCGATGGGATGATGCATCGGCGGTAAGAGGGGACCGGTCGCCCGGCCCCCGCCAACAGTTTACCAGTTGCCCGCCGGGCTTGGCTCGCTCTCGTGGTGGGCCAGCCAGCGCTCGGCCTCCAGGGCGGCCATGCAGCCCATGCCGGCGGCGGTGACGGCCTGGCGGTAGATCTTGTCCTTCACGTCGCCCGCGGCGAAGACGCCCGGCACGTTGGTGGCCGTCGAATCGGGGGCGGTGACGATGTAGCCCTCGGAGTCGGTCTCCACCTTGCCCTGGAAGACGGCGGTGGCCGGGACATGGCCGATGGCGACGAAGACGCCGGCCACCGGGATCACCCGCTCCTCGCCCGACTTCACGTTCTTCACGCGCACGCCGGTGACGCCGCGCGGGTTGCCCAGCGAGCCGTCGCCCTCGCCGACGATCTCCTCGACGACGCTGTCCCAGACGACCTCGATCTTGGGGTTGCGGAACAGCCGGTCCTGCATGATCCGCTCGGCGCGGAAGCTGTCGCGGCGGTGGATGACCGTCACCTTGGAGGCGTGGTTGGTGAGGTACAGCGCCTCCTCCACCGCGGAGTTGCCGCCGCCGATCACCGCGATCTCCTTGCCGCGGAAGAAGAAGCCGTCGCAGGTGGCGCAGGCCGACACGCCGAAGCCGCGGTAGATCTCCTCGCTGGAGATGCCGAGCCAGCGCGCCTGCGCGCCGGTCGCGATGATGACGCTGTCAGCGGTGTAGGTGTCGCCCGAGTCGCCCTTGCAGACGAAGGGGCGCTGGCTGAAGTCGACGTCGGTGATCAGGTCGAAGACCATCTTGGTCCCGACATGCTCCGCCTGCTTCTGCATCTGCTCCATCAGCCACGGCCCCTGGATGGGGTCGGCGAAGCCGGGATAATTCTCGACGTCGGTGGTGATCATGAGCTGGCCGCCCGGCTGCATGCCCTGCACCATCAGCGGCTGCAGGTTGGCGCGCGCCGCGTAGATGGCGGCGGTGTAGCCGGCGGGACCGGCGCCGATGATGAGAACCTTGGTGTGGTGGGTGCTGGGCATCGCTCTGTCCGTCACGATCTGATCTGATGCGGACCATAGGGCCGCGCCGAACATATGGTCCAGTTCCGACGCGCTGTCATCGGAAAGCCTGCCATGCCGGCCCATCATGGTGACGATGCCCCACCCCGACCGCCCGGGAAATCCCCTTCAGGAGCGGGCCGGCGCGGCGCCCTTGCGGTTCTTCAGCCAGGCACCGACGCGGTGGCGCCATTGCTCATGCCAGATGTAGACGCTGTTGCGGACCCAGTTCATCTGCACGGCGCGGCGCCGGCCCTCGAAGGAATGGTGCCCGTGCCAGGAGGTGTCGGAGCGGCGGAAGCACAGCAGCGTGCCCTCGTCCGGCGGCACCTCGGCGGCATAATCCTCCAGGTTCGGGCTGCGCAGCACGCGCAGGCGCCCGCCCGCGGCCTCCCAGGGCGGGTTCATGTAGATCAGGACGGTGACGATCTTGCTGGCCGAATCGGGGTGGATCTTGCCGTCGGTCGCCCGGCACATGCCGCGGGCGGTGATCATGGTCGGGTAGCGCGACAGGTCCAGCCCGAACTTCTCCGAAAAGGCCCGGCAGACCGCCTCGCCGCGCAGCTCTTCGATCAGCGCGTCGAAGGACGGTCCCTGCGGGAAGACGCCCAGAGGGATCGAGCCGGGCTTGTCCACCTTGGGGTAGTCGCGGTGCAGGGCCTCCAGATGCTCCCGCTTCACGAAGCCGGGCACGCAGAGGAAGTCGAACGGCTCGTGCTGCAGCGGGGTGGCGCGGAAGCGGTCCAGATCCAGCATGGAGGTGGGCATGGACATGGGGCGGTCTCCAGACGGCAGCAATTCAGACCACGGGCGTGTCGGGGAAGGCCAGTTCGTGGCGGGCGCGCCATTCCGGGCCGACATAGTTCACGATGATCGACTTGCGCACGCCGCGGATCGGGCGCGGGGCGAAGCCATGCCACGTGTTCGTTCCGGGCACGAAGACCAATCCCCCGTTGAAGGCGTAGGGCGCGCGGGTGACGAGGGTGCGGGTGGCGTCCAGCAGGTCGGTGCCCCAGCCGGAGCAGTCCGGCCCCTTGGAGAGATAGATCAGCATCGTGAATTTCTTGACGCCGATGTCGGTGTGCGGCTCCAGCCAGAATCCGTCGGTGTCCTGGCAATATTCGATGCGCAGCAAGGTGCCGGCCAGATCGACGCCGCAGGTCCGTCGGATCGCCGCCGTCACCGCCCGGCGCTGGAACGCCGTGGCGACCGCGTCGCAGACGGGATGCTCGGCCCGGCTGCGGGCGCAGAAGTAGCTGCGGGTGGCGTTGTTGGTGTCCCGCCTGCCCATGGTGTCGCCGACCCGCGGCGGCGCCCAGGGCAGGGCGGCGATGCCGTCCGCGGCCGCGTCGGTGAGCGCGCGCGACAGCAGCCAATGGCGATAGGGATCATCCTTGGTCGGGGCGTCGTCCAGGCAGCGGATGAAGGCGTCCTGGACCGAGTCGGGCGAAACCATGAGAGGAGATCCAATGCGTCCAGCGGTAGAAGCGAATTACCATGGGACGGCAAACCCGCTGAATGAAATAGTGTTCATGAACCGTTTGACAGGATTCTCCCCTGAACAGCGCAAGCAAACAACGATGTGTCGTGGTATCGCGGAGTATGGCGCGCTCCGGATTTCAGGCGCCGTGCTTGGCGCGGTGGGCCAGAAGACGATGGCGCAACTCTCCGGCGACTTGCCGGGTATCGTCCAACGTTGGGTAGGTCCAATGTTCCAAGGCGCCGGTGAAGGGCCGGGTGATCCCTTCCCTGTAAAGCTCCTCGTGGAAGCTGCGGAACTTGGGCGAGCCGCCTTCCAGCTCGATCACATAGACCGGCTTTCCGGTGGAGCAGGCTTCCGAGGTCATGGACACGCTGTCGCAGGTCACCACCACCGCGTCGGCCAGCCCGAGATAGGCGAAATAGGGGTTCTCGCCGGTGCCGTCCCACACCTCCGCCGGCAGACCGTTCAGGCGGGCGCGCAGGATCGCCTCGTTGTCGGCGCCGGTGCGGCGCGACGGGGTGACCATCAGCCCGGCCCCCTTGGTGCGGGCCAGTTCCGACAGCTTCTCCGCGACGTCGCCCATGATGGTCGGGGTCAGGGCGTAGACGCCGTTGGTGCCGCCGATCAGCACGGCGACGCGCGGGTGCGGCAGGTCGGCGAGCCGGGGAGCGTGGCGCTGCGCGGCCTCGGCCAGCAGCTTGGGCGTCACGCGGTGCAGGGCGCCGCGGGTGGCCATGACGTTGGGGCCGCGCAGCCGGTCGTGGCGCGGCACCACGACGAGGCCGAAATGGCGCGGGTTGATCTGGGGGTCCTGGATGTAGACGGTGAAGGTCCGCCCGCGCGACTGCTTGCTGGCGGCCAGCAGCGGCGCGATGGCTTGGCGCCCCGACCCGATCATCAGGTCGGGCCAGGGCGCGCGGATGGGATCGCCCTCCGGCCCGGCGGCGAAGCGGTTGCCCAGCCGCAGGAACGGGCTGAGCTGGCGCCACGGGCTGCGCAGCCGCACGCGCTTCACGACGGGGGTGAGGTCCAGCGCCTCGGCGAGGCCGATGCACTGGTTTTCCATGCCGGGCTTGCCGTCCGAGACGACCCAACAGGTGAGGGAACCGGGTAGGGAGGAATGCATCGTCACACGCAGAGTTTGGGGGTGCGGCTGGTTGTCGCGTCCGGACCGGATCCATCGATGGAAAGTTTTTCCACCGGCCCGGTATGGGTTTCTTGCTTGGCGTGGATGGCTTCGCCGTGTAATATCCTTTCTTCAGATCACCCCCGGAGCTACCGAGTAAACCATGCGGCGGGTCAAACTCGACCGAATTGACCGGCGGATTTTGCGCGACCTGCAAAATGACGGCCGGATGACCAACGTTGAACTCGCGAGGCGCGCCGGCATTTCTGCCCCTCCGTGTTTGCGGCGTGTCCGCGCCTTGGAAGAGGCGGGCTTCATCCGCGGCTATCACGCCGACATCAATCCCGATGCGCTCGGGTTCGGTGTCACCGTGTTCGCCCAGGTCGGCCTGTCCAGCCAGGCTGAAGTGGACCTAAAGAAATTCGAGGAACTCGTCAACTCCTGGCCCATGGTGCGCGAGTGCAACATGCTGGCCGGCGAGTATGATTTCCTGCTGAAGATCGTGGCGGAGGACTGGGATGACTACCAGCGCTTCCTGACAACGAAGCTGACGGCGGCGCCCAACGTGGCGCACGTCAAGTCGGCCCTGTCGATCCGCACGTCGAAGCACACGCCCGGTGTGCCGATCGACGTGGACTCGCCGGACATCCCCGACTCGCTGGAGGATGACGACGAAGACGAGGACGAATCCTCGACCCGTCTGGCGCGCCGCTGACGCGGCTCCGCATCGACGGAAAGCCCTCCCCGGACAGCCGGCACCGCACCCCGCGCATGGGATGTGGTGCCGGCTGTTCGCGTTTTGGAGAACGCGGCCCTCGCGCAATTTTGTGGCGCCGAGCGTTTCCAAAAATGGATTCCTGCCCGTCTTCGCACGTGCGATGCTTCCACACGGCGAAGGTGCTAAACTTGCGCGCAACCGACTTCGCCGATTTTGCCCGTGACCGGGAGACGATGATGGCCTCATCCCGCCGCCGTGCCCTTCCGCCGCGCCTTTTCCTGCCGACGCTGGCGCTTGCCGCCGCCTTGACCCTGCCGCCCCTGCTCGGCTCTCCGCCGGCCGTGGCGGCCACGCCGGGCGTCCATGCGGAGGAGATCGTCCGTTTCCCCTCGCTCGACGCCGACCTGACCAGCGGCGCCCCGACGGCCCTGACCGGGCGCTTCCTGCGCCCCAAGGCCGGCGGCCCCTATCCCACCGTCGTCCTGCTGCACGGCTGCAGCGGCCTCTACGCCAAGACCGGGCGGGTGGCGTCCCGGCACATCGACTGGGCGCTGACGCTGCGCGAGCAGGGCTACGCGGTGCTGATGGTCGACAGCTTCGGCCCGCGCGGCGTGGCGGAGGTCTGCACGGTGAAGGAGCGCCCCGTCCGGGCGACGGAGGAGCGCAAGCGCGACGCCTGGGCGGCGCTGGCCTATCTGCGCGCGCGCAGCGACGTCGACAGCGACCGGATCGCCCTGATGGGTTGGTCGCAGGGGGCGGGCACGGTGCTGGCCGCCTATGGGCCGGGCGGGCAGGGGAACGGCTTCCGCGCCGCCATCGCCTTCTATCCCGGCTGCCGGACGCCGCTGAGCGACGCCGACTGGCAGCCGGAAGGCCCGCTGCTGATGCTGCTGGGCGGCAAGGACGAATGGACCCCGGCCGAGCGCTGCCTGGAACTGGCGAGCCGCGAGCCGGTGAAGGAGCGCACCGAGGTGGTGGTCTATCCCGACGCCCATCACGGCTTCGACTCCCCCCATGCGCCGCTGCGCAAGCGTCGCAATCTGGCGACCGCCCCGGCGGGCGAGGCGATGGTCGGCACCGACGAATCCGCCCGCAAGGACGCCATCGAACGGGTCAGCGCCTTCCTGGCCGAGCGGCTGCGGGGGTAAACGCGCAAGGCAGAGGCTGAAAACGAAACGCCCCGCACCGGTTGTCGGTGCGGGGCGTTTCGCTTCGGCTCGCGGTCGGTGGCGGGGTCGTTTCTTCTGAAAGGGCCCCTCAAGCTTGAACCGGCGCTTACTTGAAGGCGACGGTGACGATCTCGTAGACCTTGGAGCCGCCCGGCGTGGAGACTTCCACGCTGTCGCCGACCGACTTGTTGATCAGCGCACGGGCCAGCGGCGCCTGGATGGACAGCATGCCGTTCTTGATGTCGCTCTCGTCCTGGCCGACGATCTGGTAGGTGATCTCCTCGTCGGTGTCCTCGTCCGCGAGCGTGACGGTGGCGCCGAACTTCACCGAACTGCCTGACAGCTTCGTCGGGTCGATGACCTCGGCGCGGCTGATCTTGTCCTCCAACTCCGCGACGCGACCCTCGATGAAGCTCTGGCGTTCACGCGCGGCGGTGTATTCGGCGTTCTCCGACAGGTCCCCGTGCTCACGCGCCTCGGCGATCGCCTTGATGACGTTGGGCCGTTCGACAGTCTTGAGGTGCTTCAACTCCTCTTGCAGGCGGTTGTATCCCGCCGCAGTCATTGGAACTTTTTCCATCGTTCAATCCATCACCATGCCGACGCAGCGCCCTGGGAAAGCTACGGCGCGGCGGAGGAGGTCCGCCGCGCCGTAAACCGTCCTAATAGGAACCGCTAAGGTACGACTGCAACGGCGCGACTTCAAGGCTGCCGTTCCGGAGTGCGGCAATCGCTTCCACCGCCGCGCGTGCACCGGCCATGGTGGTGTAGTAAGGCAGGTTGTAGGTCAGCGCGGTGCGCCGCAGGCTGAAGCTGTCGGACAGCGCCTGCGCGCCGTCCGTGGTGTTGATGACCAGATGCACCTCGCCGTTGATCATCGCGTCGACGATGTGCGGCTGGCCTTCCACCACCTTGTTGATCGACTCCGCCGGGACGCCGGCCTGGCGCAGCGCCGCCGCGGTGCCGGTGGTCGCCAGCACGCGGAAGCCCATGGCGTGCAGCTTCTGCCCGATCTGCACGGCCGACGGCTTGTCGCGCTCCTTCACCGAGATGAAGACGGTGCCCTGGACCGGCAGGGTGACGCCGGCGCCGAGCTGCGACTTGGCGAAGGCCAGCGCGAAGTTGTGGTCGAGGCCCATCACCTCGCCCGTCGACTTCATCTCCGGGCCGAGCACGATGTCCACGCCGGGGAAGCGGGCGAAGGGGAACACGGCCTCCTTCACGGCGGTGTGCGGCGGGGTCGGGCCGTTCAGCGTGAAGTCGGCCAGCGTCTCGCCGGCCATGACGCGGGCGGCGATCTTGGCGATGGCGGTGCCGGTGGCCTTGGCGACGAAGGGCACCGTGCGGCTGGCGCGCGGGTTGACCTCCAGGATGTAGACCGTGCCGTCCTTGACCGCGAACTGGACGTTCATCAGGCCGACGACGTGCAGGGCGCGGGCCAGCGCCTCGCCCTGGCGCCCGATCTCGGCGATGGTCTCGGCGGGCAGCGAGTAGGGCGGCAGCGCGCAGGCCGAGTCGCCGGAATGGATGCCGGCCTCCTCGATGTGCTCCATGATGCCGGCGATGTAGACCTGGCCGGTGGCGTCGGCCACCACGTCCACGTCCACCTCGATGGCGTCCTGCAGGTAGCTGTCGATCAGCACCGGGTTCTTGCCCGACACCTTCACGGCGGTGCCCATGTAGCGCTTGAGCCCGGCCATGTCGTGGACGATCTCCATGGCGCGGCCGCCCAGCACGTAGGACGGGCGGATGACCACCGGGAAGCCGATCCGCGCCGCGACCGTCTCCGCCTCCTCCAGCGACCGGGCGAGACCGTTGGCCGGCTGGAGCAGGTTGAGCTGGTGCAGCAGCTTCTGGAAGCGCTCGCGGTCCTCGGCGAGGTCGATGGCGTCCGGCGAGGTGCCGAGGATCGGGATGCCGGCCTTCTCCAGCGCGTCGGCCAGCTTTAGCGGGGTCTGGCCGCCGAACTGCACGATGCAGCCGAGCACCGTGCCGTTGCGCTGCTCGACGCGGACCAGCTCGATCACGTCCTCGGCGGTCAGCGGCTCGAAATACAGGCGGTCGGCGGTGTCGTAGTCGGTGGACACCGTCTCCGGGTTGCAGTTGACCATGATGGTCTCGATGCCGGCCTCGCGCAGCGCGTAGACGGCGTGGACGCAGCAATAGTCGAACTCGATGCCCTGGCCGATGCGGTTCGGCCCGCCGCCCAGAATGACGACCTTCTTCTTCTCGGTCGGGTCCGATTCACACTCGGCGGCACCCGTGCCGTCGGTCTCGTAGGTGGAGTACATGTAGGGCGTGCGCGAGGCGAACTCGGCGGCACAGGTGTCGATGCGCTTGAAGACCGGCGTGACCCCGGCGGCGCGGCGGGCCTCGGCGACCTCGCCCTCGCTTTTGCCGGCCAGCTCGGCCAGACGGGCGTCGGAGAAGCCCATCTGCTTCAGCGCCTGCCAGCCGGCCTTGTCGGTCGGCAGGCCGCCGCTGCGGATCGCCTGCTCGCGGTCCACGATGGCCTTGATCTGCTCCAGGAACCACGGGTCGTACTTGGAGACCTGCTGGACCTCGGCGACGGTGAAGCCGTGGCGGAAGGCCTGGGCGATGACCAGCAGGCGGTCCGGCGTCGGGCGGGCCAGCGCGCCGCGGATGGCGGCGGCGTCCGGCGTGTCGCTGTCGCCGATGCGCACCTCGTTGAAGCCGGTCAGGCCGGTCTCCATGGAGCGCAGCGCCTTCTGCACCGACTCCTGGAAGGTGCGGCCGATCGACATGGCCTCGCCCACCGACTTCATCGAGGTGGTCAGCAGCGGCTCGGTGCCGGCGAACTTCTCGAAGGTGAAGCGCGGCATCTTGGTGACGACGTAGTCGATCGTCGGCTCGAAGCTGGCCGGGGTGGTGCCGGTGATGTCGTTGGTCAGCTCGTCCAGCGTGTAGCCGATGGCCAGCTTCGCGGCGATCTTGGCGATCGGGAAGCCGGTGGCCTTGGAGGCCAGCGCGGAGGAGCGCGACACGCGCGGGTTCATCTCGATGACGATCAGGCGGCCGTTCGCCGGGTTCACCGCGAACTGGACGTTGGACCCGCCGGTCTCCACCCCGATCTCGCGCAGCACCGCGATCGAGGCGTTGCGCATGATCTGGTATTCCTTGTCCGTCAGCGTCAGCGACGGGGCGACGGTGATCGAATCGCCGGTGTGCACGCCCATCGGGTCGATGTTCTCGATGGCGCAGACGATGATGCAGTTGTCCGCCTTGTCGCGGACGACCTCCATCTCATACTCCTTCCAGCCCAGCACCGATTCCTCGATCAGCACCTCGCCGACCGGGCTGGCGCGCAGGCCGCCGCGCACGATGTCCTCGAACTCGGCGCGGTTGTAGGCGATGCCGCCGCCGGTGCCGGCCAGCGTGAAGCTGGGACGGATGATCGCGGGCAGCCCGACGAACTCCAGCGCCTCGGTCGCCTCCTGCATGTTGCGCACAAGGCGCGAGCGCGGCGATTCCAGACCCAGCTTGTCCATGGCGTCGCGGAACAGGATGCGGTCCTCGGCCTTGGCGATGACGTCGCGCTTGGCGCCGATCATCTCCACGCCCAGCCGCTCCAGCGTGCCGTCGTCGGACAGGGCCATGGCGGTGTTCAGCGCGGTCTGGCCGCCCATGGTCGGCAGCAGGGCGTCGGGGCGCTCCTTCTCCAGGATCTTCGCCACCACGGCCGGGGTGATCGGCTCGATGTAGGTGGCGTCGGCCAGACCCGGATCGGTCATGATGGTGGCCGGGTTGGAGTTGACCAGGATGACGCGGAAGCCTTCCTCGCGCAGCGCCTTGCACGCCTGGACGCCGGAGTAATCGAACTCGCAAGCCTGGCCGATGACGATCGGCCCCGCGCCGATGATGCAGATGGATTTGATATCAGTGCGCTTGGGCATGGGTCCGCTTCTCGACGTTCGTGCAGCAAAAGCCCCCTCGCGCCATTGGCCCCTTGGCAGGGGCGCGGGTGTGAGGGGGCACGGATCAATATGTCGTTGCGAGGCCCCTTTATAGGGAACAAGGCGGCGCGGGGGAAGGGGTGGGATGATGCGCGGGCCACATGTCTGAAACATCGCCAGCGGGCGGCGAGGCAAGGCTTGAACCCGCGCCGAAAGGGCGTCATCAATCGGGGTGCGCCGGAAACCCGGCGTTTCCCGATTCTCGCCAGCGGGAGAAGCCCGCACATCCGTCCTGACCGCCTCCGGAGTTCGCACCCGACGATGACCCACGCTTTCGCCAAGGACAGCCGCGCCTGCGCCGCCTGCGTTTCGTGGGGGGGCGACCGCGCCCTGTCGGACGACAACACGCTCGTCCACGTCGACCGCTACAGCGCGGAGGGGGAGTGCCGGACGGCGACCAGCCAGGATTACCGGAAGGTCACGCGTTCCTACCACACCTGCCCGACCTGGGCGCCGCTGCCGATGCTGAAGAAGCACGGCGGGCGCCCGGAGCGTCAGCCGGTCTTCGCCAGCCGCCCGGCTCCGGCCCCCGCCGCACCGAAGCCGGTCCCGGAGGTCGTGGCGGTCGCGCCGGTGCGCGTGGTCACGGCCGCCGCCCCCACCGTTCCGCCGCCGCCGCCCGCGCCGCCGGTCTGCCGGTCGGAGCCGCTCGACCTCGAGCAGATCCCGCAGATCGCCAGCCTGCTCTACGTCCATTGGCGGCGCCTCCTCCGGGGGCGCGCGATGCCGGAGGCGCGCGACATCGACACCGCGCAGATCCGCGAATGCGTGCCGCGCCTGTGCCTGATGGAGCCGCTGCGCGGCGGCGAGGATTTCCTCTACCGCGCCTGCGGGCGGGCGGTGCAGCGGCGGATCGGGCAGCGCGCGGTGCCGCGCCCGGTCAGCGACTGCCACCCCGCCGAAGCAGCGGCGCGCTTCAACGCCGACCTGCGCGCCTGCCTGGAGACGGGGGAGCCGCGCGGCCTTCTGGTGCGCGACGACCCGATGCTGCCGGGCGCGCGCTTCGTCGAACTGCTGCTGCCGCTGTCCGACGAGGACGGCCGCCCGGCCCGCGTGCTGGCCTTCCGGCACGTGCCGGGGGGCTGACGGAGGCCGCGGTGCCCTGGAGCGCACAGCCCCCACCGGAGCCCCCGCCGCAGTCTCCGATGCCGGCGCCCGGCGGTGCCAGTCCGGCCGGCGGCGCCGACATGGTGGGGGTCTGGCCGTCCGCCGTCTGGATCGTCGTCGGCACGCTCTTCTATCTGGAACACCCGCAGAGCTTCGCCGGCTGGAAAGGTGCGCTCTATTATGTGGTCGGCACCGCCGTCGTGGCGCTGGTGATCGGCCTCGTCAGCCTGAACCTGCGCCGCGCCGTCGCCGGCATGCTGGCCGAGGTGTTTCCCCGCCGCGACCGTTTCACCGACCTCGTGAGCCTGATGCTGCGGCTGATGCTGGCCACGGCGGAGGGCATGCTGGTGGCCCTGTTCGCCCGCTGGACGCTGGGGGCGCTGGGCTAGGGTGGGGGGTAGGGTGATCCTTCGCCAACCAATCGGCGCTACACTGTCCTTTCCGGGACCGGTCGTCCCGTCGGAGGGGCTATGCTGAACCTGTCCGCCTACTGGTCGCCGGCCGAACTGGCCGTCAACGGCATCATCCTGCTGCATCTGGTCGGGGCGCTGGGGCTCGGCATCCTGATGGGGTACGAGCGCTCCTTCCACGGGCGGGCGGCGGGGATGCGCACCTACGCGCTGGTCTGCCTCGCCTCGACGGCGCTGACCGTCGTCAACGCCTATCCCGGCCTGTGGTACGGCGGCATCGGGAGTGGAAACGGCGGGGGCGGCGACCCGACGCGGGTCATCCAGGGCATCGTGACCGGCATCGGCTTCCTCGGCGCCGGGGTCATCATGCGGGAGGGCTTCTCGATCCGCGGCCTGTCCACCGCGGCGTCGATCTGGACGGCGGCGGCGATCGGGGTGACCGTCGGGCTGGGCTTCTACGCCGCGGCCATAGGCACCGCCTTGCTGGTCATCCTGGTGATGAGCGCCTTCCGCCGGCTGGAGGCGGTGCTGCCCCACCACACGGTGGTCCAGGTGATGCTGGTATTCGAACGCGCGCACGCTCCCCCGGCGGAAACGATCCGCGCCAAGGCGCTGGAGCACGGCTACGAGATCGTGTCCTGGGCCTTCCACCTGCGCAACGGCAGCGGCCACCTGGAGTATCAGCTCACGCTCCAGGCCAACGGCACGCCGGACCCGATGGAGTTGATCGACAAGCTCGCCCACACCAGCCAAGTCGTGGAGTTCCGCCTGTCGCCATCGCGCATGTGAGGGGCGGATGTGAAGGGCCGGCGCGCCTACTTGTCCAAGAGGAAATAGGCGAAGTCGATGCTGGGCGCAGCCAGTCCGAACTGCGTCAGCAGGGTGTGCGCCTGCCCGCGGTGGTGGGTCTGGTGGTTGAACACATGGGCCAGCACCGCGGAAAAGGGCATGGTGAAGGCCTGCCCGGCCAGCGAGCGGTAGTGGAGGTCCGCGGCGAAGCGGGCCTCCTCCTGCTCCGCCACGACGCGGATGAGGCGCTCGTCCTCCGCCTCGCGGGCGGCGCGCAGATCGTCGAAGCCGTCATAAAGGATCTCGTCCAGGGCGAAGGGCATCGGCCCGTCCCCCTCGATGCGGCGCAGCCACACCCGGTCGGCCACCAGGATGTGGTTCAGCGTTCCCCGCACCGAGCGGAAGAAGGCGCTGCGGTCCTCGCGGTACTGGGCGTCCGACAGCTCGGCCGCCACCGCGTAGAGGCGGCGGTTGGCCCAGCGGTTGTAGCGCGCGAACCGTTCGAAATGCGCCTTCATCGCCCCGTCTCCTGTTCTCAGACCCCGGCGCGCTTGGCCGACAGGCCGGCGGGGGACAGCAGCACCTCGCGCTTGCCCTGGTGGTTGGCCTGGCCGACCACGCGCTCCGTCTCCATCCGCTCGACCAGACGGGCGGCGCGGTTGTAGCCGATCTGGAGCTGGCGCTGGATGAAGCTGACCGACACCTTGCCCTCGCGCACGACGAGGTTGACGGCCTGCATGTAGAGGTCGTCGCCGGAATTGCCGCCGCCGCTCTCGTCGTCCTCGTCGGCGACCGCCTCGTCCTCTTCCTCGGTGATGGCGGTGACGTAGTTGGGCGCGCCCTGCGACTTGATGAACTGCACGATCTCCTCGACCTCCGAATCGGAGACGAAGGGGCCGTGGACGCGGGTGATGCGGCCGCCGCCGGCCATGTAGAGCATGTCGCCCTGGCCGAGAAGCTGCTCGGCCCCGGCTTCGCCCAGGATGGTGCGGCTGTCGATCTTGCTGGTCACCTGGAAGCTGATGCGGGTCGGGAAGTTGGCCTTGATGGTGCCGGTGATGACGTCCACCGACGGGCGCTGCGTCGCCATGATCAGGTGGATGCCGGCGGCGCGGGCCATCTGGGCCAGCCGCTGGATCGCCGCCTCGATCTCCTTGCCGGCCACCAGCATCAGGTCGGCCATCTCGTCCACGATGACCACGATGTAGGGAAGCGGCGTCGGCTCCTGCGGGGTCAGGTCGAAGACGGCCTCGGCCTCGCCGGGGACGTGGCGGCGGGGCATCGGCTCGCCGTTGGCGATCATCTCGGCGATGCGGGCGTTGTAGCCCTCGATGTTGCGCACGCCGAGCTTGGACATCGCCTCGTAGCGGCTCTCCATCTCGCGCACGGCCCAGCGGAGCGCGATGACGGCCTTCTTCGGGTCGGTCACCACCGGGGTCAGCAGATGCGGGATGCCGTCGTAGACCGACAGTTCCAGCATCTTCGGGTCCACCATGATGAAGCGGCAGCGGTCGGGCGGCAGCCGGTAGAGCAGCGACAGGATCATCGTGTTGATGGCGACCGACTTGCCCGAACCGGTGGTGCCGGCGACCAGCAGGTGCGGCATGCGGGCGAGGTCGGCGACCACCGGCTCCCCGCTGATGTCCTTGCCGAGCGCGATGGCGAGGTGGGCCTGCGACTCGGCGAAGGCCGCGTGGTCGAACATCTCGCGCAGATAGACCATCTCGCGCACCGGGTTCGGCAACTCCACGCCGATCACGCTGCGGCCCGGCACGATGGCGATGCGGGCGGTGACCACGCTCATGGAGCGGGCGATGTCGTCGGTCAGATTGATGACCGTGGCCGACTTGGTGCCCGGCGCGGGCTCGAACTCGTAGAGCGTCACGACGGGGCCGGGGCGCACGTCCATGATCTCGCCGCGGACGCGGAAGTTCCGCAGCACCGTCTCCAGCATCCGCGCGTTGCGGGCCAGGACCGTCTCGTCATGCTGCTGGGGCGGGCGCGGCGGCGGGTTCTGGAGGAGCGTGGTGCCGGGCAGGGCGTAGGGATCGTCCTCGCCGGCCGGCTCGCCGTAGGCCGCGCCATCCTCGTCCGTTTCGTCCCCGTCCAGGCCATCGTCATCCAGGCCATCTTCGTCCGGCGCGACGGGGTCAGCGTCGTCCTCGGTCGCCCCGTCCTCATAAGCGAGGGCGTCGTCCGCCTCATCCTCGGATTCCGCGTCCTCGGGCAACTCCTCGGCGTCGGGAATGAGGACATCCTCCACGTCCGCAGGCGCGTCCACGGCCACATCCGACGCCAAGGCCGGGGGAGTCGTCTCGGCGGCGCGCGCCTCATAGGCCCATTCGACGCCGGACAGGAAGGCGAAGCCGGCGACCACCGCCAGCGCCTCGTCGCCGAGGTTGGTCGAATAGACCGTGCCGGCCCGCGGGGTTCCGGGGAGCACCTCAACGTCCCACAGCAGCCGCCCGTCCGGGCGCGCGTTGGGGATCAGGTTGAAGGGACGGCCGTTCAGCGCGCACCACAGATTGAACTCGTCGGCGGTGACGACTCCCGACTGGGTCACGGGCGCGGTCAGGTGGGGCGTGCGCGGCGTCATGCCGGGGCTCCCGGTTTCTGTTCGGTGGAGAAGGACTCGCCGTCTTCGGCGTCGTCGTCGGGGGTATCGTCGGTCTCGGTCTCGGTCTCGGTCTCGGTTCCGGCTTCGGTGTCCGCGGCCCCGTCCGTATCGTCGTCGATGTCGGCGCCCTCGTCCGCAAGGGACTCGGATTCGCTGTCCACCGTGTCGTCCGCCTCCGGCCCGTCCGCCTCCGGCCCGTCATCATCCGGCCGGTCATCATCCGGACTGTCGATCTCCACCTCCGCCTCATCCTCCGCCGCGCCGGGGGTGAGCACAGCGCAGGGCGGTTCGTCCGGCGGCAGTTCGTAGGCGGCGACCAGGATCTTGTCGATGGTCTCGCCATCGCTGGACATCGGCAGCGCCAGCCGCTCCCACGTCCGCATGACGCCGCTGAAGTCGGCGGTGTAGACACGGGCGACCGGCAGCCGCTCGCGCAGGAGGGAGGCGTATTCGGGGCGCAGGATCGCCCGCTGCTCCTCCGGCAGATCATCCAGCGTGGCGCCCAGGCGCGAATGCCCGAAGGCCGCGGCGAGCGACTGGCCATAATAGGAATAAACGAAGTCGTCGTCTCCGATGACCTCGAAAATCACAATATTATCCTTCCACGGCCGCAAATCGGCCGGGGCGACGGTGCTGGACACCGGCGGCTTCCCGCCGATGCATTTGGTGAGCCAGAAGTCAAGCAGGCCGCTCAGGTGCGGCGTCGCCAGCTCGGTTCTTTCCTTGATCATGGATTGGGCGCGGAATTCTCGGGCGGCGCCCCGCGGGGCTACCCCCTGGAGCTTTCATGGACCGCCGGAACCATACCCGGAAGGGACGGGCAGGCGCAACCGCAAGGGACCGCCCCGTTCAAGCCGGCTTAACCCTGTCGCCCGGATGCCGCAGTGGCGGTGCGGGAACGTCTCTGCCGTTCAGCCCCCGCACCGCAAGAGCGCGTCACGCCGCGCAGGTCACCCCGGTGCCGCCCAGCCCGCAATAGCCGGCGGGATTCTTGGACAGATACTGCTGGTGGTAGTCCTCGGCGTAATAGAAGGGCGGGGCCTCGCGAAGCTCCGTCGTCACCGGGCCGAAGCCGGCCTGCTGCAGGCGGGTCTGATAGGACTCGCGGCTGGCCTCGGCGGCGGCGCGCTGGGCGTCCGTGTGGGTGTAGATGGCCGAGCGGTACTGGGTGCCGACGTCGTTGCCCTGGCGCATGCCCTGGGTCGGGTCGTGCGCCTCCCAGAAGACGCGCAGCAGCTCCTCGAACCCGACCTTGGCCGGGTCGTAGACGACGCGCACCACCTCGGTGTGGCCGGTGCGGCCGGAGCAGACCTCCTCGTAGGTCGAGTTGGGGGTGTGGCCGCCCTGATAGCCGACCATGGTCGTCCAGACGCCCGGCACCTTCCAGAACTTGCGCTCCGCCCCCCAGAAGCAGCCGAGCCCGAAGTCGGCGACCTCCAGCCCCTCCGGATAGGGCGGGGTCAGCGGGTTGCCGTTGACGTGGTGGCGCGGCGGCACGGGAACCGGCGTGTCGCGTCCGGGCAGGGCCTCCTCCGCGCTGGGCAGCGCCAGGGGCTTGCGCATGAACATTCCGAGCATCTCGGCCTCTCCGATGGCGTAGGAGTTGGGGATGGGGATTTGGGGATTATGTCGGGTCGCCCCGCCCCGGAGGCAAGTCGGCGCCTTTGCACGGGAGCCTTCCGCGGCTCCGCCTGTTTACCCTTCGGAATGTTCAGTCCAAGGTGGAACCGCGGGGAGAGAACCATGACGATCGACGACGCCACCCTCCAGCGCCTGATTAACAAGGGACGCCAGCACGGCAACCGGCTCAGCGTCGAGCAGCTCGGCCAGGACGTGCCGGTGGAGACGATGACCCCGGAGGAGGTCGCCGTGGTGGTGGAGCGGCTGGAGGCCGCGGGCATCGACGTGGAACTGACCGACGAGCGGCTGAAGCGCCCGCGCAGCGATGGCGGCGACTACCGGCGCGGGGCCGGGGTGGTCACCATCGCCAGTCCGGCGGCGCCCGCCGTCTCCGCCCCCGGCGCCCGACCGTCCGAACATGGCTGGGCCGACGAGGGGCTGGGCCACGCCCACGGCGCGCATCACGGCTCCCGCCGGGCGCCGACCTGGGACCGCGGCGGGGTGGACATGCTGCCCGTCGTCTCGGTCATCGTGGTGGCGCTGGTGCTGATCATCGCCCTGGGCGGCTGAGCAGCCAAGCCGTCAGCCCGGCTTCGCCAGCGCGTGGATGAGGATGGCCGCGGTCGCCGCGACGTTCAGCGACTGGACGCGGCCGGTGCCGGGCAGGGTCAGGATGTCCTCGCAGGCGGCGAGGGTGGCGGGGGGAAGCCCGTCCTCCTCGTTGCCCAGAACGACGGCGGCGGGCCGCTCGCCCGTGGTGAGGACCGCCGGGTCGGTGACCACCGTCCGGCCCCGACCCAGCGCCGTCCCAGCCACCCGGTAGGACTCGCGAAGCCGCTTCAGAACCGTCGGCAGGTTGGCCGCCCGGTACAGCTCCACCCATTCGAATCCGCCCTCGGCGACGCGGTAGGCGGATTCCGACGGCAGGGCCTGTCCGGGATGGTCCGACACCACGACGCGCCGCAGGCCGAAGAAGGCGGCGGTGCGCAGGATGGCGCCCAGATTGTGCGGGTTTCCGACCCCGTCGAGGATCAGCAGCGGCTGGCCGTCCGACGTCCAGCGCTTCGCCGCCTCCACGTCGAAGGCGGGGACCGGGCGCGGCGCGATCAGCGCGACGACGCCGCCATGAAGGACTGTCCCGGCAACCTTGGCCAGTTCGTCGGCCTCCACCATGCGGTAGGGCCTGCGCGCTGCGGCCATCGCCTTGCAGAAGTCGCCGGTCTTCGCCTTCAGCCGCTCTTCGAAGAACAGCCGCTCCACCCGCGCCGCATCATGGGCGAACAGGGCGGAGACGGCGGAGAGGCCGGCGACGCGGAACAGCTTGCCCGGCTCCTCCCGCGGTTCTTCCCGGCGCAGCTCCTTGCCGGCGTGGGCCGGACCCGGACGCGGGGAGCGGGCAGGGGAGGAGACGGGCGGACGGCCGCGCGGGGTCGTCGGCTTCGGCATGATGGACTCGGGGGCTTGCGGGAACGGGCCGGCATTCTGGACCAACCCGTTCCCGAACTCAAAGCCCTCAGTGGTTTCCGTTTTTGCTCCGCGCGTAGCCGGCGTAGGCAGCGGCCGCAGCGGCGGCGACCCCGGCGACGAGCAGCGGCGACACCCAGGCGGGCGGCGGGGTGCGGAAGCCGCCGGTGACTCCGCGGCCGCGCTCCACCGGGGTGAACAGGTTGCCGTCGCTCGTCGCGGCGGGCGGGGTCCGGCTGAAATGGCGGTGGGCGCCGTGGCCGGCGATCTTCTCCATCAGGCGCGGCGCCACCGCGTGCCCCAGCCGGGTCAGCGGAGTCATCGCACCGACCATCGCCTGGGCGCGCGGGCGCAGCGCCACGGCCAGCACGGTGTCCGCCACGTCCTGCGGGTCGTCGTAGAAGGGGCTTTCCGCGTCCAGCTGATGGCCGGTGTAGTTGGCGCCGTGGGACATGCCCGGCGTGTCGGTGAAGAAGGGGTAGACGCCGCAGACATGGACCCCCGGCGCGTCGACCAGCTCCGCCCGCAGGCTTTCCAGGAGCCCCTCCAGCCCGAACTTGCTGGCGGCGTAGGCGGCGGCGTAGGGGGCGGGCGCCCAGGCCCCGACCGACACCGTGTTGATGAGCACCCCGTGCCCCTGCCGGCGGAACAGCGGCAGCACGGCGTGGGCGGCGTAAAGCGGGCCGAACAGGTTGGTCTCGACGACGCGGCGGTGCGCCTCCAGCGGGGTGTCCTCGAACCGGCCGACGGCGCCGACTCCGGCGTTGCTCACCCAGACGTCGATGCCGCCGAACAGCTGCACCGCCCGGTTGGCCAGCCGGAGGACCGCCTGGGCGTCGGTGACGTCGGTGGGCACCACCTCGGCCTCGCCGCCCAGTTCCCGGCATTCCTCGGCGACCTCGCCGAGCAGGGCTTCCCGCCTTGCGGCCAGCACCAGCCGGGCGCCCTCCCGCGCGAAGGTCAGGGCGGTGGCCCGCCCGATCCCGCTCGACGCTCCGGTGATGACCACCACGGCCCCGCGCACGCTGTCCATCCATCCTCTCCCGTCAATGCCTCGATGTGGCATCAACAGGACAGGACGGCCCGGCGTCGCGGTGCCGCGACCGTTTTGGGATGGATCAGATCAGCTTGATCGCCAGGAAGCCGCCGATCAGCGCGACGGCGAAGGCGGTGGTGACCAGGGTCAGCCGCTTCTCGATGAAGGCGCGCACCGGCTCCCCGAACCAGTAAAGGAGGGCGGCGACCAGATAGAAGCGGATGGCCCGCGACAGGATCGAGGCGCCGATGAACACCCAGATGTTCAGCTTCGCCACGCCCGCGGTGATGGTCAGCAGCTTGTAGGGGATGGGCGTCATGCCCTTGATGATGAGAATCTCCGCGCCGTATTCGACGAAGGTATGGCGCAGCGTCTCGAACTGGGCTTCCAGGTGGTAGAAGTCGATGACCGCCTTGCCGATGGCCTCGTACAGGAAGAAGCCGATCATGTAGCCGGCGACGCCGCCCACCACCGAGGCCAGCGTGCAGATCGTCGCGATCCGCCACGCGGCCTGCCGGTTGGCGAGCACCATCGGCACCATCAGGATGTCCGGCGGGATCGGGAAGAAGGAGCTTTCCGCGAAGGAAACCCCCGCCAGCCAGGTGGTGGCGTTCTTCGAGGCCGCCTTGGCCATCGTCCAGTCGTAAAGGCGCTTCAGCATGCCGGTCGCAGCCCGTGTTGTGCCGGTGAGGGAGCCCCTGTTTTAGCGGGGGACCGGGCCAGCGGCTACGACCAATTCGGGGCGGCCCCGGAAAGGCTACGCCATCGGCCTAGCGGGACGCGGGGGCGCTCCCGGACCCGGCGCTGTCCGGTTCCGCGTCGTCGGGATCGGCGCGCGCCACCGGATCGCAGTCGCCGTCGCGTGAGCCGCCGGGATGGCCGCCGGGCATGCCGCGGTAGCGCGTGTCCGGGTTGGACCCGCCGCCGCCGC
This sequence comes from Azospirillum himalayense, assembly GCF_042657465.1. NCBI lineage: Bacteria > Pseudomonadati > Pseudomonadota > Alphaproteobacteria > Rhodospirillales > Azospirillaceae > Azospirillum > Azospirillum himalayense. Next base: position 95,627 of record NZ_JBHSLC010000007.1, on the reverse strand, counting down.
TCTGCTCGTCGCAGAGAGGCTCGATGTCGGTCTTGTGAATGTCCTTGGGCTCGGCGCCTTTTTGTCCTGCGGTGTCGTCGGCCATGGCCGTTCTCCGGCTGCGGGAGTGGAAACCGGGCAACAGGCCAGCGCCGCCGCGGTTCCCGCTCCGCTGACGCTCACTTGGTCGCGGCTTCCAGATAGGCGATCAGGTCGGACCGGTCCTCCGGCTTCGCCACCCCGGCGAAGGCCATGCGGCTGTCGGGAATGACCGCCTTCGGGTTGGCGAGATAGGGGTCGAGCGTCTTGGCGTCCCACGCGATGCCGGAGGCCTTCAGCCCCTCGGAGTAGTTGGCGAAGCTGTCCACCGTGCCGGCCTTGCGCCCGAACAGCCCATGCAGCGTGGGGCCGACGCGGTTCTTGCCCGCCTCCACCGTGTGGCAGGCCTTGCACTGGCGGAACAGTTTCTCGCCGTTCGCCGGATCGCCGTCGGCCAGGGCCGGGAGCGGCGCCGCGGCGAGAAGGACCAGGGTGGCCAAGGCTGTACGGGCAGCGGTGCGGGCGGCGGTGCGCATGGGTCGTGGGCCTCCTTCGTTTCACCGCGGCGGAAGGTCGCGGCGTCGAGGGAGACTTTACGGATCGCCGGAGTCCGGGCCATTGGACTTTGGATCAGCGGAGTCCGCGCCCTTTTCAAGCGCCGCCTCCGGTTTCAGCGCCTCGTCCAGCCAGGCGAGGTGGGGCGCGGCGGCGCGGCGGGCCTCCTCCTCCATGCGGCGGTAGCGGGCGATCACCTCCTGCCCGAAGGCGGTCAGGCCGGTCCCGCCGCCCTCCCGCCCGCCGACGTTGGTGCGCACCACCGGCTCGCGGAAGGCGGAGTTCATGGTTTCCACCAGGAACCACGCGCGCCGGAAGGACATGCCGAGCGCCCGCGCCGCCGCGGAGATCGAGCCGGTGCGGTCGATCTCCTCCAGCAGGGACACCTTGCCGGGGCCGATGGCGCCGGAGGGGTGGAGGAAGCGCAGCCGGATGTCGGTCGTCATGTCCTGAAGTCTCGCCGGGAAACGGAAGGGTCTCCGTCCAAGGTATCATCTGTCGGCCAACGGTCAGTCCCGAATCTGGGGCGGGCCGCGTCTGCAACCAAAGTCGAATTTACCGGCCTTCCCCGAAACCGCGATAACGGCGGGGCGCTGTGACGGATACCGATCATCGGACGAACGGACACAGGGCGCACAACCCGCCAAACGTCATTCCACGACATTCAGTTCGGGCAATCCGCTTCGGGAGGAAACCGCCGTGATCCATCAGGCCCTGGAAACGCTCAGCAAGCAGGTCGCCATCCGGCCGCGCTACGACAACTTCATCGGCGGCCAGTGGGTGGCGCCGACGAAGGGCCAGTATTTCACCAACCTGACCCCGATCACCGGCAAGCCGCTGTGCGAGGTCGCCCGCTCCACCGCGGAAGACATCGAAAAGGCGCTGGACGCGGCCCACAAGGCCAAGGACGCCTGGGGCCGCACCTCCCCGGCGGAGCGCGCCCGCGTCCTCAACAAGATCGCCGACCGGCTGGAAGAGCGTCTGGACGTGCTGGCGCTGGCCGAGACGCTGGACAACGGCAAGCCGATCCGCGAGACGACCCACGCCGACCTGCCGCTCGCCATCGACCATTTCCGCTACTTCGCGGGCTGCATCCGCGCCCAGGAAGGCTCCATCGCGGAGATCGACCACACCACCTACGCCTATCATTTCCATGAGCCGCTGGGCGTCGTCGGCCAGATCATCCCGTGGAACTTCCCGCTGCTGATGGCGGTGTGGAAGCTGGCCCCGGCGCTGGCCGCCGGCAACTGCGTCGTGCTGAAGCCCGCCGAGCAGACCCCGATGGCCATCATGGTGATGATGGACATCATCGCCGACCTGCTGCCGGACGGCGTCATCAACGTCGTCAACGGTTTCGGCGTCGAGGCCGGCAAGCCGCTGGCCCAGAGCCCGCGCATCGCCAAGATCGCCTTCACCGGCGAGACGACGACCGGCCGCCTGATCATGCAGTACGCCACGGAGAACATCATCCCGGTCACGCTGGAGCTGGGCGGCAAGTCGCCGAACATCTTCTTCAAGGACGTGATGGCCGAGGACGACGATTTCCTGGACAAGGCGCTGGAAGGCTTCGCCATGTTCGCGCTGAACCAGGGCGAGGTCTGCACCTGCCCGTCGCGCGTCCTGGTGCAGGAGAGCATCTACGACAAGTTCATGGAGAGGGCCCTGGCCCGCGTCGCGGCGGTCAAGCAGGGCAGCCCGCTCGACCCCGCCACCATGATCGGCGCCCAGGCCTCCATCGACCAGCTCGAAAAGATCCTCTCCTACATCGACATCGGCAAGGCCGAGGGCGCCAAGGTGCTGATCGGCGGCGAACGCGCCCATCTGGGCGGCGAGCTGGAGAGCGGCTACTACGTCCAGCCGACGGTCTTCGAAGGCCACAACAAGATGCGCATCTTCCAGGAGGAGATCTTCGGGCCGGTGGTGTCCGTGACGACCTTCAAGACCGAGGAAGAGGCCCTCGCCATCGCCAACGACTCGCTCTACGGCCTGGGTGCCGGCGTGTGGAGCCGTGACGGCAACCGCGCCTTCCGCATGGGCCGCGCCATCCAGGCCGGTCGCGTGTGGACCAACTGCTACCACCTCTACCCGGCCCACGCGGCTTTCGGCGGCTACAAGCAGTCCGGCATCGGCCGCGAAAACCACAAGATGATGCTCGACCACTACCAGCAGACCAAGAACCTGCTGGTCAGCTACAGCCCGAAGGCTCTGGGCTTCTTCTGATCCTTTTGTCTCCTCCCTGACGACCTTGGGCCGGCGGCCATTCGGCCTCCGGCCCTTTTCTCATCCGACGGGCCATTCACTCGGGAGCGTCCGCCCATGGTCGAACGAGTCGTCGCCACACCGGCGGCCCTGGCGCTGATCGAAAAGCTGCGCGGCCTCTACGGGCCGCTGTTCTTCCACCAGTCCGGCGGCTGCTGCGACGGCAGCGCGCCGATGTGCTTCATGGACGGCGAGTTCCGCCCCGGCGGGCAGGACGTCCGGCTGGGGGAGATCGGGGGCTGTCCCTTCTACATGGGGGCGGCGCAGTTCGAATACTGGTCGCACACCCAGCTCATCATCGACGTGGTGCCGGGGCGCGGCGCCAGCTTCTCGCTGGAGGCGCCGGAAGGCGTGCGCTTCCTCACCCGTTCCCGCCTGTTCTCCGATGGCGAGGTGGAGGCGCTGCGCTCCGATCCTGGCGATATGACGAAAAAAGCATAGCGCCGTTTCGTGGAATGCGGTATTCAGGATTCGACTTTGGGACTTCCCAGTCGGCACGGCCTCCGGGCGGTCTGATCCGTGTTCAGACCGGCTCCCCCGCGTGGTGGTGCATATGGAACCGAACTCAGGCGCCTTCCGCGACGGCGGAAGGCGCCTTTTTCGTGGCGTGGGAAAGAGGCGGTTCCTTGGACCTTTGGAGGAGGGGAGGCCGCGGCCTCCCTCATCGGATGAACGCCGGCGTGGCGTTCAGGCGCGCTTCCAGGTCGTGCCCTGCGGGCCGTCCTCCAGGACGATGCCGAGGTCGGCCAGCTCCTTGCGGATGCGGTCGGCCTCCGCGTAGTTCTTGGCCTTGCGGGCGGCCAGACGACCCTCGATGCGCTGCTGGATATCGGCGTCGGAAAGGGCGGCGGCCCCCTTCGGCGCCCAGCGGAACCACGTCTCCGGGTCCTGCTGGAGCAGGCCCAGCGCCTCACCGGCGGCGCGCAAGGCGCCCTTGGCGGCGGCCTTCCCGGCGTCTCCCGTCTTGTTCACCGCCGAGGCCAACTCGTGCAGGTGGGAGATGGCGAGCGGGCTGTTGAGGTCGTCCTCCAGCGCGGCCAATACGTCGAACGGCAGTTCGGCGTCCACCGGGGCCGGGTCGCCGCGCAACGCCTGATACCAGCGGTCGAGCGTCGCCTTGGACTGCTTCAGCCCCTCGCGGGTGAAGTCCAGCGGCTGGCGGTAATGGGCGCTCATCAGGGTCAGGCGGATGGCCTCGCCGGGGAACTCGTCCAGCAGCTCGTGCACGGTGAAGAAGTTGCCCAGCGACTTGGACATCTTCTCGCCCTCGACGGTCACGAAGCCGTTGTGGACCCAGTAGCGGGCCAGCGGCTCGCCGTCGTGGGCGCAACGGCTCTGGGCGATCTCGTTCTCATGGTGTGGGAAGATCAGGTCCAGCCCGCCGCCATGGATGTCGAAGGTGACGCCCAGATGCTCCTTGGCCATGGCCGAGCATTCGATGTGCCAGCCCGGCCGCCCGCGGCCCCACGGGCTGTCCCAGCCGGGCTGGTCGGCGGCGCTCGGCTTCCACAGCACGAAGTCGGAGGAATCGCGCTTGTAGGGGGCGACCTCGACGCGGGCGCCGGCGATCATCTCGTCCAGCGAGCGGCGGGAGAGCTGCCCGTACTCCGCCATCGACGGCACGGAGAACAGCACATGACCTTCCGCGGCATAGGCGTGGCCCCGCTCGATCAGCAGCCCGATCAGCGCGACCATGTGCGAGATGTGGTGCGTGGCGCGCGGCTCGATGGTCGGGCGCAGCGCGTTCAGCGCGTCCATGTCGGCGTGGTAGAGGTCCGCGGTGCGCTTGGTCAGCGCCTCGATCGGCTCCCCGCTGTCGCGCGAGCGGTCGATGATCTTGTCGTCCACGTCGGTGATGTTGCGGACGTAGGTCACCGCCGGATACAGCCGTTGCAGCAGCCGGAACAGCAGATCGAACACCACCACCGGGCGGGCGTTGCCGATGTGCGCGGTGTCGTAGACCGTGGGTCCACACACATACATGCCCACCCGGTCCGGAGTCATCGGCTCGAAGCGTTCCTTGCGGCGGGTCAGCGTGTTGTAGAGGTCCAGCGGCACGGCGCCATGTCTCCTGTATGGGGTCTTCGCGGTTTTACGCGGTCTCTCCCGCGAGGCGCTTTTGCGCGCGGGTTCGGCCGATCAGGGGTAGCAGGTTCTTCAATTCCGGTCCATGGTCCCGCCCGGTGAGGGCGCGGCGCAGGGGGAGGAACAAATCCTTGCCCTTCCGGCCCGTCTTCGCCTTCACCGCACCCGTCCAGGTTCCCCAGGTGGAGAGGTCCCACGGCTCCTCCGGCAGCAGGGCCGCCGCCTCGGCCAGGAAGGCGGGATCATCCGCCGCCGGGGCGACCGGGGCGTGGGTCACCGCCCACCAGTCGCGGGCCTCGGCGACGCGCGACAGGTTGGGGCGCACCGCCTCCCAGAAGGCCGCGTCGGCATCATCCAGGCCGAGCGCGGCCAGCTCCCCGGCGACCCGCTCGAAGGGCAGCAGATGGAGGATGCGGGCGTTCAGCCGCAGCAGCTCCTCCGGGTCGAATTTCGGGGTGGCGCGGGACACCTTGGCGATGTCGAACTCGGCCACCAGCTCGTCCAGCGTCAGCCGCGGCTCGATGGCGTCGGAGGTGCCGAGCTTGGCGAGCAGGCTGGCCAGCGCCATCGGCTCGATCCCCTCCTCCTCGCGCAAGCTGGCCACCGACAGGCTGCCCAGCCGCTTGGACAGGCCCTGTCCCGTCGCGTCGGTCAGCAGCGGCAGATGGGCGAAGACCGGGACGGCCCCGCCAACCGCCTGGAAGATCTGGATTTGCACCGCCGTGTTGGCGACGTGGTCCTCGCCGCGGATGACGTGGGTGATGGCGAGGTCGGCGTCGTCCACCACGCTGGTCAGGGTGTAGAGCGGGCGCCCATCCTCGCGGATCAGCACGGGGTCGCTGAGCGCCGACCCTTCGAAATGCACCGGCCCGCGCACGAGGTCGGTCCATTCGACCGGCGTGTGCTCCAGCTTGAAGCGCCAGTGCGGCTTGCGCCCCTCCGACTCCAGGCGGGCGCGGTCGGTGTCGCCCAGGCGGAGCGCCGCGCGGTCGTAGATCGGCGGACGGCCCTGCGAGACGAGGCTGGCGCGCTTGAGGTTCAGCTCCTCCGGCGTCTCGTAGCAAGGATAGAGCCGCCCGCTGGCCTTCAGCGCCGCCGCCACCTCGTCATAGCGGCCATAGCGGTCGCTCTCCCGCGCGAAGCGGTCCCAGGTCAGGCCGAGCCACGTCAGGTCCCGTTCGATCCCCTCTGCGTATTCCGGCTTGGAGCGCTCCTCGTCCGTGTCGTCGAGGCGCAGCAGGAAATTGCCGCCCGCCTTGCGCGCGAACAGCCAGTTGACCAGCGCGAGGCGCACATTGCCGACATGGAGGAGACCGGTCGGGCTGGGGGCGAAGCGGACGGCGACGGACATGCGGGCATCATTCGAAAGTCGGGAACAGGGCGGCAGTCGTAGCACGCCGCGCGCCGGTCCGAAAGACGCCCATCAGGCGCCAGGGGGCCTATCGCGTTCGGAGAACAACCCCTCTCCCGCCCCGGGAGAGGGTGGCGCCGCAGGCGCCGGGTGAGGGTCGTCCGAGGATCAGTGGACCAAGCCTTGTCGGCACCCTCACCCTTCCCACGCTGCGCGCGGGCCCCTCCCCTCTCCCGGGGCGGGAGAGGGGATTTTAATTGCCGCTCCCACCCCTCCACAATTTCCGGCGCACATGGATTGTTTCGATTGAAACAATTCTTGCGTGGAGCGGTGGCGGAGGCGATGCTGTCCCCCTGTGCGGGTTTTCGACCCGCGAAACCTATTGGAACGGGAGAGCGGCCATGAAGCTGGCCGAAGCCCTGCTGCGCGCGCTGAAGGATCGCGGCGCACAGGCCATGTTCGGGATTCCGGGCGATTTCGCCTTGCCCTTCTTCAAGGTGGCGGAGGAAACGCAAATTCTGCCGCTCCACACGCTGAGCCACGAGCCGGCGGTGGGCTTCGCGGCGGACGCGGCGGCGCGCTACAGTTCCACTCTAGGGGTGGCGGCGGTCACCTATGGCGCGGGCGCCTTCAACATGGTGAACGCGGTGGCCGGCGCCTACGCCGAGAAGTCGCCGGTCGTCGTCATCTCCGGCGCACCGGGCACGACGGAGGGCAACGCCGGCCTGCTGCTGCACCATCAGGGCCGCACGTTGGACACGCAGTTCCAGGTGTTCAAGGAGATCACCGTCGCCCAGGCCCGGCTGGACGATCCGGCCAAGGCCCCGGCGGAGATCGCCCGCGTGCTGGGGGCCGCCCGCGCGCTGTCGCGCCCGGTCTATCTGGAAATCCCCCGCAACATGGTCAACGCCGAGGTCGAGCCGGTGGGCGACGACCCCGCCTGGCCGGTGGACCGCGACGCGCTGGCCGCCTGCGCGGACGAGGTGCTGGCGGCCATGCGCTCGGCCACGTCGCCGGTGCTGATGGTCTGCGTCGAGGTCCGCCGCTACGGGCTGGAGGCCAAGGTGGCGGAGCTGGCGCAGCGGCTGGGCGTGCCGGTGGTCACCACCTTCATGGGACGCGGCCTGCTGGCCGACGCGCCGACCCCGCCGCTCGGCACCTACATCGGCGTTGCCGGCGACGCGGAGATCACCCGGCTGGTCGAGGAGTCGGACGGGCTGTTCCTGCTCGGCGCCATCCTCAGCGACACCAACTTCGCGGTGTCCCAGCGCAAGATCGACCTGCGCAAGACCATCCACGCCTTCGACCGGGCGGTGACGCTGGGCTATCACACCTACGCCGACATCCCGCTGGACGGGCTGGTGGACGCGCTGCTGGAGCGGCTGCCGCCGTCCGACCGGACGACCCGCGGCAAGGAGCCCCACGCCTATCCCACCGGTCTTCAGGCGGACGGCGAGCCGATCGCCCCGATGGACATCGCCCGCGCCGTCAACGACCGCGTCCGCGCCGGGCAGGAGCCGCTGCTGATCGCGGCGGACATGGGCGACTGCCTGTTCACCGCCATGGACATGATCGACGCCGGGCTGATGGCGCCGGGCTATTACGCGGGCATGGGCTTCGGCGTGCCGGCGGGCATCGGGGCGCAGTGCGTGTCGGGCGGCAGGCGCATCCTGACCGTTGTCGGTGACGGCGCCTTCCAGATGACCGGGTGGGAGCTTGGCAACTGCCGACGGCTGGGCATCGACCCCATCGTGATCCTGTTCAACAACGCCAGTTGGGAGATGCTGCGCACCTTCCAGCCCGAATCCGCCTTCAACGACCTGGACGACTGGCGCTTCGCCGACATGGCTGCGGGCATGGGCGGCGACGGCGTCCGCGTGCGCACGCGGGCGGAGCTGAAGGCGGCGCTGGACAAGGCCTTCACCACCCGCGGGCGCTTCCAGTTGATCGAGGCGATGATCCCGCGCGGCGTGCTGTCCGACACGCTGGCCCGCTTCGTCCAGGGGCAGAAGCGCCTGCACGCAGCACCCCGGGAGTAGGCGCAGGAACCGCGTCCGCAGGCGGGTGGCCAGCCGCGCGCTGATCGGGCTGGCCCGCTAAGCTGTTGTCGCGCTTGCGCTAAGGGCGAGGTGCCGAAGCGGAATACTCCCTTCGGCACTGCCGCTGCGCAACAATTCGTTAACCATAAAAGCCCACCCTGTCCCTGCTTTCGGGCAGAATTGATTCAGGGACGAGGACGGCGATGACCTGCATTGTTGGCTTGGTGGACGGCGATCGTGTGTGGATGGGCGGTGACAGCGCGGGCGTGAACGGCCTGGACATCACCGTGCGCGCGGACACCAAGGTGTTCCGCAACGCCGACCTGCTGATCGGCTTCACCAGCAGCTTCCGCATGGGCCAGCTGCTGCATTACCGGCTGGAGCCGCCGCACCGCGACCCCGAGGCCGACGTCTTCCGCTACATGGTCGTCGATTTCGTGGACGCCGTGCGCGGCTGCCTGAAGGACGGCGGCTACGCCCACCGCTCCAACGACGTGGAGACCGGCGGCACCTTCATGGTGGGCTATGAGGGGCGGCTCTTCTCCATCCAATCCGACTATCAGGTGGGCGAGGCGGTGCGCGGCTATCACGCCATCGGCTGCGGGTCCGACTACGCGCTGGGCTCGCTCGCCTCCACGGCCGGCCTGCCGGCGGAGGAGCGGGTGCTGAAGGCGCTGGAATGCGCCGAGTTGTTCAGCGGCGGCGTGCGCGCCCCCTTCACCATCCAGTCGATGGTCCGCCGCCCGCATCTGGCGCTGACCGAAGCGGCGTAAAGACACAATAAAAATCAGGACTTCCCGCGCCGTTTTCGCCATCCGGCAAGACGGCGCGAAGTCGTGCCCGCGCCGCGGCAAACTGTGTTATAGGGACGGCGCTCCGTCCGCCAGAGATGGAGAAGAAAAAGACCATAAATACAGTGGGTGCTAGAGAATGGTGGACCAAACTGTTGGTGATGCGGATCGTTTGATTGGCGAAGAGTCTCGCGATGTCTCGGGCCGGGTGCATGGCCTGCCGGCTTACTGCAATTCGCCTTACTTCGTGTTCCCGGCGCTGATCCTTCTGCTGATCATGCCGCTGTCGATCATTTTCCACCCGTCCTGGATCGTTCCGCTGGCCGAGCTGTACGCGGTCGGCATGATGGTGACGATCATCCGCCTGACGCGCTGACGCGCCGGTCTTCCCCCACCCCGGCCCTTCGCTTCCGCTTCCAAGGAGCGGCCGGGGTGGCGGCCCATCGCGTCCCCTTACGCCAGCAGGCCCGTCATCACCGCGCGGAGCTGGGCCGGGCGCACCGGCTTGTTCAGCACGTGGCAGCCCCTGGCCTGCGCCTCCTCCACCACCTCGGCGGTGCGGTTGGCGGTGATGAGGACTGACGGAAGGTCCGCACCGCAGCGCTCGCGCACCCGCGCGATCTCGGTGAAGCCGATCACCCCGTCGTCCAGGTGGTAGTCCGCGAACAGCACGTCCGGCGCCACCGCCCCCAGCCCGGCCAGCGCCTCGTCGCCCGACGCCGCCGTGGCGACGCTGCACCCCCAGCCCTCCAGAAGCGCGCGCATCCCGGCCAGCACCGCCGGTTCGTTGTCGATCACCAGCACCCGCGTGCCGGCCAGCCGGTTCGAGGCCGTCTGCACCGGCGCCTCCAGCGCGCGCACCGGGCGGGCGTAGCGCCCGAAGGGCACCGTCACCGCGAAGACCGAGCCCCGGCCCGGCTGGGAGCGCACGGTGATCGGGTGGTCGAGCATCCGCGCCACCCGCTCCACGATGGCGAGGCCGAGGCCCATGCCGCGCACCCGCTCGTTGGCGCAGGGCGTGTCGAGGCGGCGGAATTCCTGGAAGATCTCATCCAGCTTGTCGGCGGGCACGCCGGGGCCGGTGTCCCACACCTCGATCCGCAGGCCCTCGCGCGTCCGTCGGCAGCCGACCAGCACGCGCCCGGCGCCTCCTTTCGCCCCCCTCTTTGCCTGGGTGTAGCGCAGGGCGTTGGACAGGAAGTTCTGCAAGATCCGGCGCAGCAGACGGATGTCGCTGCGCACCACGGCGTGGCTGGGAACGACGCAGAGGTCCAGCCCGCGCTCCTTCGCCACCGCCGCGTATTCGGTGGCCAGCGCGCCGAACAGGCTCTTGATCGGGAAATCGGCGATCTCCGGCCGCACCGCCCCGGCGTCCAGCTTGGAGATGTCCAGCAGAGCCGACAGCAGGTCCTCGACCGAGGCCAGGGCGACGTCGATGTTGTCGACCAGCCCGCGGTTCGGCTCCGGCTGCTCCAGGTCGCCCAGCGCCGAGACGAACAGCCGTGCCGCGTTCAGCGGCTGCAGCAGGTCGTGGCTGGCCGCCGCCAGGAAGCGCGTCTTGGACAGGTTGGCCTGCTCCGCCTCCGCCTTGGCGAGCCGCAGCGCCTCCTCCGCGGCGATGCGCTCGGCGATCTCCTGCTGGAGCTGGCCGTTGAGCCGGGTCAACTCGGCGGTGCGCTCGACGACGCGGCGCTCTAGGCTGTCCTTGGCGTCGGCCAGAGCCTCCGCCGCCATGCGCCGCTCGGTGATGTCGTGGATCAGGCCGAAATAGCCCAGCACCTCCGGCTTGCCGCCGCCGCGCCGCTCGCCGAAATGCGGGATGTAGGTGGCGACGGCGTAGCGCGGCGACCCGTTCTCGCCGGGCAGCTCCAGGTCGAAGGTGACCTCCTCGCCGGCCAGCGCGCGCAGCACGTAGGAGCGCCGCACCTCGTAATAGAGGTCGCCCAGCGCCGCCCACATGGGCTGGCCCTCGATCTCCTCGCGCTTGCGGTTGAACCAGCCCTCGTAGGCCTTGTTGACGAAGCGGAAGCGTTGCTCGGCGTCGACATAGGCGATCAGCGCCGGCACCGCGTCAGTGACCAGCCGGATGCGCTCCTCGCTGTCGCGCAGCGCCTGCTCGGCACGCTTGCGCTCGGTGATGTCGGTGAAGGTCAGGACGAAGCCGCCGCCCGGCATGGGGTTGCGGCTGATCTCCAGCACCGTGCCGTCCAGCCAGGGCTGTTCGACGAGGCAGCTCGGCATCATCAGAGCCTTCAGCGACAGGCCATGGTCGCCGAGCGCCGCGTGGTGCAGCACGAAGTCGGCGAAGCCCGCCCCGCGTTCCGCCACGTTGGCGGGCAGGCGCAGCAGGCCGGTGAAGCGCTCGTTCCAGGCGACCAGCCGCTGGTCGCGGTCGTACACCCCGACGCCCTGGGCGATGTTGTCCAGCGTCGCCTGGAGGAGGGCCGACTTCTCGGCCAGCTCGCGCTCGCGGCGGCGGGTCTCATGCTCCTTGATGTCGGTGATGTCGGTGTAGACCCCGACCACGCCGCCGTCGCGGGTCCGCCGCTCGTTCACCTGGACCCAGCGCCCGTCGGCCAGCCGGTAGACGTAGGGGCCCTTCAGCGCCCGGTGCTGGGCCAGCCGCTCCGACAGCCAGCGGTCGGGCCGCGGGTAGGCGTCGGCGATGGTGCGCGAGGAGGCCGCCAGCTCGGCGATCTCCTGGAAACGGATGCCCGGCAGGATGCGGTCGCGGATCTCCGGCCACAGGGCCAGATACTTGCTGTTGCACAGGACCAGCCGGTCGTCGGCGTCGAAGATGGCGAAGCCCTCGTTGACCGACTCGATGGCCTCCGACAGGCGGCCGCGCATGGTGTCGGCCAGCTCCTTGGCGCGGGCCAGCGCGCGGTGGCTGTCCTCCAGCTCGCGCAGGGCGCGCTCCAGCTCCAGCGTGCGCTCGCGCACCTTCTGCTCCAGGACGATGGCGGTCTGGAACAGGGAGAAGGCGCCCCCCTGCACGTCCATCGACCGCTCGACCCGGTCCATCAGCACCTGGTTGATGCGGCGGAGCTTGGCGTTCTCGCGCTCCAGCGCCTCCAGCCGCTTGTCCTCGCCGGCGGGCGGAAGGGGGGCCGGGAGGGTGGCGGGTGGCGGGTCGGTGGAGGGGCGGGACGGTTCCCGCCAGTCGAAGATGAGCGTCATCGCGCACCTATCGCGACACCGGTGAAGGTCTGGTTGACGTGCATGGCGTTGTACTGCTCGCCGTAGGCGCAGAAGCCGACGACGTTGTGCCGCGCCAGCGCCGCCGACATGACGTGCTTGAGCTGCCGCTGCTCCAGCTCCAGCCGGCGCAGGATGCAGTCGCAGCCGAGCACGAGGTCCGGCGGCCCGCCGACCTCCGCGGCCAGCTTGCGCATCATCTCCTCCAGGTTCTCCACCGGGTCGACGCCGCGCGCGACGGTCAGCACGATCCCTTCGTCGATGGCGCAGTAGAAGGTCAGGCTCTCGTCGTCGTTGACCTTCTGGATGGAGCGGACATGGTACTCGCCCCCCACCCGCACGACGACGGGATAGGCGGCGAAGATCAGGGGAGTCAGCGGCTCCCCCTCCAGCCCGACCATGCGGGCGTATTCGCGGCCCGCCGGCTCGGCGTTGATCTCGGTGACGATGCGGCGCTGCGGATCGGCCCCGGTCACCACCATCTTGGCGTCGGACGCCACGAAATGCTCGGTCCGGAAGACCACGAAGCGGCGCGCCGTGGTGACCAGCATCAAAACGGCGGCGTTGGTGTGGAACCGCCCCTCGTGCAGGACGAAGGTGCGCTCGAAGCGCAGCTCGTCCCCGGCGGAGCCGCCGAACAGCGGGATGTCCATCAGCACGCTGTGCAGCGCGCTGACCACCATCTCCTCCGCCCGCGACATGCCGTCGATCATCAGGAAGGCGAAGCTGCCATGGTCGGGGAAGGCGTCGGCGCGGGCGGCCAGCGCGACGTCGCGCTGCTCCATCAGGCTGCGCAGGACGCGCGGCGCGTCGGCGATGGAGAAGCGGTCGAGGTCGTCGATGCGCTGGGTGGCGATGGTGAAGTCGGCGCGCGGAAAGCCGATCCCGACCAGCGACCCGGCGGCGTAGCCGAAGGGCGTGATCTCGCCCGCCGTGGTGCAGCCGACCACCGGCACCGGCCCGAACAGCTCGGCCAGGGCCGCCGCCAGCTCCACCCGGTCGTAGTGCGCGGAGCAGAAGACCAGCACCATCTCCAGTTCGGCGACGGCGGCGGGGTTCCGTCCGCACAGCCCTTCGAAGAGGTCCCGCGCGGCGGCGCGGGCATCTTCCGCCATCGAGACGGCCCTCGGCAGGGATGGGCCGGGCAAGGAGGCGTTGGGCGGAGCGTCGGAGAGGAGAGCGTCCGAGGCCGGATGGCTGGTCACAATGCGGGTCCCGAAAAGCATCGGCATGGCATCCAACACCCCAGACCGCCACCCGACGCCGGAACACCGGCCGGGGAACGTGGGCGGATGACCTATAGGTTACTTCACCACCGCCCGCCGGGCAAAGCCGGCGCGGGGGTATGGATATGCGACCATGGTCTAAGAACGCTTGGCTTTGCCTGCGCTCAGCCGGTCCGGCGCGCCATCGCCTCGCGGCCGCGCGCCGGGGTGCTTCGCTTCTTCCCTTCGCCCGGCGGGATGCCGTTCATCAGGAAGCGCAGCGTCGGCGAACGGCGGACCAGCCCGTGATGGACCGCCAGCGGCACGAACAGGCCGACCACGGTGATCGCGGCGAACTCCAGCAGGGGCGGGGCGGTGACGGCCAACAGGGCGAATCCGGCGGCCATGACCACCAGATGGTGCAGCAGGTAGATCGTGTAGGAGGCCTGCGACAGCGCCCGCACCCGGCGGTTCTCCGCCGAGAAGAAGGACTGCGTCAGGCCGAGGACGAAGCGGAAGGCCGACCAGGCGGCGACGGCGCGCAGCGCCTCGTCGAGGAAGCGCACCGGCATGGGCTTCTCCACGCCGACCATGCCGATGTGGATGGCGAAGCAGGCCAGATAGGTCAGCGCCACGCCCCAGCTCGCCCTGGCGTAGCGCGCGGCCCCGCCCGGCCAATGGGCGATCAGCACGCCGACCGCGAAGAAGCCCGCCGAAATGACGATGCTCACCGCCGTCGAGTTGGTCGGCACCAGCGGCGTCACCAGCCGGTCGGAGATGTTGTCGAAGCCCAGCACCCCCATCATGACGAGGCTGAGCAGGAGCGGCGGCAGCCAGTCCGGCGGATCGGCCAGCCAGCGGGCCAGCCCCGGCGCGCGCTCCGCCAGCCGCCGGTGCAGCGCGACCAGCAGCGGGTAGGTGAGGCAGAGCGCCAGCACGCTGATGAACAGCTCGACCAGGAACCACAGGTGATAGACGAGCCCGCCGCTCCAGAAGGCCGCGGGGATGGTCTGGGTGAGGAACTCGCCAGCGGTCAGGCCGGGGTCGATCGCGCGGCTTTCCATCCACAACTGCGCGACGTTCAGCGTCGCCGCCATGGCGACGAGCGGCACCAGCAGCCGCGAGGCGCGCGAGGTCAGGGTCGCCCGCGGCCCGTGGCGGCGCAGGCTGTGGGTGATCAGCAGGCCGGAGATCAGGAAGAAGGCCGGCATGCGGAAGCTGTGGATGAAGTCCGCGAACAGCCCGATCCAGGCGATTCCGTCGGGCGAGTTCATCACCCAGTCGTAGCCCGGCGAGTAGATCAGCGCGGCGTGGTAGGGCACGCCGAGGATCATCAGCAGGCTGCGCGCCGCGTCCAGCGAATGATCCCGTGTGCCGCCCAGTCCAATTGATACGCCCGCCGCCGCCATCGCCCTCACCTTTCGGGGTCTCTTTCGTTTCGCCTCTCCGAACGAACGCGCCAGGGCATCGTCCGGATGCGCTAGGAGCGGCGGCGCATTCGGGGAACCGAGGTGGGGGTAAGCCGTTCTTGCCGGTTGCGCTCCGTCCGCCCCGGCGCACGCCGAGGGTTCACGACGCAAGGTTTCAAGACGCAAGGGTTCACGGCGATGGCCTGACCCTGTTACAAGACCGCTGCGGAGCGCTCGCATTCACGCGGGTGGCGCCGTCGTTCGCGCCCGTATTTCCGCGGGTGGCTTTTGGAGGATTCCGTCATGCTCTGGCTCGCCGCCTACATTGGCAGCGTACTCGCCATCAACTACGCCTTCAGCCTCGCGCCGCATCTCGACCTCGTGTGGTCGTGCTGGGCCGGGTTGATCTTCATCCTGCGCGACATGGTCCAGGTCCGCTACGGCCACTGGTCGCTGGCCGCCATGCTGACCGCCACGCTGCTGTCCTTCCTGCTGGCCGACCCCTTCGTCGCGACGGCCAGCGTCACCGCCTTCGCGGTGTCGGAGCTGATCGACTGGGGCGTCTTCACCGTCACCCGCCGCCCGCTGCGCGACCGGCTGTGGATCAGCGCCGCCCTGTCGGTGCCGGTGGACACGGCGCTGTTCTTCGGCATGCTCGGCATCTGGGACCCGGCCGTCTGGGCGGCCAGCCTCGCGTCCAAGCTGGCCGGCGTGTCGGCGGTGTGGATGCTGATGCGCGCCCGTTCGGCGCGGCTGGCGACGGCCTGACGCCGAAAGGTTTGGCAATCGCCGACTCGGTGAGGCGCCGGTTCCGCCGCGGGTTTTCCGGCGGGACCGGAGGTTCGCGGCGTCGGCGATTGCCAAAAGCACCCGAGGCCGTCAGACCACCGAGGCCACCGTCCCGGAGGTCTGGCGGGGGCTGGGCGCCTCGTCGGGAATCTCGACCAGGAAGATGGCGCCGCGTCCCGGGCGCGACAGCACCCGCACCCGGTAGCCGAGCAGCCGGCTGAGCCGCGCCACGGTGGCGAGGCCGAGACCGAGGCCCTTGCGCCGGTCGCGCTCGGGATTGCCGATCTGGTAGAAGTCCTCGAAGATCAGGTGCAGCCGGTCCTGCGGGATGCCGGGGCCGGTGTCCTGCACCTTGATGGCGGTGAAGCCGCGCGCCTGCCGGCAGGTTACCCGGATGGTGCCGCTGTGCGTGTATTTCAGCGCGTTGCTCAGCAGGTTGCGGACGATCCGCTCCAGCATCGCCGGGTCGGTCGTCACGCGGGCGCCGCCACAGGTGACGCGGAAGCCCAGACCCTTGCCGGCGGCCTCCAGCCGGCCCTCCTCGCAGATTCGCTCCAGGAAGACGGGCAGGTCCAGTTCGGACAGCTGCGGGCTGATCACGCCGGTTTCCAACGTGGCGATGTCCATCAGCGAGTTCAGCAAGCGTTGGGTCGCCTCGAACCCGTCGCGGGCGGCGTCCACCAGCTTGCGCAGCCGGGGGGCGTCCGCCTGTTCGCCGATCATGTGCAGATAGATGCCCAGCGTCTGGAGCGGCTGGCGCAGGTCGTGGCTGGCGGCGGCGAGGAAGCGCGACTTGGCGGCGTTGGCCTGCTCCGCCTCCGCGCGCGCCCGCGCCAGCGCGTCGTAGCTGCGGCGCAGCTCCGCCATGCGGTCGCGATCCTGCAGCACGGAGTTGACGGTGGCGACCAGAAGCAGGGTGATGATCAGGCCGGCGAACAGCACCGCCCGCGGCGTGGCGCTGGCCACGCTCTCCTCGAAGGCGTGGGTGCCGGACAGGACGAGCGTCCAGGGACGGCCGAACACCTCGACGTAGAGAACCTCCTGAAAAGCGGCATCCTGGGTGATCGCGGAATCGAACATCAGGGAGTCCGACGTGGCCTCCGTCCCGTCATGGACACGGATGTCCAACAGTTGGGACGCGCCCTGGCCCATGATGCTGCGCATCAGGTCGTGCGCGCGGAAGGGGCTGTAGACGAAGCCCAGCAGCGCCTCGCGCCGGTCGGCGGCGGTGGTCAGGGGCAGGGTCTGGTCGTAGACGGGCACATAGATGAGGAAGCCCGGCTGCACATCCTCCTCGGTTTCCTGCACCAGCCGCAGCCGGGCGGTCGCCGCGGCGGTGCCGCTGACGCGTGCGCGCTCCATGGCGGCCTGGCGGGTCGGCTCGGCGTGCATGTCGAAGCCGAAGGCCCGCAGGTTGCGGCTGGCGAAGGGCTCGATGTAGACGATGGGGAAATACTCGGGCCGCTCCCCCTCCGGCGTCACGCGGTAGCTGTAGAAGCCGGCGGCCTGCAGCGACGCCTCGTGCTGCTCCCGGTCGGGCGCCTTCACGCGCTTGGCGTAGCCGATGCCTTGGATGCCGGGATAGCGGTCCTCCACATGCAGGCCGGTGACGTAGGCCCGCCATTCCGTGCGGCTGACCTGCCCGCCGCCGGCGTCCACCATCGCTACGGCGCCCTGGAGCATCTGCTCGTAGGTGTCGAGCCGCGCCGTGACGTCTCCGGCCAGATCGCGGGACAGCGCGCGGAAGCGCGCCTCGGCCAGCCGGTGGTTCTGCTCGGTCAGCAGCCACCAGACGAGGCCGGTCAGCAGCAGCCCCAGCCCGAAGACCACCCAGCTTTCCCATGAGCGCAACAGCCGCCCGTCGGGAACGGTGGCGCGCTTGCGCTTCGGCCCGTTGTGCCTTGCCTTGGGTGGCGTGGCGGGCGCCGGCGGTAAGGGAACGTCCATGCCGGTCCGGCCGGTCACGCCGTGCCGGCGGGCTGTTCCCGCAGGACCTTGGTCAGCACCGCCTGGAGATGGGGCGGCAGCACCGGCTTCTGCAGGACGGTCAGCCCACGGGCGCGGGCGTCGCGCAGGCCTTCGGTGGAGGTGTCGCCGGTGATGATGACGCCCGGCACCTCGGCCCCGGCCTCCGCCCGGATGCGGTCGATGGCCTGCACCCCGGTACGCCCTTCGCGCAGCCGGTAGTCGGCCAGGATGGCGTGCGGCGTTTCCCCGGCGACGGACAGGCGGTCGACGGCCTCGCCCTCGCTTTCGGCGGTGACGACACGATACCCCCACATCTCCAGCAGGAGATTGAGGGCCTGTAGAACCGTCCGCTCGTCGTCAATCACCATGACGAGCTTGTCCTGGTCGTCGTCACCCGCGGGAGTCACTGCGTCCAATCCATCCGTTCACAAAGGCCGGTGATTATACAGACCAACAGGCCGGACCAACAGGCATCCGGCCAGAAAAGAGTACCGCACCCGTGAGATGGGCGCCATGCAGAGGGGCGGCTGTGTAGCACAGACGATGGTTTGTTCGGTCAGTACATTTGTCCTATTACCTCCATTGCGCGCCTATGGCCGGCGCGGCAAAGCCCCGCATTCCTGGCGGGTTCGATCAAAAGCATTGAGCTGGCGAAGCGCATCGTCCATTCTTCCGGCCCTCCGGACAGTCCTATGACCTTCCTTCGAGCGACCAATATCTTCGGGCGGCGGCAATGACGGGCGAACGCATCTATCTGTACGACACCACGCTGCGCGACGGGGCGCAGACCCAGGACGTGGATTTCTCCGTCGCCGACAAGATCGCCATCGCCCGCGACCTCGACCGGCTGGGAATCGACTATGTGGAGGGCGGCTGGCCCGGCGCCAACCCGACCGACGACCAGTTCTTCGCCGAGGCGCCGGACCTCGCCCGCTCGACCTTCACCGCCTTCGGCATGACCCGCCGTCCCGGCCGCAGCACCGCGAACGACCCGCAGCTTGCCGCCCTGATCCAGTCGAAGGCGCGCGCCGTCTGCATCGTCGGCAAGACCTGGGACTTCCACGTCGACGTGGCGCTGGCCATCCCGCGCGAGGAGAACATCGAGCTGATCGCCGACAGCATCGCCGCGCTGAAGGCCGCCAAGGGCGAGGCGCTGTTCGACGCCGAGCATTTCTTCGACGGCTACAAGCGCAATCCGGCCTACGCCGCGTCCTGCATCAAGGCCGCCTACGAGGCGGGGGCGCGCTGGGTCGTGCTGTGCGACACCAACGGCGGCACGCTGCCCCACGAGATCGACGCGATCGTCCGGCAAGTGATCGAGGAGCATGGCATCCCCGGCGACCGGCTGGGCATCCACTGCCACAACGACACCGAGAACGCCGTCGCCAACTCGCTGGCTGCGGTGCGCGCCGGGGTGCGGATGGTGCAGGGGACGATCAACGGGCTGGGCGAGCGCTGCGGCAACGCCAACCTCGTGTCGCTGATCCCGTCGCTGATGCTGAAGATGGGCTACGACGTCGGCATCAGGCCCGCCGATCTGCCGCTGCTGACCGAGATCAGCCGCAAGTTCGACGAGCGGCTGAACCGCGCGCCCAACCGCCACGCTCCCTACGTCGGCGCCAGCGCCTTCGCCCACAAGGGCGGGCTGCACGTCTCCGCCGTGGAGAAGGACCCGTCCTCCTACGAGCATGTCGAGCCGGAGGCGGTCGGCAACCGTCGGCAGATCGTCATGTCGGACCAGGCGGGCCGCTCCAACGTCATCGCGCGGCTGCGCGAGATGGGCATGGCCGTGGATTCGAAGGACGAGCGGCTGAACCGCCTGCTCGACGTCGTGAAGCAGCGCGACACCGAGGGCTACGCCTACGACACCGCCGAAGCCAGCTTCGAGCTGCTTGTCCGCCGCGAGCTGGGCGAGGTGCCGGACTATTTCACCCTGAAGCGCTTCCACGTCACCGACGAGCGCCGCTACAACGCCAAGGGCGAGCTGGTGGTCGAGTCCGAGGCCGTCGTCCGCGTGAAGATCGGCGGCAAGGAGTATCACGAGGTGGCGTCGGGCAACGGCCCGGTGAACGCGCTGGACACCGCGATGCGCAAGGCGCTGGAGCCGCTGTACCCGCTGCTCGACGGGGTGAAGCTGTCCGACTACCGCGTGCGCATCCTGGCCGCCAAGGACGGCACCGGCGCCATGCCGCGCGTGCTGATCCGCTCGCGCAACGGCGACGGGCAGGAATGGTCGACGCTGGGCGTCTCCACCAACATCATCGAGGCGTCGATGGAGGCGCTGGTGGACAGTTACACATTCAAGCTGTTTAAAGGCGGCGCAACACCGCGAAGCTGAGACCAACGTTCCGATCATGACCTCCGGCAAAGACCCCACCCGGCCCTCCGTCCTCGGCGGCCCGACCATCATCCTGGTGCAGCCCCAGCTCGGCGAGAACATCGGCGCCTGCGCGCGGGCCATGCTGAATTGCGGCCTGACCGAGCTGCGTCTGGTGAAGCCGCGCGACGGCTGGCCGAACGACAAGGCGGTGGCCGCGGCGTCGGGCGCCGATCCGGTGCTGGACGGGGCCAAGCTCTACGAGACGACGGCGGAGGCCGTGGCCGACCTGAACGTGGTCTTCGCCACCACCGTCCGCACCCGCGGGATGATCCAGGAGTTCGTCACCCCGCGCGTCGCCGCCACGGAGCTGCGCGCCCATGTCGAGGCCGGGCACAAGACCGGCGTGCTGTTCGGGCCGGAGCGCACGGGGCTGGTCAACGACGACCTGACGCTGGCTTCAACGCTGATCACCGTTCCGCTGAACCCGGCCTTCTCCTCGCTCAATCTGGCGCAGGCGGTCCTGCTGATCGGCTACGAGTGGTTCCAGACCGGCGAGACCCCGCCCGACCGTGTTCTGCACACCGGCCAGACCCGTCCGGCGACCAAGGCGGAGCTGGTGAACTTCTTCGAGCATCTGGAAGGCGATCTCGACCGCACCGGCTTCTTCACCTCGCCGGAAAAGCGCCCCTCCATGGTCCGCACGCTGCGCAACGCGCTGGAGCGGATGCAGATGACCGAGCAGGAGGTCCGCACCTTCCATGGCGTCGTCGCGGCGCTGACCGGGCGGCGCAAGGGCGAACCGTAACCCTCTT
Source organism: Azospirillum himalayense (assembly GCF_042657465.1). NCBI lineage: Bacteria > Pseudomonadati > Pseudomonadota > Alphaproteobacteria > Rhodospirillales > Azospirillaceae > Azospirillum > Azospirillum himalayense. The sequence goes on along the minus strand of NZ_JBHSLC010000007.1, from coordinate 74,828 downwards.
CCCTAACCTCTTCCCTTCCGGGGCCAATCGCTGCCTATACTGCCCCATGGAATACACCTTGCAGCATATGGACGTTGGCCTCGTCCTGCTCGACGGCGACCGGCGCGTGGTGTCGGTCAACGCCTCCGTGGCGCGGATGCTGGGGCGCGACCGTCCGCTGCTGGGGGCCAGCCTGCACGACCTGCACCCGCCGGGCAGCCGCGCCAAGGTGGAACTGCTGCTGGCCGCGGCGCACGACCCGGACTCCCCGGCGGTGGCCAGCTCCATGATGGTGGCCCTGCCGGGACGGACCATCGTGGTGAAGGCCACCGCCCTGCCGCCGGGCGGCGGGGCCGCGCTGGCCCTGATGCTGTTCGAGGTGACCGGGAAAGCGCTTCCCGAGCCGGTTCCGCCGTCGACCGCGGACGCGGCGCCCGAACCGGTCACGCCGCTGGTGAAGCTGCCGATCACGACGCGCCAGGGCGTGGTGCTGATCGACCCCGCCGACGCGGTCTATGTGCAGGCCGACGGCCATTACACGCGGGTCCACACGGCGGACGGCACCTTCTTCTGTTCGCTCTCCCTGTCGGATCTGGAGGCGCGGCTCGACGGGCGGCAGTTCGTGCGGGCGCACCGCCGCTATCTGGTCAACCTGCGCCACGCCCAGGCCATCGACCGCAGCGACGGGCGCGCCGCCTTCGTCATGGCCGCCCCCGGCTCTCCCCGCGTGCCGGTCAGCCGCGGCCGGATCGAGCAGCTGAAGAAGCTGTTGGCCCTTTAGCCTTTCCCCTCACGCGCATCAGGGTTGTTCCGGCCGCCCTGTGACTTCCGGTGTCGGTTGATCCGCCTCAATCGTCCAATGACGCCGCAGGCGTAGAACAAAGCCATGGCCGGCGCCCGCATCGGGTGGGCGCCACGATGACGAGGAGATACGGCCATGGCTTTCCTGGACGACGACCGCGCCTATGTGGACCAGCTCGTGGTGGAGTATTACGGCGACCGCCTGACCGGGCTCGCGCCGGAGCGTCTCGCCGCTCTGCACGCCCTGTTCGGCGAGGTGATGTGGCACGAGGGGATCGAGGCGCTGACCCCGCAGCGGCTGAACACGCTGCTGGAGTTCTCCGAGGAAGAGCTGTCGCACGCCGCCTGAATGGGGCGCCTGAATGGGCCCCTTGAATGGTAAGGGCGCGAACCGTTCGCGCAGGATTCCCGCCGTTCACGCCGTCCGCCCGCCGTTCGTGCAGCGGGTCTTGTTCCTGGACCCGCCTTCCGCGATGAGGGATGTCAACACAACCCTCTTCCGCAGGAAGCACGACCGTGGACGCAACCGACACTCCCGACCGCTACGTCTCCTTCAAGGGCATCGACTGCGAGGGCAACTCCCGCCGCATCATCGAGCGCCTGTACATGCACATCGACGACCCGGCCAAGACCAACGCCTTCTGGGAGCGCTTCCGGGCGAAGCTGGCCGTGGCCGACGATCCGTTGAAGCGTCAGGCGGACGGGCTGTGCCTGCTCTGCGCCAACGTCTATTACATCTCCGACCTGTTCGAAGAGTATGAGGACGAGGAAGGGCTGGCCATGCTGCGCCAGCTTGAGGACGAATGCTGCTGAGGCTTCGTGGGCCGACACGACTCATGGTTTGACAAGGCGCGCCGAATCCGTATAGTGCGCGCCTTCACTCCTGGGAAAGCGGGCGTGCCTCTTGTTTGCGCCCCGTCCGCGGCCTGTTCCGCGGAACTACCGGGACAAAACCAACTCGTGTTCCATCGAGGACCAAAATGGCCAAGCGTCAACAGTCCAAGTACAAGATCGACCGCCGCCTCGGCGTAAACCTCTGGGGCCGCGGCAAGTCGCCGATCAACAAGCGTGAGTATGGCCCGGGCCAGCACGGCCAGCGCCGCAAGAAGCCGTCCGACTACGGCCTGCAGCTCATGGCGAAGCAGAAGCTGAAGGGCTACTACGGCAACATCGGCGAGAAGCAGTTCCGCCGCATCTACGCCGAGGCCGTGCGCCGCAAGGGCGACACCGGCGAGAACCTGGTGGGTCTGCTGGAGCGCCGCCTGGACGCGGTGGTCTACCGCATGAAGTTCGCGCCGACCCCGTTCGCCGCGCGCCAGATCGTCAACCACGGCCACATCCTGGTCAACGGCCGCCGCCTGAACATCCCGTCGGCCCAGATCAAGGAAGGCGACACCATCGAGGTGCGCGCCAAGTCCAAGCAGATGGCCCTCATCCTCGAGGCCGCCGCCTCGGGTGAGCGCGACACCCCGGACTACCTGGAAGTCGACACGGGCGCCCTGAAGGGCCGCTTCGTCCGCGTCCCGCTGCTGGCCGACATTCCGTACCCGGTCCAGATGGAACCGAACCTGGTCGTCGAGTTCTACTCGCGCTGACCGTTCGGCCCAACCGACACGCGAAAGGCCGCGCCTCCGGGCGCGGCCTTTTTCGTTTGGGCCTTTTTCATTTGGGATGGGCGGCCGTGTTTCAGTACGGCGTCCGCAAAACCCCTTCGGACAGGGCCGCTCCGTGGAGAATGCGCAGAACCCTCAGCGCATCCGGCCCCTGGCGGCGGTAGTAGATCAGGTGACGGTCAAACCCGGCGACAGGCCACGCCCGTATGCCTCGAAGTGCCGGATTTCGCCAAAGCCGGGTCGATCCTATGTCGGGATGCTCGGCGATCCGGGCGAAGCTGCGGTCGATGGCGGTCAAAAAGCGTTCGGCGGCCGCCTCATCCCGAAGGCCGATGTAGGTGTAATGGTCGAGAATGTCCTTCCGCGCGCGTGGGCTCGGAAGGATGCGCATGGCTTTCAGATGTCTTTGCGGGTTGCGATCAGCGTGGCCCGGCATTCGGCCCGCATTGCCTCGGCATCCCACTCTTCGCCGTCTCCTTCAAGCCCCTCCAGCAAGGCGCCTTCCAGAGCTTCATCGGATGCATCGCGGGCATCGGCGGCGATGAGATGGGCAAGATAGGAGGCGACATCCTGGAAGCCGGCTTCGCTGGCGCGGCGTTCAGCCATTTGTTCGATGTTGCGCGGCAGAATCACGCTCATGCCCGTCTCCTTCACTCGGTTCAGGATAACAGCCGATTCCTGGAACGGGCAACGTCCACGCTGGTGGCGCGGTGGAAAGAAAAAGCCGGAACCCTTGCGGGTCCCGGCCTTGAGGTGCGGGGATCGGGGGCAATCCCCGCGGGGGAGAGGGATCAGGCGTCGGCCGTTTCCAGCGCCGGATAGTCGGTGTAGCCGCGGGCGTCGCCGCCGTAGTAGCTGGCCTTGTCCGGCGTGTTCAGCGCCGCGTTGCGGCGGAAGCGCTCCGGCAGGTCCGGGTTGGCGATGAAGGGTTCGCCGAAGCTCACCGCGTCCGCCGCGCCGGCGGCGATGGCCGCCTCGGCCTGCTCCTTGCTGTAGCCGCCGTTGATGATGAAGGGGCCCTTGAAGATCCGGCGCAGCTCCGCCGCGAGGTGCGGGGCGCCCTCCGGCGGGGCCATGTGGTGGCCGGGCTGGCCTTCGATGACGTGCAGGAAGGCGAGGCCGAAGGGGTTCAGCGCCTCGGTGACATGGGTGTAGAGCGCCCGCGGGTCGCTGTCGGCCATGTCGTTGAAGGTGCCGGTCGGCGACAGGCGCACGCCGACCCGGCCGGGACCGACGGCGGTGGTCACCGCGTCCACGATCTCCAGCAGGAAGCGCGCCCGGTTCGCCACGCCGCCGCCGTAGCGGTCGGTGCGCTTGTTGCTGCGGTCCCGCAGGAACTGGTCGATCAGGTAACCGTTGGCACCGTGGATCTCCACCCCGTCCAGCCCGGCGTCGAACACCGCGCGCTTGGCGGCGTCGGCGAAGGCCTTGACCAGACCGGGAATCTCGTCGGTTTCCAGGGCGCGCGGGGTGGGGAAGGGCACCAGGCCCTTGCTGGTGTAGGACTCGCCGGCGGCGGCGATGGCCGAGGGGGCGACCGGCAGGGCGCCGTTCGGCTGGAATTCCGTGTGGGAAATGCGGCCGACGTGCCAGAGCTGCGCGGCGATCAGGCCGCCCTTGGCGTGGACCTCCTCCGCGATGCGGCGCCAGGCGAGCGTCTGGGCGTCGGTGTGGATGCCCGGCGTGCTGGGATAGCCCTGGGCGGTGGCCGAGACCTGCGTCGCCTCGGTGATGATGAGGCCGGCGGAGGCGCGCTGGCCGTAATAGTCGGCCATCAGCGGGGTGGGGACGTTGCCCTCGCCCGCGCGGCTGCGGGTCATCGGCGCCATGATGACGCGGTTCGGCAGCTCCATGGAGCCAAGACGCAGCGGCGTGAACAGATCGGCGGTGGTCATGATGCGGTTGCCCTCTCGATTCAAAAATCGGGTCCCACGTTGGGGCGTCCCAAAGTGAGGTCCGGGGGTCCGCGGGTTGGGCGGCGCCCGGTATGTATGTGGGTACATACTTGTCAGCGCCATCCGGGCTTGTCAAGTATGCACGTGCATACCTATTATCATTTCAGCCGCCACACGGATCGGCGGCCAGTGAGAGGGCCTGTATCGTGGACAAGACCGACACCCCGGCCACCGCCCCGGCGATTGACCCGGCGATTGACCCAGCGATTGACCCAGCGATTGACGGTGGCTGTTGCGGCACCGGGACCGACGCGCCCGCGCGCAAGCGCGACCGTGAGGCGACCAAGGGCGTTCTGCTGGACGCGGCCAAGATGGTGTTCGCCGAGCGCGGCTTCGACGCCGCGACCACGCGCGACATCGCGGGCCGCGCCGGCGTGAACGAGCAGTTGATCCAGCGCTATTTCTCAGGCAAGGCCGGCCTGCTGCTGGCCGTCGTGGAACGCTACGGGCGCGAGGAGGGAAGCGGCTGCGCCATGCCGCCGCCGGGAGACGACCTGGAGGAGGATCTGGCGGCCTTCCTGCTGCACCAGCTCCGCCACGCCTGGAAGTGCCGCGACTTCACGCGGGTGATGCTGGCGCGCGCGCTGGTCGATCCGGACATCGCCAACGAGATGGCGCGCACCCTGTCGGAAAGCCGCATCCCCTGCCTGCTCAGCCGGCTGGAGATCTTCCGCGAGCGCGGGGCGATTGCGGCGGACGCCGACCTCGCCCACGTTGCGGCGGGCATCGCTACGCTCAGCTTCGGGCTGGGCTTCCTCGATCAGGTGGTGTTCGGGCGCTGCCCGGACCGCGTCAACGAGGTGGTGCGGACGCTCGCCCACACCATGGCCCACGGCCTCGCGCCGCGGGCCTGAGCCACTTCAATCGGCGCGGCAGGCGGCGGCGCGGGCCTGCTCCTCCCGGTTCTGCTCCGCCCGGTTCTGCTCGGCCCGGTTCTGTTCAGCGCGGGCCTCGGCGCGGGCCGCCCGGTGGGTAAACAGCGCGTCTGCCGAATAGAGCGCCAGCGCCACCCAGATGCAGACGAAGGCCAGGAGGTGGGAGGAGGTGAAGGCTTCCCCATAGACCGCGACGCCCAGCAGCAGCTGCCCGGTCGGGCTGATGTATTGCAGGATGCCGATGGTCGACAGCTTCAGCCGGGCGGCGCCGACCATGAACAGCACCAGCGGGATGGCGGTCACCGGACCGGTCAGGATGATCAGCAGGTCGGTGCCCAGCCCGTGGACGCCGAAATTTCCCAAGCCCTGGGCGTTCAGCCACAGCAGATAGGCGATGGCCGGCGGCACCAGCAGCACCGTTTCCACCAGCAGCCCGATCACCGGGTCGATGGCCGCCTTCTTGCGCACCAGCGCGTAGACGCCGAAGGACAGTGCCAGCGACAGCGCCACCCAGGGAACCTCGCCGTAGGACAGGACGAGGCTCAGGACGCCCACCGCCGCGATCACGACCGCCACGCCCTGCCGCTTCGACAGCCGCTCCTGAAGGAAGGCCATGCCCAGCAGCACGTTGATGATCGGGTTGATGTAGTAGCCGAGGCTGGACTGCACCAAATGGCCGTTGTTCACGGCCCAGATGAAGATGGTCCAGTTGCTGCCGATCAGCGCGGTCGTCACCAGGAAGATGCCCAGGCGCCGCCAGCTTCCCACCCCGCGCACGATGCCGGACAGGCCGCGCGTCGGCACCAGCCACAGCCCGACCAGCACCACGGTCCACAGCACCCGGTGGGCGACGACTTCCACCGCCCCGACGTTGCCGAGCTGCTTGAAGAAGATCGGCGCCACCCCTCCCCAGATCAGGAAGGCGGTCAGGGCGGCGGCGAAGCCCAGGGTGGCGGGGTTGCGCCCGTCGGCCTGCGGCGAGGAGGGGGAGGGAGTCTGGGCCATGACTCCCCTTTACCATGCCCAAGAAATGGGCGATAGGAACGCCCCCTCATGCCCGCACTGCGCGCCGGGAATGCCGCATTTCGCGCAGGGGTTTTCCCGCTCAGCCTCCTCCGCCGCCTGTGGTGCCGCTTCCGCTTCCGCTGCCGGTGGGCGCTGCGTTCCGGGGCATCGAACCGGACGACCCCGACGAGCCCCGGCCGATCGGGACGTTGGTGCCGACGCCCTCGTTGCGGACCAGCGCGCGGGCCTCGCGCAGCCGGTCCACGCAGCCGTCCGGGTCGCCCTTGCCGGCGGCGGACCGCGCCTCGCCGAGCAGTCCGCGCAACCGGTCCTTCTGCTCGCCGGTCAGGGCGGTGTGGTTGCGCCCGCCGGCCACCACCTTGTCGCCCAGAAACAGGTCGGAGAAGCGGGACACCTCGTCCCGGCAGGCGGTCAGCCGCTCCTGCTTGGGCACCGTTCCGTCCTGGCCCTGCGCCAGAGCGGGAAGAGCCATCAGAGCCAGCAGCGCCGCCGCTGGAAACACGCGCCTGTCCATGACCGGGCCTCCTTATCCGTGTCCTCTCCGTGCCGACACCTCCACGGAATCGTCGATGGAAAAACAAGGGTAGGCCGGGGCCTGTTCCGCCAAAGGAAAAGGGCCCCGCGGTGGCGGAGCCCTTTGTCACATCCCTTCGACGGGGATGGCCTATCAGGCGTTGGCGCCCGTCGCGACGCCCTTGTCGGCCAGCAGCGACTGCAGCTCGCCCGACTCGTACATCTCGCGCACGATGTCGCAGCCGCCGACCAGCTCGCCCTTGACGTAGAGCTGCGGGAAGGTCGGCCAGTTCGAGTAGTCCTTCAGTCCCTGGCGCAGGCCCGGGTCCTCCAGGATGTTGATGCCCTTGAACTTCACGCCGACGGTGCTGAGCACCTGGACGACGGCGGCGGAGAAGCCGCACTGCGGGAAGACGGGCGTGCCCTTCATGTACAGCACGACATCGTTGCCCTTGATGTCCTGCTCGATGCGATCCTTGACGTTCTGGTCAACCATGTCTCTCGGCCTTCTTACGATGTGGTCGTGTCTTGCGGGGTGTCTTGCGGGGACGCCGTCCTACACGCCTTCCGGCACGGCGGTGGTCAGGGCCAGGGCGTGCAGCTCCCCGCCCATTCGGCCCTGGAGGGCGGCGTAGACCATCTGGTGCTGCTGCACGCGCGACTTGCCCTTGAAGGCGGCGGAGGTGACCAGCGCGGCGTAATGGTCGCCGTCGCCGCGCAGGTCGGCGATCTCCACCGTCGCGTCCGGGATGCCTTCCCTGATGAGCTTCTCGATCACCGCGGCTTCCATCGCCATGGCCGTCATCCTGTTCCGTCAATCCCTGCCCATGCGGGCGCTGCCCGTATAATTAGGCGGAGCGGCCGGGTTTGTCACCGGAGAAGCGACGACATTCCGCGGTGCGAAGGGTTCGCGCCACCGGCCCCCACCCTGACCCTCCCCCGCTGCGCAGGGGAGGGGACAGAATTCCCTCCCCTGCGCAGCGGGGGAGGGAAGGGGCCCGCGGCGAAGCCGTGGGAAGGGTGGGGGCATGACACCACCCCAAAACGAAAAGGCCGGGCGATGGCCCGGCCTTCCGTTCATCGACCACTCAACCGCGTCCGATCACTCGGCGGCGGCCATGTAGCCGGGCAACCAAGCCTCGTTGGCCTTCTTCAGGCGGGCGATGGTGATCGCCTCGCCGCCGCGGCCGGTCAGGGCCGTGCCGTTGGTCTTGCCGAGCAGGCTCACCGGCACGCCGGCGGCCTTGGCCTTCTCCTGCACCGCGGCGGCCTTGTCGGCGCGGACGGCCAGGACGTAGCGGCCCTGGTCCTCGCCGAACAGGGTGCCGGCGTCGGCGCCGTCGAGGCCCGACAGATTGGCGCCGATGCCGCCGGCCATGGCCATCTCGGCCACGGTGACCAGCAGGCCGCCGTCCTGGATGTCGTGGCTCGACACCACCAGACCCTCGGCGATCAGGCCGCGGACGAACTCGCCGTTGCGGCGCTCCACCGCCAGATCGACCGGCGGCGGCGGGCCCTCCTCGCGGCCCAGGATCTCCCGCAGATAGAGCGACTGGCCGAGATGGCCGGTGCCCTCGCCCACCAGCAGGATTGTGTCGCCCTCGTTCTTGAAGGCGATGCCGACGGCGATCATGGCGTCCGGCAGCAGGCCGACGGCGCCGATGGCTGGGGTCGGCAGGATCGCCTCGCCGTTGGTCTCGTTGTAGAGCGACACGTTGCCCGATACGACCGGGAAGTCCAGCGCGCGGCAGGCGTCGGCCATGCCCTGGATGGCGCCGACGAACTGGCCCATGATCCGCGGCTTCTCGGGGTTGCCGAAGTTCATGTTGTCGGTGACGGCCAGCGGCAGGGCGCCGACGGCGGACAGGTTGCGGTAGGCCTCGGCCACCGCCTGGGCGCCGCCGCGCACCGGATCGGCGAGGCAGTAGCGCGGGGTGCAGTCGGTGGTGACGGCGATGCCCTTGCTCTGGCCGGGCAGCCGCACCACGCCCGCGTCGGCCTGACCGGACATGAAGCGGGTGTCGCCGTTCACGAGGCTGTCATACTGCTCCCAGATCCAGCGCTTGGACGCCTGATCGGGGCAGGACATGATCGTTTCCAGGATGTCGCCCAGCGACTTGTCCGCCGGCAGGGCGCGCACGGCGTCCTCCAGCTCCGCGGCGGCCGGGGTCGGCTCCCACGGGCGGTCGTAGAGCGGCGAGGCGTTGGACACCGGGGCGATCGGCATGTCGCACCAGGTCTGGCCGTGCATCTTGATGACCAGCTTGCCGTTGTCGGTCAGCGTGCCGATCACGGCGAAGTCCAGCTCCCACTTGTCGAAGATCGCCTTGGCGACCTCCTCGCGGCCGGGCTTCAGGATGATCAGCATGCGCTCCTGGCTTTCGGAGAGCATGATCTCGTAGGGGGTCATCCCCTCCTCGCGCATCGGCACGTCGTCGAGCACCAGCTCGATGCCGAGGCCGCCTTTGCCGGCCATCTCGACCGAGGAGGAGGTGAGACCGGCCGCACCCATGTCCTGGATGGCGACGATGGCGTCCGTCTCCATCAGCTCCAGGCAGGCCTCGATCAGCAGCTTCTCGGTGAAGGGGTCGCCGACCTGCACGGTCGGGCGCTTCTCCTCCGAATCCTCGCTGAACTCGGCCGACGCCATGGTGGCGCCATGGATGCCGTCGCGGCCCGTCTTGGAGCCGACATAGACCACCGGGTTGCCGACGCCCGCGGCGGCCGAATAGAAGATCCGGTCGGCCTTGGCCACGCCCACGGTCATCGCATTGACCAGGATGTTGCCGTTGTAGGCCGGGTGGAAGTTGGTCTCGCCGCCGACCGTCGGCACGCCGACGCAGTTGCCGTAATGGGCGATGCCGGCCACCACGCCCGACACCAGATGGCGGGTCTTGGGATGCTCGGGCGCGCCGAAGCGCAGCGCGTTCATGTTCGCGATGGGCCGGGCGCCCATGGTGAACACGTCGCGCAGGATGCCGCCCACGCCCGTCGCCGCACCCTGGAAGGGCTCGATGTAGGACGGGTGGTTGTGGCTCTCCATCTTGAAGATGATGGCGTCGCCGTCGCCGGCATCGACCACGCCGGCGTTCTCGCCGGGGCCGCAGATGACCTGCGGGCCGGTGGTCGGCAGCGTCATCAGCCACTTCTTCGACGACTTGTAGGAGCAATGCTCCGACCACATCACCGAGATGATGCCCAGCTCCGTGTAGGTCGGCTGGCGCCCCAGGATCTCCAGGGCGTTGTTGTATTCCCCTTCGGACAGGCCGAACTCGCGGGCCATCTCCAGGGAGACTGCGGGCTGCTGCGCGGTGGTCACGACAGGGCCTCCACCAGACCATCGAACATGGGCTTGCCGTCGGTGTTGCCATGGAAGGCGGACACCGCGTCCTCGGGGTGCGGCATCAGGCCGAGCACGGTGCGCTTGGCGTTGAAGATGCCGGCGATGTTGTCCAGCGAACCGTTCGGGTTCCAGTCGGTCGGGTTCCAGCGCGGGTCGGCGCTGCCCTCGTCGCTGACGTAGCGGAAGGCCACCTGGCCCTCGCCGTCCAGCCGCTTCACCGTCTCGGCGTCGGTCCAGTAGTTGCCGTCGCCGTGCGCCACCGGGTAGCGGACGATCTGGCCCTTGCGGTACTTGGCCGTGAAGGGGCTGTCCGTGTTCTCCACCCGCAGATGCACGGTGCGGCAGATAAACTTCAGCTTGGCGTTGCGCATCAGCGCGCCGGGCAGCAGCCCCGCCTCGGTGATGATCTGGAAGCCGTTGCAGATGCCGAGCACCCGCACGCCCTGATCGGCCCGCGCCTTGACCTCGCGCATGATCGGCGAGTGCGCCGCCATGGCGCCGGAGCGCAGATAGTCGCCATAGGAGAAGCCGCCCGGCACGAGGATGAGATCGACCTTGGGCAGTTCGGTGTCGCGGTGCCAGACCAGATGCGGCTTGGTTCCGCTGGCGGTCTCCAGCGCGGCGACGGCGTCGCGTTCGCGGTTGGAGCCGGGGAAAACGATGACGGCGGCCTTCATGGGGCTTGGAAAATCCGGCGTCGTGGGGGGAACGGTTCGAAGCCGGACACTAAAGGCCCCGCCCCGTCAAAGCAAGGGCAAGGACCCATTCCGCAAAGCGAAACCCCTCTCCCGCCCCGGGAGAGGGAGGGGCCCGCCGCTTGCGGCGGGAGGGTGAGGGTGCCGTCAAGGATCAGTGCCTTGATCCTCGCACGACCCTCACCCGCCTGCTTCGCAGGCACCCTCTCCCGGGGCGGGAGAGGGATTGCCGGACGTCATGGCCTGTTCGCGCAGCCAATCGGGGAAGGCGGGCGCCTCGGTGTGGCCGCGCTGGCGGCTTTCCAGCAGGTAATAGTGGCCGGACACCACCCCCTCGGCCCCCAGCGGCGCGGTTAGCCGGCCGGTCTCCAGCGGGCGTTCCACGAACAGCCGCGGCACGATGGCGACGCCCAGCCCGTCCTCCGCCGCCTGGATGGCGAAGTAGGTGTGGTCGACCTCCATCCGGTTGCGGAAGGCGTCCAGCTCCAGCCCGTGGGCCGTGCTCCAGGCCGGCAGCAGGTCGGCGCGGGCGCGGATGGTGATGACGGTCCGGCGGGTCAGGTCGGCGGGGCTGCGCAGCGTCTCCAGCCCCGGCAGGGACGGGCTGCACACCGGCACGCAATGCTCACGCATCAGGGGCAGCGGCTTCAGCCCGGCGAAATGGGCGGGGTCGCGGCGGATGGCGTAGTCGAAGGGCCGGCCGATGTCGATCGGGCCGGGGGCGGTGGACAGCGACACCGCCAGCTCCGGAAAGCGCTGCTGGAACAGGGGCAGGCGCGGCAGCAGCCAATGCATGGCGAAGGTCGGGATGCAGTCCACCCGCAGCGTCCGCCGCCCGTCGCCGTCGAGCAGCGTGTCGGTCGCCTGCTGGATCTCGGTGAACAGGTCGGCGATGCGGGTAAAGTAGCGCGCCCCGGCCTCGGTCAGCCGGACCTGCCGCTGGCTGCGGTCGAACAGGGGAACGCCGAGGAAGAGTTCCAGGCTGCGGATCTGGCGGCTGACCGCGCCGGGGGTGACGTTCAGCTCCTCCGCGGCGAGGCGGAAGCTGGAATGGCGGGCGGCGGCGACGAAGGCGCGCAGGGCGTTCAGCGGCGGAAGGCGGGAGGGCATCCGTTGAGTTTTTCTCACCGGTTGGCGGAAGACAAGTCGTTTGTCGGTGCCCGACCGGCTGGCTAGGGTGCCTGCCGCTTTCCGTCCTCCCCTGGTCCGTCATGTCGCACATCACCCGCCGGCTGGTCTGGTTCCTTGGCGTCTCGCAGCTGCTGTGCTGGGGGATTTCCTATTACCTGATCGCCATCTTCGGGAACCCCATGGCCGCCGACCTGGGCCTGAGCCTGCCGGTGGCCTTCGGCGGCTTCACGGCGGCTCTGCTGGTCATGGGGGTGGTGTCGGGCAGCGTCGGGCGGGCCATCGACCGCTGGGGCGGGCGACCGGTGATGGTCATCGGCTCGCTGCTGACGGCGGCGGGGTGCCTGGGGCTGGCCTCCTCGACGGGGTTGGTGAGCTATTACGCCTCCTGGCTGGTGCTGGGTCTGGCGATGCGGGCGAGCCTCTACGAGGCGGCCTTCGCCGCCCTGGCCCGGCTGGGCGGCCCGCTGGCGCGGGTGCCGATCTCGCAGATCACGCTGCTGGGCGGGCTGGCCTCGACGGTGCTGTGGCCGGTGGGGCAGGCGATGGCCGACGCCTGGGGCTGGCGCGGCGCGCTGGTCGCCTACGCCGTCATCGCGCTTCTGACGATCCCGTTGCACGCCGCCATCCCGTCCGACCGCTATGAGCGCCCGGCGCCGCCCGCGGGGACGGAGCCCGCCGGACCCGCGGACCCGCGGCGGCGGGCCTGGGTGGCGCCGCTGTTCTACATGGTGATGACCACGGCGGTCGGCGTGCTGACCTCGGCGATGTCGGCGCACATGATCGGCATCCTGGTCGGGCTGGGGGCGGCGCCCGCGGCGGCGGTGTGGATATCCACGGTGCGCGGCGTCGGACAGTCCTCGGCCCGGCTGTGCGAGGTGGTGTCCGGCGGCCGCCTGCATCCCGCCTCCCTGGCGCTGATCGCCTGCGGGCTGCCGCTGCCCGGCTTTCTGATCGGCTTGTGGAGCGGCGAGGCGCTGGCCGCCGGCGTCGCCTTCTCGCTGCTGTTCGGGGCGGGGGCCGGGCTGGCGACCATCGTGCGCGGCACGCTGCCGCTGGTGCTGTTCGACCCGCAGAGCTACGGCCGGACGGTCGGGCGGCTGCTGGTGCCGAGCTTCTACGCCGCCGCTCTGGCGCCGATGGGCTACGCGGTCATCATCGAGCGGGCGGGGGAGACGGCGGCGCTTCTGCTCTCCGCCGTCCTGGCGCTGGTGGCGGTGGGGGCGGCGGGGGTGCTGTGGGCGGCCGCCCGCCGCTGAGGGATCAGTCTCCGCCGTTCAGGCGCTTGCTCCAATCCTCGACGCCCTGGGTCAGCCGGCGCTCGGCCAGCGTCCGCCACGTCTGGGCCAACACCGGCAGGGCGGCCATCTCGGCCAGCGCGTCACGATTCTGCGTGTCCACATAGAGGACGTGCAGCAGCCGGGCCAGCGTCCATTGCGGGTAGGGGCGCTCGACCAGGGTCAGCCGGTCGCCGGGGCCGATCGCGCCGGGTTCCGGCACGCGATAGTACCAGCCGGTGCGCCCGGTGGTCTGGACGCGCTTGGCCATGTCCGGCACGGCGAAGCGGTGGTTGAGCTTCCAGCAGGGCTGGCGGGCCTGGGCGACCTCCAGCAGGGCGGTGCCGGCGCGGAAGCGGTCGCCGACGCAGACATCGGCCTCGGTCAGGCCCAGCGTCGCGATGTTCTCGCCGAAGGCGCCGGGCTGGCCGAGCAGCGGCGCGTCCCCGCCCAGCTCGTCCCGCCACGCCGGGTGGTGGTCCAGCGGGTAATGGTGGATGGCCTTGTCCGGCCCGCCATGGACGCGGCGGTCGGCCTGCTCGTCTTCCAGGAAACCTTCGGGGCCGACCGCGCGCGGGCCGTCCACCGGGGACTTGGCGATGGCGCTGGTCCGCCCCGGAGGGCCGAAGGGGGCGGCCTTGCCGACGAGGACGGCGGTGATGGTGGTCTCGGTCACGGTGTCGTCTTTCCTTTGGGCGTCTTCTTGATCTTGACCGGTTTGAGGGCCCTTGCCTGCTCCTGCAGGGCCACGTAATGGTGCCAGACGAGTTGCGCGGCGAGGCTGCGGTGCGGGCGCCAGGGCTCGGCGACGGCGAGGAGCTGCGCCTGGGTCGGCTTCTCCGCCCAGCCCTTCAGCCGCTGCACGCCGAGCTGGATGGCGAGGTCCCCCACCGGCCAGATGTCCGGCCGGCCGAGCGCCATCATCAGGTAGATCTCGGCGGTCCAGCGCCCGATGCCCTTCAGCGCGATCAGGGCCGCGATGGCCTCCTCGTCGTCCATTTTGTGAATGGCGTCGAAGTCCAGCCGGCCGTCCGCGACGGTCTGGGCCAGCCCGCGGGCGTAGCCGATCTTCTGGCGCGACAGGCCGCAGGCCCGCAGATCCTCGTCGGGCAGGGCCAGGATGGCGTCGGGAGTCACCACCCCGACCATGGTCTGGAGCTTGGCCCACAACGCCGCGGCGACCGTGGTGGAGAGCTGCTGCTCGATGATCAGACAGAGCAGGCCGGAGAAGCCGTCCGGGCGGCGGAAGTCGCGCACCGTCGGGCCGCCGACGCGCAGGGACTCGGCGAAGATGGGATCGAGCGCGGAGAGATGATCGATGGACATGGCCGAACGAAAATGGGGGATGCGCAGCGGTTGCGCATCCCCCATTTTCCGACAGGCAGGATTGAGCGAGGACGGCCTCAGGCCATCAACTCTCAGGCCACCAGCTCGATCGCGTAGTCTTCGATCACGGTGTTCGCCAGCAGCTTGGTGCACATGGCCTCGACCTCCTTGCGGGCGGCGGCCTCGTCGGTGCTCTTGAGCTGAAGCTCGATGACCTTGCCGGCGCGGACGTCCTCGACGCCGTCGAAGCCCAGCGTGTGCAGCGCGTGCGCGATGGCCTTGCCCTGGGGGTCGAGAACGCCGCGCTTGAGGGTGACGTGAACCTTCGCCTTCATCGGATGTCCGCTCGCTTGATGGTGCTGATGGGTAAGGGGAAAACTGATTACTGAACGGTCTTGGGGCCCTTGACGTCCACCGGGCCGCCTTCGGGCAGGATGCCGAGGCGCCGGGCGACCTCCTGGTAGGCCTCCTCGACCTGACCGAGGTCCTGGCGGAAGCGGTCCTTGTCCAGCTTCTCGTTGGTCTTGATGTCCCACAGGCGGCAGTTGTCGGGGCTGATCTCGTCGGCCAGGACGATGCGCATCTCCTCGTTCTCCCACAGACGGCCGAACTCCAGCTTGAAGTCCACCAGCCGCAGGCCGATGCCGAGGAAGAGACCCGACAGGTAGTCGTTCACGCGGAGCGACAGCGCCACCATGTCGTCGAGGTCCTGCGGAGCCGCCCAGCCGAAGGCCGTGATGTGCTCCTCGGTGACCATGGGATTGTTCAGCTCGTCGGACTTGTAATAATACTCGATGATCGAGCGCGGCAGCGGGGTCCCCTCGGGGATGCCGAAGCGCTTGGACAGCGAGCCGGCGGCGGTGTTGCGCACGACCAGCTCGATGGGGATGATCTCGACCTCGCGAACCAGCTGCTCGCGCATGTTCAGGCGGCGCACGAAGTGCGTCGGCACGCCGATTTCCGACAAACGGCTCATCAGGTATTCGGAGATGCGGTTGTTCAGCACCCCCTTGCCGGTGATGATGCCCTTCTTCTGGTTGTTGAAGGCGGTCGCGTCGTCCTTGAAGTACTGCACCAGCGTGCCCGGCTCCGGACCTTCGAACAGGACCTTCGCCTTGCCTTCGTAGATGCGCCGACGTCGTGTCATGAGAGATCGTCCAAAAACGTGTAGCCTGGACCGGCGGGTGACCGGTCCAGGGGATATGCACGAGTGATATAGCAAGCTGGCCCAGGGAACACAATGCGCGGGGGCTGCTGCGGCCTCACCCCAGGGAGACGGGCCCCAACGAGACGGGCTGCCACGGCGCCTCGTGAGGCCGGCCGGCGGCGAAGTGCCAGACCGGGTCGAGGTCCGGGCGCTCCACCGTGGGCAGGGCGATCAGCGCGCTCGACACCGTGCCGAATCCGCTGGGCAGCAGGAAGTTCATCGCCCCGCGCTCGCCCCGCCCGCCGTCGTCCCAGATGCGGCTCGCCAGCAGTTCCGGCCAGCCGCCCCACCGGTCGCCGGCTTCGCCGCGCTCCGGGTCGGGCGGTGCGGCGTGCCGGAAGAGGGGGAGATACTGGGCCTGCCGCGGGTCCTCCGTCACGTCGTCCAGATCGCTGGCGGTGACCATGTGCACGCCTGCGGGGATCTCGATCATCTCCGGGCGGTTGCGCGGGGAGGGGCCGCGGTGGACCAGCAGCCGGGCGTCGCGGTTGTCGGCGATCAACAGGTTGAAGGGGCGGTAGGCCCGCGTGTCGAGCTGCGCCATGGCCAGCGCCGCCTCCGCCGCGTCGGCGAAATCCAGCGCGTCGAGCACCAGCTCCCCGCGCGACCGCTTGCCGGCCTCCGGCCCCAGCGTGCCCATGCGGTTCAGCACGGCGGCGACGACGCCCTCGTCGTTCATGCCCAGCCAGGAGCCGCCGGCCAGCTCGTCCAGCCCGGCGACGACGTTGGGGCGGTCGGGCCAGTGGCGCGCCGGCGCCTTCCAGGGGCGTCCGGCCATCTCGTCGCGGTTGGCGCCCAGGATCAGGGGCCATGTTGCGTCCGGTCGTCGCAGGAGGATCACACTGCACATGGGGAATCTTGCCTTCCGCTTCCCTCTTGGGTATGTCGCCGCACGCCGGATTCGCCGATTGGCCGGTGGGTGGGGGCGATGACGACGCCCGTTCCACCGGCTATATAGTCTTGTATCTGGGAGCGCAAAACCAATCCAAGGAGCCGGGTCCCATGACGACCTTCGACGAGCGCGAGAGGGCCTTCGAGAACAAGTTCCAGCACGACCAGGACCTGCTCTTCAGGATTCGCGCGCGCCGCGACCGGCTGGCGGGTCTCTGGGCGGCGGGCCTGCTGGGCCTGACCGGGGGCGAGGCCGACGCCTATGTCCGCCAGATCATCGACGCCGACATCGCGGCCACCGGTCCGCACGACGTGCGTGACCGTCTGGCCGCCGACCTGCACGCCAGGGGCGTCGACATCTCCGACCACCGCGTGGAGAAGGAGCTGGCTCGTCTGCTGGACGTCGCGCGCGTGCAGGTGCACGCGGAGTAAGGGTCTCGCCCCCACCCTGACCCTCCCCCGCTTCGCAGGGGAGGGGATTGAGCTCCCTCCCCTGCGTTGGCGGGTGAGGGAAGCGGGAAGGGTGGGGGCCCCGAGGATCATCGGCCCCCCCGAACCCTCACTCCCCGAACACGCGCTTGAACACCATGTCGACGTTCTTCGTGTGGTAGGTCATGTCGAACATCGGGGCCAGCGTCTCGCGGGAGATATGCTTCGCCACGTCGGCGTCCGACGACAGCAGGTCGAGGAAGTTGCCGCCCTTCTCCCACACCTGCATGGCGTTGCGCTGCACCGCCTTGTAGCTGTCCTCGCGGCTCATCCCGGCCTGGGTCAGGGCCAGCAGGACGCGCTGCGAGAAGACCAGCCCGCCCAGATCGTCCAGGTTCTTCTGCATGCGCTCCGGATAGACCACCAGCTTGTCCATCATGCCGGTCAGGCGGGCCAGCGCGAAGTCCAGAGTCACCGTGGCGTCGGGGCCGAACATGCGCTCGACCGAGCTGTGGGAGATGTCGCGCTCGTGCCACAGGGCGACGTTCTCCAGCGCCGGGACGACGGCGGCGCGGACGATGCGCGCCAGACCGGTCAGGTTCTCCGACAGCACCGGGTTGCGCTTGTGCGGCATCGCCGAGGAGCCCTTCTGCCCCGGATGGAAATACTCCTCCGCCTCGCGCACCTCGGTGCGCTGGAGGTGGCGGATCTCCACGGCCAGATTCTCGATCGACGAGGCGATGACGCCCAGAACCGAGAAGTAGAAGGCGTGGCGGTCGCGCGGAATGACCTGTGTGGACACCGGCTCCGGCGTCAGCCCCATCTTGGCGGCGACGTGCTGCTCCACCCGCGGGTCGATGTTGGCGAAGGTGCCGACCGCGCCCGAGATGGCGCAGGTGGCGATGTCGGCGCGCGCCTGGACCAGACGCTCCCGCCCGCGGGCGAAGGCGGCGTAATGGCCGGCCAGCTTCAGCCCGAAGGTCGTCGGCTCGGCGTGGATGCCGTGGCTGCGCCCGATGGTGACGGTGTCCTTGTGCTCGTAGGCGCGGCGCTTCAGCACGGCCAGCAGCTTGTCCATGTCGTCGAGCAGCAGGTCGGCGGCCTGGGTCATCTGCACGGCGAGGCAGGTGTCCAGCACGTCCGACGAGGTCATGCCCTGGTGGACGAAGCGCGCCTCCGGCCCGACATGCTCGGCGAGGTTGGTCAGGAAGGCGATGACGTCGTGGCGGGTCTCCCGCTCGATCTCGTCGATGCGGTCGATCTCCCACTTGCCGCGCTCCCACACGGCGGCGGCGGCCTCCTTCGGGATGACCCCCAGCTCCGCCTGCGCGTCGCAGGCGTGCGCCTCGATCTCGAACCAGATGCGGAACCGGTTTTCCGGCTCCCAGATGCGGGCCATTTCGGGGCGGGTGTAGCGGGGGATCATCGGACTCTCCGGGGGTGGCGGACCTGAACGCTTCGGGGGCGGGCGGGGGCGCATCGGGACTTTGCAGCGGCGGAAACCGCCCCCTGGTGCTCGCGCGCGGGACCATAACCGCGCCGGACGGCGCTGCAAAGCCCCTTCGCAGCTCCGTCGGGCGCGGGATGCGCGTCATAAGGTTTCCGAGGACAGTCTTGTCCTCTCGGAAAAATCGCAAAGACTGGCAATTCGTCGCGCCGGCTTCTTCAGCTTGATCTTGCCGAGCCCCTGCCACGCGCACTAATGATTTACACTGTGCGCCGCGGACGAGGTAATCCGGGCGCGGTTCCAGGAGGGCTTTCGTTGTCCGATCCGATCGCCGAGTTGATGCGCGAGCCGTCCCGGACTTCGGACGAGAGGCGCCTTTACCGTCTCCAGTTCCTGGCTTCCCTGTTCCTGGTCGCGGCGGTGGTGCTGGGCTTGGGCGCGTATTTCATCTGGCAGCACCGGATGGATTTCGAAGCCGACCTGAAGCAGACCGAGGCCCGCTACCGGGAGGAGCAGCGCCGGACCCTGCAGGAGGAACTGGAGAACGCGCGCTCCTACCTCGCCTACATGCGGTCGCGCACCGAACCGCTGCTGCGCGCCGAGCTGCGCGCCAAGGTGGACGAGGCCTACGGCATCGCCTGGACCATCTACGAGCGCGAGAAGGAGTATCTGCCGGAGGTGTCGATCCGGCAGTCGATCAAGGAAACCCTGCGGCCCCTGCGCTTCTTCGGCGGGCGCGGCTACTACTTCATCGACGACATGCAGGGCACCTGCGTGCTGCTGCCCACCGACCCGCAGCGGGAAGGCAGCTCGCTGCTCGACAACCGGGACGACCAGGGGCGCCCGATCATGCGCAACCTGATCCGTGCCGCGGACGATCCGGAGATGCAGGGCTTCACCCGCTACCGCTGGTACGCGCCGGGCAACCCGCACAGCATGTCCGACAAGTTCGCCTATGTCCGCCGGTTCGAACCGTTCAACTGGCTGATCGGCACCGGCGACTATGTCGGGGCGGTGGAGGAGAAGCTCCAGCACGAGACTCTGGAACGGCTGCGCGCCCGGCGCTTCGGGGATTCAGGCTTCATCGCCGTTCTGCGGGAGGATGGCGGGGTGCTGCTCTCCCCGACCTCCCCGGCGGCGGAGGGGATGAACGCGCGCGACCTGCCCTGGGAAACCGAGCGGGCTCTGGTCACCCGCCTGCTTGAGGCCGGGCTGTCGGGCGGTGGGGAGCTGCGATTCGACTGGGTGCATCCGGTCACCGGGCGTCCGGCGCCGAAACTGTCCTACGCCACGGCGCCGGACGTCTGGGGGTGGGTGCTGGTCGCCGGTTTCTATACGGACGACATCGACGCCGTGCTGGCGCAGCGGCGGGTCGAGATCAGCGCCGGCATGAAGAAGCGCATCCTGACCACGGTGGCGGTGCTGGCGCTGGCGCTGGGCGCGTCGGCCGGGGTGTCCTGGCTGGTCACCGGCTGGGTCCGCCGCATCGTCCGTGGCTACCAGTCCAACATGCGGGAGAGCGACAGCATGCTGCGCGAGCGGGCGCGGCAGCTCTACCTCGCCAACTTCTTCGTCGACCATGTGTCCGAGATCGTCGTGCTGGCGGACTCGGAACTGCGCATCGCCTACGTCAACCCCTTCGGCTGCGCCGCGCTGGGCGCCCCGCTGGCCGGGCTGGCCGGCACCCACGCCGACCTGCTGGAACGCTTCCGCGACGCGGCGACCGAGGCATCGGCCCATTACGAGACGCTCTACCACACGCGCGACGGGCGGGTGCTGGAGCTGGAGGTGACGGCCAGCCGCGTCACTTACGAAGGCGACGCCTACTACTGCGCGATCGCCCGCGACATCACGGAGCGCAAGCGCGCGGAGTGGGAGCTGCGGCTGTCCGCCAAGGTGTTCGACAACGCCGCCGAGGGCATGGTCGTCACCAACGAGAGGAACCGCATCGTCGCGGTCAACGACGCCTTCTGCCGCATCACCGGCTACAGCCGCGAGGAGGTGATCGGCGGCGATCCGGCCATGCTCGCCTCGGGCCGTCAGGACGGTGCCTTCTACGCCGGGATGTGGGTGAAGCTGAAGGAGGAGGGCCACTGGTCCGGGGAGATCTGGAACAAGCGCAAGTCCGGCGAGGTCTATCCGGAGTGGCTGAGCATCCAGATGGTGCGCAACGAGGCGGGGGAGGCCGTCAACTACATCGCCGCCTTCTCCGACATCACCGAGAAGCGCGCCCAGGAGGAGCGCATCCGGCATCTGGCGCAGTATGATTTCCTGACCGACCTGCCCAACCGTTTCCTGCTGCGCGACCGGCTGGAACGCGCGATGCTCGCCGCCGACCGGCACGGCACCAAGGTGGGGCTGCTGTTCGTCGATCTGGACCGCTTCAAGACGATCAACGACAGCCTGGGGCACGGCGTCGGCGACCGGCTGCTGCGCGCGGTGGGGGCACGGCTGCTGGAGACGGTGCGGGCCAGCGACACCGTCAGCCGCCAGGGCGGCGACGAGTTCGTCATCCTCCTCAACGACCTGGACGGCCCCGACGCGGCCTGCTCGGTGGCCCGAAAGGTGTTGCGGGCGATGACCGAATCCTTCCCGGTGGACGGGCACGAGCTGCAGATCTCCCCGTCCATCGGCATCGCGCTGTACCCTGACGACGCGCAATCCATCGACGCGCTTCTGAAATGCGCGGACATGGCGATGTACGCCGCCAAGGAGGCAGGGCGCGCCAATCACCAGTTCTTCACGCCGGAGCTGAACAAGCGGGCGTCGGAGCGGATGTGGCTGGAGAGCAACCTGCGCCACGCCCTGGCCGACAACGAGCTGGAGCTGCATTTCCAGCCGCAGTTCGCGGTGGACGGCCGTCGTCTGGTGGGGGCGGAGGGCCTGCTGCGCTGGCGCCGCCGCGACGGCACGATGATCCCGCCCGGCCAGTTCATCCCGGTGGCCGAGGACACCGGCCTGATCCAGCCGATCGGCGACTGGGTGCTGGGCGAGGCCTGCCGCCGCGCCGCCGACCTGCTCGCCCGCGGCCATCCGCTGCTCATCGCCATCAATCTATCGGCGGTGCAGCTTCGCCGTCCCGGTCTGGCCGACCGCGTGGCCTTCTGGCTGGACGCCTACAAGGTGCCGGCCCGCTGCCTGGAGCTGGAGGTGACGGAAAGCGTCCTGATGGACGAGTCCGATATGGTGAGCGGCACCTTCGCCCGGCTGCGCGAGATGGGGGTGGCGCTGGCCATCGACGATTTCGGCACCGGCTACTCCAGCCTCAGCTATCTGAAGCGCTTCCGCGTCGACAAGTTGAAGATCGACCGCTCCTTCGTGACCGGGCTGACCGACGGGTCCGACGGCGGAGCCATCGCCGAGGCGATCATCGGCATGGCGCGCTCGCTGCGCATGCAGACCCTGGCCGAGGGGGTGGAGACGGAGGAGCAGTTCGGCGGGCTCGCCCGGCTGGGCTGCGACCAGATCCAGGGCTACCTGCTGGGCCGCCCCATGCCCTACGACGATTTCGTGGCCTTCATCGCCCGTCACGCCGCCACTCCGGAGGCGGTCGGCTGACGGGCGATGCCTGAGAGGGCTCTTACGCGCCCAGCACGCTGCGGTCGTTCTTGGCGACCAGCGCCTGGAAATAAGGGCCGAGCTTGGCGTCGTCGAGGCCGAAGGCCTGCTGGAAGCGCGCGATCAGGTCACGCTCGCCCTGTTCGGCCTGGCCGTCGGCCATGGCGCTGTCGATCATGTTCAGCAGGATGCACAGGCGCTGCTGCTCGCTCAGATTCGGCGTGGCGGCGGCCAGGAAGGCGTCGGGCGGGGTGCTGCGCGCGTATTTGAAGCAGCGGTCCAGCTCCTCCCGCGTGGCGCTGCGGCCCATCACGGACAGCAGATGGCCGACCTCCTCCGGGTCCAGCTCCCCGTCCGATCCCATGCAGTAGATCAGCGAGACGACCAGCGTCCGGCGGGGGGTGAGATCCAGCGGCGCCGATCCCTTGAACATGTCGAAAAGGCCCATGGTGTTACCTCTGTGGTCACGAACGCCGCACATATGGGGGCGCCGGCCCGGGCGACAAGATGGGCCTGCAGGACAGGGTTGCGGCTACAGCAACCCTTGGGCTTTGAAGCTGACATGCTTGCCCTTGCCGACGATGACGTGATCGTGGACGGCGATGCCGAGGCTGTGGGCGGCGCGCAGGATCTCCTTGGTCATCTCCACGTCGGCCCGGCTGGGGGTAGGGTCGCCGGACGGGTGGTTGTGCACCAGGATGATGGCGCTGGCCGACAGCTCCAGCGCGCGCCGCACCACCTCGCGCGGGTAGACCGGGGTGTGGTCGACCGTGCCGGTCTGCTGCACCTCGTCGGCGATCAGCTTGTTCTTGCGGTCGAGGAAGAGCAGGCGGAACTGCTCCATCGGCTGGTGCGCCATGGCGGCGGTGCAGTAGTCGAGCAGCGACTGCCAGTTGGCCAGCACGGGCCGGTCCATCACCCGCTGCCGCATTCCGCGCAGCGCCGCCGCCCCGACCGCCCGCAGCGTCGCGACGGCCTTGTCGGAGGCCAGCGAGACCTCCCCCACGCAATAGCCGCGCAGGCGGGGCGGCGGGGCGTTGACGACGCTCCAGAGGTCGCCGAAATCGCGGATCAGCGCCTTGGCCAACGGCTTCACGTCGCGGCGCGGGTTCACCGCGAAGAGGATCATCTCCAGCAGCTCGTAATCCTGCAGCGCGTCCGGCCCGCCGTCGAGAAAGCGGCTGTAGAGACGCTGGCGATGGCCCTTGTGGTGGGCCTCGTGATGGGCCTCCTCCACGGAGACGTCAGGGGGCGGCTCCAGCCCGGGAAGCCCTTCAGCCTCCTCCGCATCCCCCGACCGCTTCGCGTTCTTCCGTTCCGCCATCCCGACGCCACCATACGAATGTGTGCGTCGGGACTATACCTCTTCCGCGCGAAAATCACAGCCGCGGGAATATCATACGGCGGCGGTCGCTTCCTCGGCCGGGACGGCGTAGGGGGGCTTGTGGAAGCCGGCGGGGGACAGGGTGAAGATCTCGCAGCCGTCCTTGGTCACGCCGATCGAATGCTCGAACTGGGCGGACAGCGACTTGTCCTTGGTCACCGCGGTCCAGCCGTCGCCGAGGATCTTCACGTCGTAGCGGCCGGCGTTGATCATCGGCTCGATGGTGAAGATCATGCCTTCGCGCAGGACGGCGCCGGTGCCGGGGTTGCCGAAATGCAGGACCGACGGCGGCTCGTGGAAGACACGGCCCAGCCCGTGGCCGCAGAAGTCGCGGACGACCGAATAGCGATGGCCTTCCGCGAAGGTCTGGATGGCGTGGCCGATGTCGCCCAGCGTGGCGCCCGGCTTCACCTGCGCGATGCCGACCATCAGCGCGTCGTAGGTGACGTCCACCAGCTTCTTCGCCTTCACGCCGACGTCGCCGCACAGATACATGCGGCTGCTGTCGCCGTACCAGCCGTCCAGGATCGGGGTGACGTCGATGTTCAGGATGTCGCCGTTCTGCAGCCGCTTGTCGCCGGGGATGCCGTGGCAGACCACATGGTTGACGGAGATGCAGTTGGCCTTCGGGAAGCCGCGGTAGCCGAGCGGGGCCGGGACGCCGCCATGGTCGCGGATGTGCTGTTCCAGCAGCCGGTCCAGCTCGCCGGTGGTGACGCCCGGCTGGACGTAGGGCGTGATGAAATCGAGCGTGGCCGCGGCCAGCCGTCCGGCCTTGCGCATGCCCTCGAAATCCTCCGGCCCATGAATCCGGATGCGATGGGAATCGAGGTCGTCGTGGTCCAAGAGAATCGTCCCCTACAGATCAGGTCCCAGGAAAACGCGCCGGCAGGCCCGGCGGTGAACACGTATCGCGGTCAATCCGTACGGATCGGCCCATGCAGGATCGGTAAAGGCCGTTCCAGTTCGATCACCTGCGGGGTGATCCTACAGGACCAGCACACGGCTTCCACCCCCGATTCGAGCGCGAGGCGCAATCCGGCGGCATAGGCGGGGTCGATGTCGGCGGCGACTCGGAAGTAGGCGCAGTCGGCACGCTGCACAAGATAGACCATGACCGCCCGCGCGCCCTGGCGGACCATCCCGGCCATCTCCACCAGATGCTTGGCGCCGCGGGCGGTCACGCAGTCCGGGAACTCCGCGGCCCGCCCGTCCCCCTGCGTAGGGCGGCGCAGATGCACGTTCTTGACCTCGACATAGGCCGGCGGCCGGGCCTCGTCCTCCAGCAGGATGTCGATGCGGGAATTGCGCCCGTACTTCACCTCGCGGCGCAGCCGGGCGTAGCCGGCCAGCTCCGGAATGGTGCCGGCGGCGATGGCGGCGGCGACCAGCCCGTTGGGATGCGACGTGTTGACGCCGACGAGGCAGGGGGCGTCCGGATCGTCCAGCGCCTCGACCAGTTCCAGCGTGTGGGCGAGCTTGCGCTTGGGGTTGTCCGACCGCGACAGCCAGACGACGGAGCCGGGGGCGTCCACCCCGATCATGCTGCCCGAGTTCGGCACATGGGCGGTGACCAAGGCACCGTCGAGGTCCACGTCGGCGAGGAACCGCTTGTAGCGGCGGACGAGGCGGCCTTGCAGGAGGGGGGTGGGGAAGCGCATCTTGGGCCCTAGGTTAAAGCGCGCCCCCGCCGTCCGGCAAGCCCGCCGGTCCCGCCATCACCGCATCAACCGAGAACGGAGCCGACTCCGCATGTCCTCGCCCGCCTCCTCCGCCACGCCGAACCCGACCGCCGCCGTCCTCGTCATCGGCAACGAGATCCTGTCGGGCCGCACCAAGGACGCCAACCTGCCGCACATCGCGGAGAAGCTGGCCGGCATCGGCGTCCGCCTGCGCGAGGCCCGCGTCGTCCCGGACGTGGAGGAGGAGATCGTCGCGGCGCTGGACGCCCTGCGCGGCCGCTACGGCTACGTCTTCACCACGGGCGGCATCGGGCCGACCCACGACGACATCACCTCGGCCTGCGTCGCCAAGGCCTTCGGGGTGCCGCTGGAGCGCAACGCCGAGGCGGTGGCCCGGCTGGAGCGCCATTACGGCGACCCGTCGAAGCTGAACGAGGCACGGCTGCGCATGGCCAACATCCCGGCGGGGGCGTCGCTGATCGACAACCCGATCAGCGCCGCGCCGGGCTTCCGCATCGGCAACGTCTTCGTCATGGCGGGGGTGCCCAACATCATGCAGGCGATGCTCGACGGCGTCCTGCCGCAGCTGGAGGGCGGGCCGGACCTGCACGCCCGCACGGTGGCCTGCGAACTGGCCGAGGGCCAGATCGCCGCCGACCTCGGCGCCCTGCAGGATCGCTATCAGGATTTGGAAATCGGCAGCTATCCCTATTTCCGCAACGGCTTCTTCGGCGTCAGCCTCGTGCTGCGCGGCACCGACGAGACCCGCTTGGTGGCGGCCACGGAGGAACTGGCGGGCATCGTCCTGCGCTTGGGCGGTACGCCGAACGTCACGGTGGGGACCAAAGGCTAGGGAGGTCCCTACGACGCCAAGCCATCCTTGGTCATATTGTCGCCGGCCTGGGTAATTCTATGTTGAGGGATGTGAAGTGTCGTTCATGAAAAGTCGTGCCATGAAACCCTTCGAAAAAGCGGCCATCCTGTTCTTGCTGAAGCATCTGGCATCCGGCGTGGCCGGGGCTGTTGTTCTGGCGACGGGGCTTTTGGTTCTTGACGTCGCCAATCTGGCGACTCTGATGGGAAACAGCGATCATGGCATTATTGCCGCGATCATGCTGTATGCCAGCCTCATCCTCACCTTCGGCAGCGTGGCGATGGGCATCGGCATCATGACCCTGAACGAGGACACGCGGCCCTGACCGACGCCGGACACCCGTTTGGATGAAGCCCGGCCGGGCCTGGGCCGTTCAGAACGGCCCGAAGCTGTCGTACGCCCAGACCAGCGCCACGATGGCGGCGACCCAGACCGCCGCGTAGGGCAGCCAGGTGTTGCGGTTGCGCCGCAAGGCCGCCGGGACGACCAGGGCAGCGACCATCAGCACGCTTACGACGCCCAGCCAGTTGATCGAATCCAAACTCACCTCCCTTGAACGCCAGGGTTGCGGGGATTTTTGCGTGTTCGGGAACCGAAACGCGCTCAATCCTTGACCAAACGCCCGCCGATTGTCTAAGTCAATCCAGCGGAACGGTGGGCTGCATACAATGATATGCAACTCCGGCGGGCGGGGGCAACCCGTTCTCCAGGCCGGTCCGCGACGGTGCGCGGGCGTGGCGGAATCGGTAGACGCAAAGGACTTAAAATCCTTCGCCAACGGCATGCGGGTTCGAGTCCCGCCGCCCGCACCACAAATCCAACAACGACGATGTTGAAAGTCTCACGCTCATGAGCGTTGGCTGCACTGGTGGTGGGCCGACGCCCGGCCTGTGCCGGGCTCCCGCGTGTCTTTCTTCCCTCCATAACTATTTGCAGAAGCGGCGCCCAAAGCTTCCAGATTTTCAAGAAAAGATGTTTCGTGTGCTCGGCTTGGTGAAATGGAATTGTCAAATTTGGCCGGATTGTTCTGGTGTCGTTGAGCTAATTTTCCAGTCGACCCAGAATCGTTTTTGATATTCACTCGCAATTGCGATGAGTGATCTGGTGAAGGAATGAGAATTTGTTTCGTTGACTGCCGTTCAGCCGGTTGCCAAGGCTCCACAAATGGGGCATGGTCATTCCAGAAACGTCGCGATTCAACAGACAAACCGCATGGAGGCAGGACGTGAAGGGCGATCCGCAGGTCATCACCCATTTGAACAAGATCCTGACCAACGAGCTGACGGCGATCAACCAGTACTTCCTGCATGCCCGCATGTTGAAGAACTGGGGCCTGAAGCGCATTGCGCACAAGATCTACGTAGAATCCATTGACGAGATGAAGCACGCCGACAAGATGATCGAGCGCATCCTGTTCCTGGAAGGCCTTCCCAACCTTCAGGATCTGGGCAAGCTGATGATCGGTGAAGACGTTCCGGAAATGCTCGGCAACGATCTGAAGGTGGAGCACAAGGCCCGCACCGACCTGATCGATGCCATCACCCTGTGCGAGCAGGTCCGCGACTACGAGACCCGCGCGCAGCTCACCGAACTGCTCGACGACACCGAAGAGCACATCGACTGGATCGAGACGCAGCTCGACCTGATCCAGCGCGTGGGCATCGTCGCCTACCAGCAGGAGCAGATCTACGGCGAGAGCTAAGCCGCTCGGAGTCCTTCAGGGCCGATCGGAGGGGCGCGGCTGGAAGCTGCGCCTCCCGACACCTCCCTCTTTTGCGCGGGGCGGCGGGGTGGGATCGGCAACGCCTTGTTAACCATGTTCTTGTAGCTTGCCGGTTTCCGCTTCTGTTTGTACGGGAACCGCCATCATGCTCCCCATCACGTCCTTGCAGGTTGACGACCTGACGCCGGAGGAGACCGCCGCCGTCGCGCACGCCTATCTGGCGGCGCTGGATGAGAGCGACCTGGATCAGGGCGATCATGAAAGCGCCTTCGACCGGGCGCTGGAGACGCTGCGCGGGTACCGTCCCGGCCTGCCGCTGAACGTCGCGGCGGCGGAGCTGGAATTGCTGCTGGCCTCCCTGCCGGCTGCCGCTTCCACCGCGCAGGAGCCCGCCCTGGCGTAAGGCGCGCCCGGCCGTCTTCGGTTCGGTTCATGAAAAAGGCCCGCTCCGGCTTACCGGGGCGGGCCTTTCCAGTTCCGGATGTGGGCCATAGGCCCGCCGGTCACAGCCCCGTTTGCGGCTTGCCGGTGTCGGCCGTCTTGGTCACGCCGGGGTCGATGAGGGGCTGCAGCGCCGGGGCGATGCTCTTCAGCAGCTGGGCGGGCAGGGCGCTGGTGAAGCGGTAGTTGTCGGCTTCCGGCCCATGGACGAAGGCGGTCATGGTGCCGAAGAAGCGGTCGCCGATGTAGAAGGCGAAGGTCGCCGTCCGGTTCACCGCCCGCGACTCGATCAGGTGCCCACCGGGGCCGTAGCGGTCCAGCCGGTGGTCGCCCGTGCCGGTCTTGCCGCCGATCGGGATGACCGCGCCCGAGGAGTCCTTGAAGGAGCCCCAGACCCGCTTGGCCGTGCCGTTCTGCGCCACGTCCATCAGCGCCTTGCGCAGGGTGGCCGCGACCTCCGCCTTCATCACGCGCTGGCCGCGCAACTCGCCCAGGCCGACGACGGCCTCGTAGGGCGTGCCGGCGGCGAAGTGCAGCTTGCGCACGCGGACCGTCGGCTGGCGCACGCCGTCGTTCTGGATGATGCCGACCAGCTCGGCCAGGGCCGCCGGGCGGTCGGCGGAGCTGCCGATGGCCGTGGCGAAGGACGGGACGAGCGTTTCGAACGGATAGCCCAGCTTGCGCCACTGCTCGGTGATGCGCTGGAAGGCCTCTTCCTCCAGCCCGATGCGGATGCGGGTGTTCTGGGCCGACTGCCCCTTCTTGAACAGCCAGCGATAACTTTCCTGGCGCTCCTGCACGCTGGCCTCCAGCACCTCCTGCCGCTTGGCGTCGGGGCGCTTCTGCAGGTAGGAGACCAGCCACAGCTCCAGCGGATGGACGCGCGCCAGATAGCCGAGGTCGTTCAGCGGGAACTTGTCCGGCCCGTACTTGCCGTAGAGCGCCGCGATGTCGCCGTCGTCCAGCTTGGCGTCGGGCAGGCGGGCGCGCAGGAAGGTGCCGAACTCCTTCACCCCGGCCTGCGGGCGCACGGTGCGGAAGATCACCGACAGGCGGTGCGGCATCGGCCGCGACCGGCTGGCCAGCATGTTCAGCATCGCGTCCGGCGTGTGCTTCCGGTAGCTGTTGTAGAAGCGGTTCAGGAAGTCGCTGCCTTCCTTGTCGGCGAAGCGGGCGAGATAGGCTTGGCGGGCAGGGTGGTCGGGGTTGTGCAGGATGTCGGTGCTGTCGTCGCCGCCTTCGGACAGATAAAACTGCACGACGTCGCGCATCATGCGGATGAAGGGCAGGTTGACCGAATTGCGCAGCGACTCGGTCACGGTCAGGATGCTGCCGTTGTCCTTGGCGTTGAAGTTCACGAAGCTGTGCAGCCCGCCGCCGGTGAAGAAGGCCTCGCCGGGGTTCGCCGAGTAGCGGCGCTCCATGGCGGCGTCGAGCATGGCGCTCAATCCGCGGTTGCCGGAGGCCGCCAGCCAGTTCGCCGCCCAGCGCGTCAGGTTGTCGGACGCCTCCTCCTCAACGTCAGCGAGGAAGTCCTTGGGCAGGTGGGCGTAGCGGGTGTGCAACTCCGCCACGATCTCCAGATAGGTCGCCAGCGTGCGCAGCTTCGCCGTGGAGCCGAGGTCGAGCTTGGCGCCCTCGTTGATGTCCAGCGGCTGGTCGAGGTTGTCGGCCTGGACGCGCAGGTAGTTGGCGTCCGGCCCGCGTTCATAGAGCGTGACCGAGTAGATGATCTTGGACAGGTCGCTGCCCTTGGTGTCGAGCAGCCGTTCGCCGGTCAGCCCCATCTGCGCGGCGAAGGCCGGGTCGCCCAGCTTCGCCAGCACCTCGACCACGCGCTGCTGCGCCGGAGCGTCGAGCGTCGACTCGGCGGTCAGGTCGATGCGGTCGAGCTGGTAGAGGCTGGACACGCCGAGCATGGAGAGAAGCCGGGCGCGGATGGCGTTGGGCGCCTTCTGCTCCACGAAATTGGCGGTTTGGGCCTGCGGCGGGTCCTCGCGGAACTTCAGCGTCAGGCCGAGTGCGGCGTCGCGCAGCGCGGTGTCGATCACGCCCGCCTTGTGCAGCACGCGCAGGTGGCTGTCGGCCAGCCGCTCCAGCGCCGGACGGTCCTGGATCAGGTAGTGGGAAGGGCGGCGCTGGGCGAGCAGAAGACTCAGCACCTGCTTGTAGGCCAGCGCCTTCAACTGCAGGGCGCGGGCGTCGGCGGGCTCCTCCGACAGCACCTTCTCGGCGATGGCGAGGTCGGTGCCGAACCAGGCCCACAACCCGTCGCCCAGCCCGTTCACCTCGCCGAAGCCGGGGCGCCCGGTCAGCGGGGTGGAGTTCAGATAGTCGATCAGGATGCGCCGGCGGTGGGCGCCGGTGTCCTCGCCGTCCAGATAGGCGCGCGTGCTGGCCGAGATCATCTGGCGCAGCTTCTCCGTGGCGCCGCTGGTCTGGCCGTCGGGAGAGTGGCGGTACTTCTCGATCTGGGTCGCCAGGGTCGAGCCCCCAGGCGAGCGCTGGCCGGGCTTCACCCACTGCACCGGCAGCATCGCCACGGCGCCGGCGAAGCGGTCCCACTCCACGGCGGGGTTGTGGCGCGGCTCGTCCTCGTTCAGCAACTCGCGGTTCTCGATGAACAGCAACGTGGCGGCGACCAGAGGCGGCACGTCCTCGAATTTGGCGAAGACCCGCTCCGGGTAGCGGGCGGAGAACAGAGCGGTGCCGTTGCGGTCCAGCAGGGTCAGGCCGGCGCGCGTCTTCTCGTGGTAGATCGGGAAGCCGCCGGCGGCCATGAACTGGTCGAACGTCGGCGACAGATGCGCCTGCATCTCCACCGCGTACATGTCCGAGGTCAGCGAGCGCAGATAGCCGGGGAGCCCGACATAGCCCATCCGCTCGTTGTAGGGGCCCTGGGTAGGGTGGCGCGCGGCGGGGTTCGGCCCCTCGCGCAGCGTGTAGGTCATGTCCTTGGCGTAGCCGGCGAGCAGGCGGGCCTGCAATCGCGACGTGCGCATCTCCTCCTGCGCCAGGAGGGCGCCGCCGCCCAGCGTCGCCGCCAGCGTCACACCCCAGATCGCGCGTCGCACCCACAACCGTGTCATGTCCGGCTCCAGCCATGACCGCGGGGCAAGACCCGCGAATTGGTTAAAATGCTCGGTAAAATGGCCGAGCGACAGGACCGGAATGTAGAGGTGCCTTGGTTAACAACCGGTGTAATCCCTGACCCTTCGGGTGTGCGAGTCTGCCCCGAAATCGGCGTAACTCAAATTCGTAGCTGACCGTTGCGGCGGCGCCACGAATGCTCCCAGTGGTTGTGTGGTTAAGAAACGTGACCGTGCATCGCCACGAAATCCGTTAACGCCGCGCGCAGGCGGGCGACGACGCCGGACCAGTCGCCGGAACGGTCCTGGCCGAACACCCGCATGGTCGGGTACCAGGGATTCGCCTCCCGGTTGCCCAGCCAGCGCCAGCAGGCGTCGGCGCGCGACAGCGTCCAGGTCGGCCGTCCCAGCCCGCCCGCAAGGTGACAGACCGAGGTGTCCACCGTGATGACGAGGTCCAGCGTCTCGGCCAGCGCCGCCGTGTCGGCGAAGTCGCGGACGCCGGCCACGGGATCCGCGATGTCCATCCCCGCCGGGGCTTCGGCAAGCTGCGCCGCGCCCGGCCCCATCTGGAGGCTGACGAAGCGCACCCCCGCCACATCGGCCAGGGGGGCCAGGGCGGCCAGCGGCAGGCTGCGCCGCCGGTCGATCGGGCTGGCCACCCCGCGCACGGTGCGCGGCGATCCTGCCCAGACCAGTCCGACTCGCGCACGTCCGTCCGCCGGCAGCCGTTCCCACCACGCTGCGACATCGGCGGGGTCGGCGCGCAGATAGGGCACTGCGGCCGGGATGCTGTCCAGGTCGGTCGCGAAGGCGCGTGGCAGGCTCATCATCGGGATGTGCAGGTCGAAGGCGGGAAGCTCCCCGCCCCAGGCGACGGCGCCCGACACGCCGTCCACCCGCTCCATCAACCGGACCAGCGCGGGGGAGCAGCCGACGATCACCCGCGCCCCCCGCCCGGCCAGAAGCGGCGCGTAGCGGACGAACTGCAGGGTGTCGCCCAGCCCCTGTTCGGCGTAGAGCAGGATGGTCCGGCCCGCCACATCCTCCCCTCCCGTCCATTGCGGCTGGGGGAAGGCGCGGTGCACGGGGTCGAGTTGCCGGGTCTCCCAGCGCCATTCGAACTCCTCCCATCCCTCGCGCAATTGGCCGGAGGCGAGCAGGGCGACGGCGAGCGCCAGATGGGCCTCGGCGTCGGCGGGGGCGAGGCGGATGGCCTCCCGTCCGGCGGCGACGGCTTCGTCGCGGCGGCCCTCGTGCAGCAGAAGGGACAGGCGGTTGCGGTGGAAGGCGGCCCGCTGCGGGGCGATGCGCATGGCCCGTCCGCACTGGCGCAGCGCCTCCGCGACGCGGACGGTCTGCTCCAGCAGCGGGACTTGGTTGCCATAGGCGTCGGCGTTGCCGGGGTCCAGCGCCACCGCCCGCCTCCCGGCGCGCTCCGCGTCGTCGAAGCGGCCCAGCGTGACCAGGAGATGGACAAGGTTGGTCTGCGCGTCGGCCAAGGTGGGATCGAGCCGCAGCGCCTCGTCCAGGGCCTCGACGGCGCCTTCCGGGTCGCCCGTCTGAGCCAGGGCGGCGCCAAGCTTGCGGTGGGCCTCGGCGCGCTGCGGGGCGAGGGTGCGCGCCTTGCGAAAGGCCTCGGTGGCGCCCGTCCAGTCGGCCGCGGCGTAGAGCAGCATGCCCGCCCGCTCGAAGGCTTCGGCCAGCGGCTCGCTGTCGGTGGCGACGCTGGCCGTCAGGGCGCGGGTCAGGGCGCGGTGGGCGGCAGGACCGTCACCGGTCTCGATCAGGGCGCCGCCCAGGGCGAACCAGTCACCGGCGCCATCGGGTTGCAGGGCCAGGAGGTTGCGGAAGGCGGCGGCGGCCTGCGCCGCCCCGTCCGGCGTGCCCAACGCCATCAGCGCCTTGCCGAGGTTGCCGTGGATGTCGGCGGCGAGCGGCAGCCGGGCCGCCGCCTTGCCGATCATCGCCACCCCGTCCGCCACCGCGCCGGTCTGGGCCGCCAGCAGCCCGGCGAAATGCAGGGCGTGGGGGTTGTCCGGGTCCACTTCCAGGATGCGGCCGTAGAGCAGCCGCGCCTCCTCCAGCCGCCCGGACAGATGATGGTCGAGCGCGAGGTTCAGGGCTTCGGCGACGGTGGCCATGGGCGGGGCCTTCTGTGATGGAGAGCTATGCCCCCAGCAGTTCCTTCGCCTTGGCGGCGAGGTCGGCCAGCGGGACTTCGACCTGCTCGCCCTTCACCAGATGCTTCAGCGTCGCCGTGCCGCGGGCCTTCTCGTCGGAGCCCATCAGGACGACCAGCGGGATCCCCGCCTTGTCGGCGTATTTCATCTGCTTGGCGAGCTTGCCGCCGTCGAGCTGGATTTCCGTGTTGATGCCCGCCGCCCGCAGCGCCGTCGCGAGGCCGTAATAGTCGGCGGACAGGGCCGGGTCCATCTGCGTCACCAGGACCTGGGCGGTGGCGCCGCCGTCCTTGATGATGCCGGCTTCCATCAGCTGGTAGAACAGCCGCGTCGCGCCGATGGAGATGCCCACACCCGGCAGCTTCGATTTGGTATAGTGGCTGGCAAGGTTGTCGTAGCGCCCGCCGGAGCACACGCTGCCGATTCCCGGATGGTCGTTCAGGAAGGTCTCGTAGACCGTCCCGGTGTAGTAATCCAGCCCGCGCGCGATGGCGAGGTTGATGCGCACCACGCCGTCCGGCACCTGGAGGGCCTTCAGCCCCTGGATGACGGTGGTCAGCTCCGAAACACCCTGGCGGAAGGTCTCGTTCTCGATGCCCAGCGCGCCCAGCGCGGCGAGCGTTTCCTCGTTCGTGCCCTTGGCGTCGATCAGGGACAGGATCTTTTCCG
This sequence comes from Azospirillum himalayense, assembly GCF_042657465.1. Lineage (NCBI taxonomy): Bacteria > Pseudomonadati > Pseudomonadota > Alphaproteobacteria > Rhodospirillales > Azospirillaceae > Azospirillum > Azospirillum himalayense. The sequence continues at coordinate 40,720 of NZ_JBHSLC010000007.1, read as the reverse complement.
CGGCGTCGGCGGCCATGCCGAGGCCGGTCAGGCTGTCGCGCACCTTGTCGCGGCCGATCTTGTCCAGCTTGTCGATCTCGCGCAGGACCAGGACGCGCTTCTCCGCGTCGTCCACGCCCAGCCCGTCGAGCAGGCCGAGCAGGACCTTGCGGTTGTTCACGTTGATGGTGAAGCCGCCGAAGTCCAGCTCGCTGAAGACGTGGTAGATGACCGCCGGGATCTCCGCGTCGTAATGGGCGGACAGGCTGTCCTTGCCGATCACGTCGATGTCGCACTGGTAGAATTCGCGGAAGCGCCCGCGCTGCGCCCGTTCCCCGCGGTAGACGCGCTGGATCTGGTAGCGGCGGAAGGGGAAGGCGAGGTCGCGCTCATGCTCGGCCACGTAGCGGGCGAGTGGCACCGTCAGGTCGAAGCGCAGCGCGATGTCCGGCTTGTTCCCCTGCTGGAGGGCGCCGGTGGACTGCACGAAATAGACCTGCTTCTCGGTCTCGCCGCCGGACTTGGTCAGCAGGGTGTCCACCGTCTCGAACACCGGGGTTTCCACCGGCACGAAGCCGAACCGCTCGTAGCCGCGGCGGATGGTGTCGAGCAGACGCTGGAAGGCCACCTGCTGGCGCGGCAGCAGCTCCATCGTTCCGGGCGGGGTGCGGGGGGTGATCAGGCTCATCGGCGCGGGTCCGGCTTCGAATGTCCCTAGGGATTCGGCTAGGGTTCTAGCGGCTTTCGCCGGTCCCGTCACCATTGCAGTGGCCGGATACCGTTGAGTGGGGGGCCGTAAGGGGCTAGAACTCCGGCAAACTTCCTTCCGCGCCCGGAGCCGCCATGCCCACCGACCGTCTCGTCCTCCGCCGTCCCGACGACTGGCATGTGCACCTGCGCGACGGCGCCATGCTGAAGGCGGTGCTGCCCTTCACCGCCCACCAGTTCGGCCGTGCCATCATCATGCCGAACCTGAAGCCGCCGGTGACCCGCACGGCCGACGCCGTGGCCTACCGGGAGCGCATCCTGGCCGCCCTGCCGGAGGGCCACGCCTTCACGCCGCTGATGACCGCCTATCTGACCGACGGCACCGACGCCGACGATCTGGCCCAGGGCTTCGAGGACGGCGTGTTCGCCGCCGCCAAGCTCTACCCGGCCAACGCCACCACCAACAGCGCCCACGGCGTGACCGACCTCGGCAAGATCGCGCCGGTGCTGGAGCGCATGGCGGAGATCGGCATGCCGCTGCTGATCCACGGCGAGGTGACCGACGCCCATGTGGACATCTTCGACCGCGAGGCGGTGTTCCTGGAGCGCACCCTGGGCCCGCTGCTGGAGCGCTACGCGGCGCTGCGCGTGGTTCTGGAGCACGCGACCACCGCGGAGGCCGTGGCCTTCGTGCGCGAGCACGCCGCCTCGGGCCGGGTCGGCGCGACCATCACGGCGCATCACCTGCTGATCAACCGCAGCCATCTGTTCGCCGGCGGCATCCGCCCGCACCTCTACTGCCTGCCCATTGCCAAGCGCGAGACTCACCGCGTGGCGCTGGTCGAGGCGGCGACCTCGGGCGAGGGGCCGTTCTTCCTGGGCACCGACACCGCCCCGCACACGGTGACCGCGAAGGAGAGCGCCTGCGGCTGCGCCGGCTGCTTCACCGCCGCCAACGCCATGGAACTCTACGCCGAGGCCTTCGACGAGGCGGGGGCGCTGGACAAGCTGGAGGCCTTCGCCAGCCTGAATGGCCCGCGCTTCTACGGGCTGCCGGCCAACGAGGACAAGGTGGTGCTGGAGCGCACGCCGTCCACGGCGCCGGACATCGTGCTGACCGCGGACGGCGAGGCCGTGCTGCCCTTCCGCAGCGGCGAGACGACGCGCTGGACCTTTGCCGGCGCGGCCTGAGGGGCTGCGGCGCGGGCGTTGCTGCTGCGGTTGCCCCCACCCCGACCCTCCCCCGCTATCGCAGGGGAGGGTGCCTTCTGCGAAGCGGTGTCCGTTCCCTCCCCTGCGATAGCGGGGGAGGGTTAGGGTGGGGGCAGGGTCACCCTCCTCAGAAAAGACTCCCCTGAACCGGCGGGCGCTGCGGCTTCTTTGGCTCTGGCTTGGCCTTGGCCGCCTTGGCCTTCGGCTCCGGCGCGGTGGGCGGTGCATCCACCCGCGGCCCGCCGTCCACCGTCGCGGCAGCTTGGCCGTCGGCGAAGACCAGCGACACGGACAGACCCGGCGTGGCCTGGGCGGCGCTGGTCAGCGGCCGGCCGTCGCCGGACTGCACCAGGGCGAAGCCGCGCTCCAGGACGCCCTTGTAGGAATAGCTTTCCAGAAGCTGCCCCACCGCCGTGAGCTTCGCCGCGCGCTCCTCCACCGCCTTGCCGTAACTGCGGCCCAGGCGCGGCGTCAGGTCGGACAGCCGCCGGCTGCCGTCGCCGAACTTCACCCGGATCGGGCCGAGCGTCAGCCGCCCGCTCACCCGCTCAAACTGCCCACGCGCCGCGACGACGGCGTGGCGCAGCGCGCCGTCGAGCGCGCGGGATTCCGAGGCCAGCCGCTGCCCGGCCTCCGCCAGCTTCTCGCGCGGGTGGCGCAGCGCGGCGCCCAGCTCGTTCAGGCGGGTGCGGCGGCGGTCGAGCAGGGCGGCGGCGGCCAGCGCCAGCCGCTCCGCCCGGTCGTCCAGCCGCTGGGCGTGGCTTTCCAGCAGGGCGCGCGGGTCGCCGAGGCCGCGGGCCAGCCCCTCCACCCGCGTCCGCCGCTCGGCCAGCAGGCGGGTGGCGGCGCCGACCATGCGCCGCTCGTCGTCCAGCACCTGGGCCAGCAGCTCCGCCCGCACCGGCACCGCCATCTCCGCCGCCGCCGTGGGGGTGGGGGCGCGGCGGTCGGAGGCGAAGTCGATCAGGGTGGTGTCGGTCTCGTGCCCGACCGCCGAGATCAGCGGGATGCGGCTGGCCGCCGCCGCGCGGACGACGTTCTCCTCGTTGAAGGCCATCAGGTCCTCCAGCGAGCCGCCGCCGCGCGCCACGATCAGCAGGTCCGGGCGCGGCACCGGGCCGCCGGGGGCGATGCGGTTGAAGCCGTCGATTGCCGCGGTGACCTCCGCCGCCGCCCGCTCCCCCTGCACGGCGACCGGCCAGAGCAGGACCCGGCGCGGGAAGCGGTCGTGCAGCCGGTGCAGGATGTCGCGGATGACCGCCCCGGTGGGGGAGGTGACGACTCCGATCACGTCGGGCAGGAAGGGGATGGGCTTCTTGCGATCCGCGTCGAACAGGCCCTCCGCCGCGAGGCGCTTCTTGCGCTCCTCCAGCATCTTCAGCAGGGCGCCCTCGCCGGCCAGCTCCATCGACTCGATGATGAGCTGGTATTGCGAGCGTCCGGGGTAGGTCGTCATGCGCCCGGTGACGATGACCTCCAGCCCCTCCGCCGGCTGGACGGCCAGCTTCGAGGCGGTGCCGCGCCAGCACACCGCCTCGATCACCGCCGTGTCGTCCTTCAGGCGGAGGTAGCAGTGGCCGGAGCTGTGGCGCTTGGGTTGGGAGATCTCACCGCGCACGCGGACGAAGCCGAACTCCTCCTCGATGCTGCGCTTCAGGCGCCGGGCGAGGTCGCCCACCGAGAATTCCGGCAGGTTCGAGCCGGGGCGCGGCTCGGGGGCGATCAGCGGAGAGGTCATATCAAGGTCTTGAGTCATGGCGGCACCATGATACAAGGCGCGGTGTCGGCAACAAGCGTGGAAGGACGAGGTGCCATGAAAGTCCTGGTGGTCGGGTCGGGTGGGCGCGAGCATGCGCTGTGCTGGGCCATTCAGAACTCGCCGCTGTGCGACACGCTCTACTGCGCGCCGGGCAACGCCGGCATCGCGGACGTGGCCGAATGCGTTCCCATCGGCGCGGAGGACGTGGACGCCCTGGTCCGCTTCGCCCAGGACAAGGCCATCGACTTCGTGGTCGTCGGGCCGGAAGGGCCGCTGGTGCTCGGCCTCGTCGACAAGCTGACCGCCCTCGGCATCAAGGCCTTCGGCCCCAGCGCCGCGGCGGCGGAGCTTGAGGGCTCCAAGGGCTTCATGAAGGACATCCTGGCCAAGTACGGCGTGCCGACCGCCGCCTATGGCCGCTTCAAGGACGTCGAGGCCGCCAAGGACTTCGTGCGGAAGAACGGCGCCCCCATCGTGGTCAAGGCCGACGGTCTGGCCGCCGGCAAGGGCGTGACCGTCGCCCGCACCGAGGAGGAGGCCTTCGCCGCCATCGACGAGGCTCTGGTCGAGGGCCGCTTCGGCGCCGCCGGGGCCGAGGTGGTGGTCGAGGAGTTCCTGGACGGCGAAGAGGTCAGCTTCTTCGCGCTGTGCGACGGCGAATCGGCGCTGCCGCTGGCCTCGGCCCAGGACCACAAGGCGGTGGGCGACGGCGATACCGGCCCGAACACCGGCGGCATGGGCGCCTATTCCCCGGCCCCGGCGCTGACCCCGGACCTCCAGGCCCGCGTGATGCGCGAGATCGTCGAACCGACGGTCAAGGGCATGGCGGCGGAGGGGCGCCCCTTCAAGGGCGTGCTGTTCGCCGGCCTGATGATCGGCAAGGACGCCGACGGCAAGCCGGTGCCGAAGACGCTGGAGTTCAACGTGCGCTTCGGCGACCCGGAATGCCAGACGCTGATGATGCGCCTGAAGTCCGACGCTCTGGCCGCGCTGATCGCGGCGGCGGACGGCCAGTTGAAAAACATCGACCTGCGCTGGCACGACGAGACGGCGCTCTGCGTCGTCATGGCGGCGAACGGCTACCCCGGCGACTACGTGAAGAACACGGAGATCAAGGGCTTCGACGCCGCCAACGCGGTGGAGGGCGTGACCGTCTTCCACGCCGGCACGAAGCTGGCGGACGGTGGCCGGGTGCTGTCCACCGGCGGGCGCGTCCTGGGCGTGACCGCCAAGGCACCGACCGTGGCCGAGGCGCAGAAGCGCGCCTATCAGGGTGTCGACGCGCTGGATTGGCCGGACGGCTTCTGCCGCCGCGACATCGGCTGGCGGGCGGTGGGGCGCTGACGGCGCCCCGCTTTGACGCTATAATGGGGGCATTGCGACGGCGCTCCAACTGCCGGCTGGCGTGTCAGCCGAAGGCATCAAGGCTCTGGCTTCCCGCTACGGAGCCGGCAACCTGCGCGTCTTCGGCTCCCGTGCCACGGGGAGGGCGCGGCCCGACAGCGACCTGGACCTTCTCGTGGAGTTGGAGCCAGGGCGGGATTTGTTCGACCTGATCGAATTAAAGCGCGCTTTGGAGGAACGAACCGGCGCTGCCGTTGATGTGGTGACGGAGCGTGGCCTGTCGCCTTACATACGCGACGGAATTTTTCAATCGGCGTGGTCTCTGTGACCACAGACCGTGCTTATCTGGAACACGCATCCGCGAGGCCATGTGGTTGTGCACTGGTCATTCCGGACGTTGTTCGGAATTTTCCCGTTGACGCGCCGCGTGCAGAAACCGTTGACGGACGAATTGATCCAGCGTGCTTGCAGGAGGGCAGGTTTCCGGATCATTGACAGCGTTAACGAGCGGTTGGATGAGTAAATAGTCTCTATATCCGGGAATTGCATCAAGGACGAAATTCTGTCGGAGTAGGCTCGCCAGAATGTGCGCGCCATCGGAGGATTTGCAAGCCAGAAGGATGAGGAACCGGGTGTAGCTTTCCGGGGTGGTCACTGTGGCGGCTGCCATCAGACGATCACGAAACGCCCTAGCATCCGCCATATCTTTCTGGTGAGTGTTTCCTGTGTCTAACAGACGCTCCAGACGTTTCGCCGCGTTCAACTTCTGATGGCCGGTCGGTATACCTTGCAGCCAGTGGGGAATGTCTGCTGCATAGTCGGACAAATCGTTGATATCCAGAGATTCCGAGATCTTGGCGGGAAGGACGTTCTCGAACGTTGCGCTCTCCATATTGGCTTTCCACACGGCGGTCCGCCATAACACCGCACCTTGAAGCTGGGCGCCGGAGAGATCCGCGCCCTGTAGCTGAGCGTAGGGGAGGTAGGCGCCTTGGAGCTGGGCTTCGGAAAGGTTTGCGCCCTGGAGTTGGGCGCTGAAGAGGTCAGCACCTTGTAGCTGGGCACCAAAGAGGTCGACGCCCTGTAGCTGGGCGTAGGGGAGGTCGGCGCCTTGAAGCTGGGCGGACGAGAGGTTTGCGCCCTGTAGCTGGGCACCGTAGAAGTTTGCGCCCTGTAGCTGGGCGCCGAAGAGGTTTGCGCCCTGGAGATGGGCGTTGAAGAGATTGGCGCCCTGAAGTTGAGCCTGAAAGAGGTAGGCCCCTTGGAGCTGGGTGCGGGAGAGGTAAGCGCCCTGAAGTTGAGCCCGAAAGAAGTTTGCCCCCTGGAGTTGAACGTTCAAGAGGAAGGCGCCCCGGAGATCAGCGTTCCGCAAAATTGTCCGATTCAACACCGCCCCGCTCAAATCCACCTTGCGCAAACGGCGTCCGGAAAAGTCGCGGTGGCTGATGTCCAGTGGGGGCGGTCCGGCCTCCACGTTCTCGGCCGTGTTGTTTGCGGGGAGCGCCGTTGCCAGATGTGCGTTCGGGGGGCGGGGTTTCAGACTGCGTGGAACCACTCCCTCCGCCAGCAGATCGCCCAATGGCCGCCCTTCGATCACCACCTCGTCGGATAGGAACTCGCCCGGCGTGGTCGCGACCACCAGGGAAGCGGCCACCACGGCCGGCACCGCACTGGCGGCCAGCCGGCGGGACAGGCGGTCTGGCCATTGCTCGCCCTCCGCCCGTCTGCGCTCGGCGCGGCGGCGCAGCAGCCCCCCGAACAGCCCCGTCCCCAGGTCGCGCATCGCCCGCGCCGTGCCGGCCCAGGTCAGGCCCGCCTCCCGCGCCGCCGCTGCCGACAGCGCCAGACCGGCGAACAGGCTGACCCGGTGCCACCACGTGATCCATTCGTGCTGATAGGCGAGGAAGCGGATCTGGAAGGCGCCGTAAAGAAGCACCGGAGCCAGCACCAGCGTCACCGCCGCGGCCAGCACGGTCAGCGCCTGCGGCAGGGGCGGGGTCGCCGGGCCGCCGGCATCCCCGCAGCGCACGGTGTCGAACCGCGCCAGCAAGCGGGTGACGACGAAGCCGTCCACCCGGTGGCGCAACGCCTCCAGCACCGCGCCGGGCGAGGCGGTGTGCTTGGCCGCTTCCCGCTCGGCGACGGTCAGGTAATGGCGCACCGCGTCGGCGATCACCGACACCTTGCGCACCATGTACAACTGGACCAGCCAGAACAGGGCCGGCGCGCCGATGAAGAACTTCAGGAGCCCGACTTCCAGGTCGAAGATCGGCAGCTTGATCGGCTTCTCGACCAGCAGGTCGTAATCGGTGACCGCCGTCACCGTGAAGATCAGATAGAGCCACAGCAGGAGATAGGTCAGCGATTGGGTCGCGGCCGCCTTGCTGAGATCGTTCAGCGAGCCCTCAAGCTTGTCCAAACCGGGGGTATCCACCACCGGATGGGGCAAAATTGGCCGGTTCCCGTGATCCGATGGTTGATCGTCGCGCGGCATGAGGATGTTCAGATTGCTTCGACGAAAGGATATGCAATTCCATTCGGCGCGGCAACGTCCTGCCTCAACCGGGGCGGCGCTCCCTGAAGAACTCCCTCAGCATGTCCCCCGCCCGCGTCTCGTCGATGCCGCCGTAGACGTCCGGGGCGTGGTGGCAGGTCGGCTGGTGGTAGAAGCGGGGGCCATGCTCCACCCCGCCGCCCTTGGGGTCGTAGGCGCCGAAATAGACCCGCCGCAGCCGGGCGAAGCTGATCGCCGCGGCGCACAGCGCGCAGGGCTCCAGGGTCACATAGAGGTCCAGACCGGGCAGGCGCGGCTCGCCCAACGCGGCGCAGGCGGCGCGGATCGCCAATACCTCGGCGTGGGCGGTGGGATCGTTCAGCTCCTCGGTCCGGTTTCCGGCGCGGGCCAGCACGGCGCCGGTCACCGGATCGACCAGCACGGCACCCACCGGCACCTCCCCGCGGGATGCGGCGGCTTCGGCCTCGGCGAAGGCGATGTCCATGGGGGAGGGGGGGCGGCTCATGCGGGGCACCCTGCCCGGCGGTCCCTGTTTTCGTCAAGCCGCGGAACGCCCTCCGGCGTTGTTAAGCATCGGACGAAACAGGGAGGACGGTCATGAGCAGCCATGTCTACAAGAAGGTGGAAATCGTCGGCACCGCCGAGACCGCCATCGACGACGCCATCCGCAACGGCATCGAGCGGGCGTCCAAGACGCTGAAGAACGTCGACTGGTTCGAGGTGGGCGAGATCCGCGGCCACGTCAGCGGTGGAAAGGTCGCCCACTTCCAGGTGGTGATGAAGGTCGGCTTCCGCCTCGAAGAATAACGGCGGGGACCCCGTGCCGTGGGTTGCGGGCGGGGCTTGCAAGCCCTATGGTCCGTGCCCATGGACACCCCCGATTACGAACATTCCAAAGCCATGCCCGGCGCCGCCGATGCGGACGCGGGCGAGCCCGATGCCGGCGAGCGCATCGCCAAGCGGCTGGCGCGCGCGGGCCTGTGCTCGCGCCGCGACGCCGAGCGCTGGATCACCGACGGACGCGTGGCCGTCAACGGCACGACCTTGGACAGCCCGGCCTGCGTCGTGCGGTCCGGCGACGTCGTGCAGGTGGACGGCAAGGTCATCCCCGAGCCGGAGCCGGCGCGGCTGTGGCGCTATTACAAGCCGTCCGGGCTGGTCACCACCGCCCGCGACGAGAAGGGGCGCACCACCGTCTTCGAACGGCTGCCGCCGGACATGCCGCGCGTCATCTCGGTCGGTCGGCTCGACCTGACGACCGAAGGGCTGCTGCTGCTGACCAACGACGGTGAGCTGGCCCGCTTCCTGGAACTGCCGGCCACCGGCTGGACCCGCCGTTATCGCGTGCGCGTCTTCGGCGAGGTGAACGAGGTGAAGCTGGCCGAGCTGGCGAAGGGACCGACCATCGAGGGGGTGAAGTACGGTCCCATCGAAGCCGTTCTGGATCGCATCCAGGGCCGCAACGCCTGGCTGACCGTCAGCCTGAAGGAAGGCAAGAACCGCGAGATCCGCAAGGTGATGGAGGCGTTGGACCTCCAGGTGAACCGGCTGATCCGCGTCGCCTACGGCCCCTTCCAACTCGGCAAGCTGGAGGAGAGCGCCGTCGAGGAGGTCCCGAAGCGCGTCGTGCGCGAGCAGGTGTCCCGATTCTTCACCGGCGCCGATCCGGCAGACGAGGGCAAGGCCAAGGGTGCGGGCAAGACTTCTGCCGCCAAGACCGCTGCCAAGAGCGAGAGTGCCGGCGCCGAAGGCGCCAAGGGCCGTCCCGCCGCTCCGGTGAAGGCCTCCAAGCCGCGCGACGCCAAGGCCGGCTGGGCCAAGGCGGAGCCGAAGGCCGCGTCCGACCGGCGCGGCGCGGCCAAGCCGTCCTCGGGCGGCTTCGCGTCTGCAAAGCCCGCTACCGGCAAGCCCGCTTCCAACAAACCGGACGGCAAGCCCGGCACGCTGACGCTCAAGGGCGGCAAGCCCGGCGGCGGTGGGAAGCCGGGGCTGAAGCCGCGTGGCGCTGGCGGTGCTTCGGGCGGTGGCGCCTCGGGTGGCCGGGGGCCGGAGCGGACCCGTGCGGATCGTCGGCGGTAAGCACCGCGGGCGGCGGTTGGCCGCCCCGGGGGGGAGCGACACGCGGCCGACCACCGACCGCACCCGCGAATCCCTGTTCAACATCCTGTCCCACGCCGACTGGGGGCCGGACGGCGCCGACCTGCTGGAGGGCGCCGTCGTCGTGGACGCCTTCTGCGGAACCGGCGCCCTGGGGCTGGAGGCGCTGTCCCGCGGCGCTGCCCACGCCAGCTTCCTCGACGTGGGCCGCGCCGCGCTGGACGCCGTGCGGGCCAACGTCGCGGCGCTGGGGGAGGGGGCGAACACCGCGATCCTGCGCGCCGACGCCACCCGCCCGCCGCCTCCGCCGCTCCGCCCCTGCACGCTGGGCTTTCTCGACCCGCCCTACAGCCAGGATCTGGCGCCGCGGGCTCTGGCAGGGCTGGCGAAGGCCGGCTGGCTGGCCCCCGGTGCCGTCCTGGTGGTCGAGGTCGCCGGGCGCGATCCGCTGCCCCTGCCGCCCGGCTTCGCGGACCTGGACGAGCGCCGCTACGGCGACACCCGCGTCCAGTTCCTGCGTTACGGGTTGCCTCAGCCGTAGGTGAAGAAGGACGCGGTGACCTGGTTCGGAGCGATGCCGGCCAGGGTCAGCCGGTCGCCGCCGCCGAAGTCGAGCAGGGCGCTGCCGCTGCCGTCCGATCCCAGCCGGTAGGTCATGTTGGAGGCGATCTGGATGCGGTCGTTCTGCGTGGGGCCGAAGTCGGCGATGCGGTCCTGACCGCCGCCGCGCGTGAAGACGAACAGGTCCGCCCCGGCGCCGCCCCACAGCGTGTCGTTGCCGGCATCGCCCCACAGCGTGTCGTTCCCCTCGTCCCCCATCAGCAGGTCGGCGCCCGAGCCGCCGTGCAGCGCGTCGTTCCCGGCCTGCCCGCGCAGCGTGTCGTTTCCGGCGTCGCCCCACAGCAGGTCGTTGCCGGCACCGCCGAACAGCTGGTCGTTGCCGCTGAGCCCGCTCAGCGTGTCGTTGCCCGCCCCACCATAGAGGCTGTCGGCCCATGTGTTGCCGGTCAGCGTCAGGTTCTTCGGGATCTCCACGATCTGGAAGGTCTTGCCGGTGAACTGCTCGGCGTAATAGTCGATGGAGTTCATGTAGTTGGGACGCAGCGTCGCGGTCAGGTCCGACATGATGGTGCCGGTGGCGGCGAAGTTGCCGTAGGTGGCTCCGCCCGCATACTCGTCGAAGGCGCCGATCATGTGCCCGAACTCGTGGGCCGCCAGTTCGTCCTGGTAATCGGGACCCCAGTCGGTCTGGGTGCACCAGTTCAGCATGTCGCAACGACCGTAGCTGTTGCTGACGTTCACGTTGTAATGCTGGTCCCCGGCCGCCACGAACTGCACGTCGAAGCGGATGGCGTAGCTGCCGGTGCCGTCCGACAGGCTGTACTTGTCGCTCCAGATCCCCTCGATCCCCTGTTCCCACACCTGCTTCATGGCACCGGCGTCATCGCCGGTCAGGTGGATGCGGGTCTGCACGATGAAGGCCGTGCCGTCGAAGGCGAGGTCGTACTTCACGTCCCAGCCGAACCCGCCGTCCGCCCGCGTCTCCGCGTAGTTGATGGTCACCGGGGCGAAGCTGGTGGGAACCGGTGCCGCGGGAGCCGCCGCCAGGGCGCCGGCGTTGTTCCCGTAGGTGTAGCTGACGGCCTGCGTCGTGGTGGTCTGGCTGGCGCCGCCCTGGCTGGCGATGTTCTGGGCGGCGTGGTGGCGCATGGCACGCTTCATGGCACGATTCCCCTGGTTCTGTGCGTCTTGGGGGACATCATGCGGTCAGGATTGAAGGCTTTCTTGTGACCTTAACTATACATTAACCTTTTTCCTAAGGGCGTAGGACACCCCCTTACGGTTGGCTCGGCAGGGCGGAGAGACCTCGGCCGGTCGGCCCTGTTATGGCCTAGGCGGTTTTGAGCGGGGCGAGCCATGATCAAGGATCTCTGGTACAAGAACGCGGTCATCTACAACCTGTCGGTCGGCAGCTTCATGGACGCCAACGGCGACGGGATCGGCGATTTCCAGGGTTTGCAGCGCCGTCTGGACTATCTGCAGGGGCTGGGCGTGACCTGCCTATGGCTGGGGCCGTTCCAGCCGTCGCCGATGCGCGACCACGGCTACGACGTGGCCGACTACTACAACGTCGATCCGCGCTACGGCACGCTGGGCGATTTCGTGGAGTTCAGCCACGCCTGCAAGCAGCGCGGCATCCGCGTCATCATCGATCTCGTGGTCAACCACACCTCCGACCAGCACCCCTGGTTCCAGGCGGCGCGCAAGGACCCGGAGTCCCCTTACCGGGACTGGTACGTCTGGTCGGACAAGAAGCCGGCCGACGCCCACCAGGGCGTCGTCTTTCCCGGCGTGCAGAAGACGACCTGGAGCTGGGACAAGGAGGCCCGCGCCTACTACTTCCACCGATTCTACGATTTCCAGCCCGACTTGAACACCGCCAACCCGGAGGTGCAGGCCGAGCTGCTGAAGGTGATGGGCTTCTGGATCGAGCTGGGCGTGTCGGGCTTCCGCATGGACGCCGTGCCCTTCGTCATCGCGACCAAGGGGCCGGAGGTCAAGAAGCCCAAGCAGCAGTTCGACATGCTCCGCACCTTCCGGGAGTTCGTGCAGTGGCGGTGCGGCGACGCCGTGCTGCTGGCCGAGGCCAACGTGCTGCCGACCGTCGACCAGGAGTATTTCGGCGACGACGGCGACCGCATGCAGATGGTCTTCAATTTCCAGGTCAACCAGAACCTGTTCTACGCGCTGGCGTCGGCGGACACGCGGCCGCTGGCCAAGGCGTTGGAGGTCACCCGGGTGCCGCGGCCCAGCACCAACCAGTGGGGCCTGTTCCTGCGCAACCACGACGAGCTGGACCTCGGGCGCCTGACCGAGGCGCAGCGCAAGCGCGTGTTCGACGCCTTCGGCCCGGACAAGGACATGCAGCTCTACGACCGCGGCATCCGGCGCCGGCTGGCCCCGATGCTGCACGGCGACCGGCGCTGGCTGGAACTGGCCTACAGCCTGCTGTTCACGCTGCCCGGCACGCCGGTGCTGCGCTACGGCGACGAGATCGGCATGGGCGACGACCTGTCCCTGCCGGAGCGCGAGTGCGCCCGCACCCCCATGCAGTGGTCGGACGAGCCGCAGGGCGGCTTCACCAAGGCGGACGACCCCGTGCTTCCGGTCATCAGCGGCGGCGCCTTCGGCTACGAGCGGATCAACGCCGCCCACCAGCGCCGCGAGCCGACGGCCCTGCTGAACTGGACCGAGCGCATCATCCGCATGCGCAAGGAATGCCCGGAAATCGGCTGGGGCGACTTCCAGGTGCTTCCCACCGGATCGAACGCGGTGCTGGCGATCCGCTACGACTGGCGCAACAATTCGGTGCTGGTTGTCCACAACTTCGACGACCGGCCCCACGAGGTCGCGCTGGCCGTCGATGGCGAGGGGAAATCGCCGCGGCTGGTCAATCTGCTGGCGGAGGACCACAACGACCCCGAGGAGGACGGGCGGCATCGGCTGGTGCTGGAGCCCTACGGTTACCGCTGGTACCGGCTGGGCGGGCTGGACTACCTGCTGCGCCGGACGGAAGGGCCGGTGGGCGGGGCAAAGCGGTCTTGACTTCGTCCGGCCCGCTGGGGGACGCTGGCCGTGCCGTCCCCATCCGGGGGCGGCGCATCAGACGCTTGTTCTCAGGGCAGGGTGAAAATCCCGACCGGCGGTAGCCCCTCGCAAGAGGGGGAGCCCGCGAGCGCTCCCGGCCGTAAGGCGGGGAGGTCAGCAGATCCGGTTCAAGGCCGGAGCCGACGGTGACAGTCCGGATGGAAGAGGACGAGCCGGTCATCGACCGTGGTCCGCCCGCTGCGCATGGCGTTGGGCGCGGTCCCCGTGCGCTGGCCTGCGACGGCGGTCCGCGCGGGGCATCCCGTGCGCCGCCGGAAGTCTCTTTGCGCCCTGATTCAGGCTCGCCCCAACCGGAGTGAGAACCGTGAATCAGACTTTTGCCGGCAACCCGCTTTCCACCACGTCCTCCACCGGCCTTCTCGACCGCTTCGGCACCGCCGAGGAGCGGGTGATCCGCGCCGTGGAGGCCATCCGCAAGGGTGGCGGGGTCGTCGTCGTGGATGACGAGGACCGCGAGAACGAAGGCGACGTGATCTACGCCGCCGAAACCATCACCGCCGAGCAGATGGCCCTGCTGATCCGCGAAGGGTCGGGGATCGTCTGCCTGATCCTGACCGACGCCGAAGCGCGCCGCCTCGACCTGCCGCCCATGGTCGGCAGCAACACGGCGCGCTTCGGCACCGCCTTCACCGTCTCCATCGAGGCGCGGGAGGGCGTGACGACGGGCGTGTCGGCGGCGGACCGGGTGACCACCATCCGCACCGCCATCGCCGACGGCTGCCGGCCGGAGGACCTCGCCCGGCCGGGCCACGTCTTCCCGATCCGCGCGCACGCCGGGGGCTTGGCGGCGCGGCGCGGCCACACCGAGGCGACCATCGAGTTGACCACCCTGGCCGGACGCCGTCCGGCGGGGGTGCTGTGCGAGGTGATGAACCCGGACGGCACCATGGCCCGCCTGCCCGAACTGGTGGTCTTCGCCGAGCGGCACGGCATGCCGGTGGTGAGCATCGAGGATCTCGTCGGGGCGATGCGTTTGCGCGCCGCCGCGTGACCGGACCGAGCCGATGAGCCGGACCGGCTCCCCCGTTTGCGGGCGGAGCCGGTCCCCTCCGCGCCCGGAAGGAAGCCTTGAGCGCGTCTCCGGTGCGATATCACACCCGCCCGCTCTTTTCCCATTGAGGGCGACCGGATTGCCCTGTACGCGGTGCCCGGCGACAGGCGATTTCAAGATGTGAGCGGAGAGGGTTGATGAGGACGACGGTGCGCGCGTGTCTGGCGACGGTGGCGGGGCTGCTGGCTGCCGCCTTGATCCTGGCCCTGTTCCTGGCTTCGGCCCCGGCGCGCGCGGAGAACTGGACGGTTGCGTCCGAGGACTATTTCCCGCCCTACAACTTCACCGAGCGCGGCAAGCGGACGGGTATGGACACGGAGATCGTCGATGCCATGCTGAAGGACATCGGCGTCTATCCGGTCCATCGCCCCATGGCCTGGCCGGAGGTGGTGCGTGCGCACGACGAGAACGAGGTGGATGTCGCCTTTCAATTCTTCACATCGCCGCGCCGTTTGGAGCGCGGCCATCTGATCGGTCCCTATCGTGTCGGCGCGACCGTGCTCATGGTCCGCAGCAATGCGGAGATCGACTACACCCGCATCGACGATCTGCAGGGCCTGCGGATCGGCGTCGTCGACGGCTTCGAGTACACCCCCGAATTCGACAAATCCCCCCTGTTCGAAAAGGTCCGCAGCAGCAGCAACGTCGTGTCCTTCCGGCGCCTGCTTCTCGGCCGCGTCGATGCCATCGCCGGCGACCTGCAGGTGCTCCGATACCTTGCCGAGAGCGAGGGACGGACGAATTCGGTCAAGATCCTGCCCAAGCCGCTGGCCATGGTGCCGCGCTACATATCCGTTCCCAAACTGCGGGCGGACAAGGCCGAGCGGTTGCAGGCGGCCTACGAGAAGCTCAAGCGGGACGGCTCCATCGACGCCATCGTCCGCGCCTGGGAGCGGTGAGGCGTGGCCGCTTCCCGGAACCGCCTCCGCCCTGAGTTGAACTCCGCCCTGAGTTGAACTCCGCCCTGAGTTGAACTCCGCCCTGAGTTGAACTCTGCCGTGAGTTTAATTCTGCCCTGAGTTGAGCTCCGCCACGCAAGCGGAGCAACGCGGCGAGGGCAGGGAGGAAGCGCTACGCGCGGTGCCGCTCGATCTCGGCGATCGCATGGTCGGCAAGCGACGACAGCGCCTCGGCGGACGCGCCGTCCTGCGCCTGCACGGACATGCCCTGGATCATCGCGCCGATGAAGCGTGCGAGGGCCTCGGCATCGGTCTCCCGCTTCACCTGTCCCTCGGAGATGCCGCGCTCGATGCGCGTCCGGATCAGGGCGAGCGTCGTGGTGCGCAAACCGGCGACATGCCGTGCCACGGGCTCGTTTTCCGTCGCGCAGGTCAGCACGGCCGTCGACACCATGCAGCCGTGCGGGCGGTCCCGTTTGGTGAACTCCCGGGCCGACTCACGAAGGACCCGCGTCAGCGCAACCAGCGCATCACTCTCGTCAAGCGCCGCCGCCGTCGAAGCGCCCACCGTGGCCTGATACCAGTCCAGCGCCTCGCGATAGAGGTCGGCCTTGGATGCGAAGGCGGCGTAGAGGCTTTGCGGCGTGATGCCCATCGCCGCGGTCAGATCGGCGATGGAGGCGCCTTCATAGCCCAACCGCCAGAAGGTTTCCGCGGCTTTGGCCAGCGCCTCGTCCCGGTCGAAGGCGCGCGGGCGGCCGCGTGGCCGCGGCGCGGGCGCGTCATTTTTCACAATGGTCACTCTGGAAATATTCCCTCGGCTGCGCTATTCAGGAGTGATCGTTCAATATATACGGGGTTCCACCGCCATGCGCATCCCCCTTGTCGCCGCTGCCCTCACCGTCGCCGGCACAGCCTTCGCCGAGCCTGCCATCGACCCTGTGATTGACGCTCGCCTTGATCCGGTGATTGATAGGGCGCTGTCGGAAAAGCGGATCGTCGGCGCGGTCGTCCTGGTCGCGAAGGACGGCAGGATCGTCTACCGCCGCGCCGCCGGTCATGCCGACCGGGAGGCCGGCACCGTCATGCGCGAGGACGCCATCTTCCGCCTCGCCTCCGTCACCAAGCCGTTCGTGTCCGCGGCTGCCCTGCGGCTGGTCGAGAAGGGGCGGCTGGATCTCGACGCGCCGGTCACGCGCTGGCTGCCGCAATTCCGCCCCGCCTTGCCGGACGGTTCGACCCCGGACATCACCATCCACCAGCTGCTGACCCACACCTCCGGGCTGGGCTATGCCTTCCTCGAACCGGCGGACGGTCCCTATCACCGGCTGAACGTCTCGGACGGTCTCGACCAGCCGGGCCTTTCGCTGGATCAGAACCTTGCCCGCCTGTCGGCCGCTCCGTTGAATTTCGCCCCCGGCACCGGTTGGCGGTATTCGCTCGGCATCGATGTGCTCGGCGGCGTTCTGGAACGGATCGAAGGGCGGAGCCTTTCCGACATCGTTCGCGACACGGTCACGGCGCCGCTCGGCATCAACGATACCGACTTCTCGGTGCACGATGCCTCCCGGCTTGCCAAAGCTTATGCGGATGGCCACCCGCAGCCTGTTCCGATGACGGACGGGCTCGCGGTTCCGCTGATGGGGAGCGCCGCGACGTTCGCGCCGTCACGAATTCTCGACGCCAACTCCTATCCATCGGGCGGTGCGGGCATGGCCGGGACGGCTTCGGATGTTCTCCGCTTTCTCGAAGCGATCCGCACCGGCGGTTCGCCGATCCTGAAACCCGAGACGGTCCGGCTGATGGTCCGGGACCAGGTGGGCGCGAAGGCCGAAACGCAGGGGCCGGGTTGGGGCTTCGGCTATGGCTGGGCGGTGTTGGACGATCCGGCGCCGACGGGCACGCCGCAGGCCGCCGGCACGCTGCAATGGGGAGGCGCGTACGGCCATTCCTGGTTCATCGACCGGGAGAACGGCCTCTCGGTGGTTGCCCTGACGAACACCGCGTTCGAGGGCATGGCCGGGACCTTTCCGACCGATGTCAGAAACGCCGTGTATGAATAGACCGGGCGCGGATTGGGGGATATCCGATCGGTGGGCAAAGGGACCCGGCAGGGTCGAGAAAAACCAGGGTCGCGGTGTCTCCCGGCTTTCGTCACAAAATCTCCCAACGACAGGACGTTCGCCGCCACTCCTCCCCTCACTCCCTCGCTGAAAAGATATTTTTCTCCGGTCGATCTATCGATTGCGAATGATTCGCATTCATGGTTAGGAGTGACTTTCACGGGTTGGGAACAGGTGTTGCCGAGGTCATGGCTGAACGAGACCGGTCGTCCCTGCTGGGTCTGCTGCTCGACCATTACGAGGAGATGACGGGCCATCTGGCCCGGCGCCTGGGATCGCTTTGCCTGGCCGAGGACGTCGTGCAGGACACCTACCTGCGCCTGCGCAGCCTGACCGCGCTGCCGGAGATCGACAACCCGCGTTCCTACCTGTACCGCATGGCCGACAACATCGCGCTGGACCGCATGCGCGCGGAAACCCGCCGGGGACGCCGCTTCGCCCCGGCGGAGCTGGGGTTCGACCAGCCGCTGGACGAGCCGGACGCCGAGGCGACGCTGGAGCACAAGCAGCGGTTGGAACGGCTGAGTCACGCGCTGGCGGAACTGCCGCCGCGCTGCCGCGAGGTGTTTCTGCTTCACAAATTCGACGGGCTGAGCCATGCCGACATCGCCGCGCGCCTCGGCATCTCGCGCAGCATGGTGGAGAAGCATGTCATGAAGGCCCTGGCCCATTGCCGCGACCGGCTGGCGCTCTGATGGAGCGCGAGCGCGACCAGCCGGACTTACCGGACGCCCCGCGGGACGCGGCCCTGGCGTGGTTCGTGCGCATGGAGTCGGGTGACGCCGGCGCGGCGGACCGCCGGGCCTTCCACGCCTGGCTGGCGCGGGACCCGGCCCACCGGCGCGAGTACGACCGGCTGGCCGGGCTGTGGGGCGATCTCGACCGGGTGCCCGATCCGCGCAAGGTTCGCCGTGCCGCACCGACGCGCCGCCGGTTCCTGGCCTTCGGCGCCGTCGGCGGGGCGGCGGCCTGCGCCGCGGCGCTGGGCGGCGCGGTGGTCCTGACCGGCTGGCCGGGCGACCTGAAGACCGGGATCGGCGAGCGGCGTACGGTGGCGCTGGACGACGGCTCGGTCCTGACCCTGGACGCCGACAGCACGCTCTCCGTCGCGTTCACCCCCGCGGAACGGCGCGTCCGCCTGACCGAGGGGCGGGCGCATTTCGTGGCCGCTCCCGACCCGGGTCGTCCCTTCGTCGTGACCTGCGCCGACGGGCGGATCGCCACCGCCGACGCCAGCTTCGTGGTGCACCGCTGCCTGGAGTCCGTGGTCGTAGCGGTGGAATCCGGAACGGCCAGCCTGACCACCGGAATGGAGCCCCCGCTTCCCATCGCCGCCGGGCAAAGCCGGTCCTACGGTCCCGACGGCCCCGGCCCGCTGCTGAGCCAGGGCGTGGCGGTGGAGAACGCGTGGCGGCACGGCCGGCTGGTCTTCCAGGGGCAGCCGCTCGACGCGGTGATCGCCGATCTCAACCGCTATCACCCCGCCCGCATCGTGCTGTGGGACCGTCCGCTCGCCGGCCTGCGCTTCGACGGCAGCGTGGACATCAGCCGGCCGGACGCCGCCCTGAACGCCATTCTCCGCACGCTTCCCTTGCGCACGCTGCGCCCTGTTCCCGGGCTGGTCATCATCCGTTCCGTCTAGCCGTTTCGTATCAAATTTTTTCCAAATCAAGGTGAGGTGGTTTCCACCGGACAACGTCGTGACTTGCATACGCGAAAATGCAACTCATTCGCAAAATGACGGGGTCTCGGTGATGATCAATGTTGGGGGGCGCCTGCTGCGGGGGCAGACGGCGCGCGGGAACAAGGTGTGGGGGAACGAGGTGCGGACCGGTTGGGCTCCGGCTTTGTTGGGCATGCTGCTGGCATCGACCGCGCTGCACGGCGCCATGGCGGCGCCGATGACGACCGGGGAAGCGCCCGCGCAGGTGGCCCAGCAGGGCCGGACCGTCAGCTTCGCCATTGCCGCCGGCCCGCTGCCGGGCGTGCTCGCCGCCTACGGGCAGGCTACCGGCTTCCAGGTCCTCTACCCCTCCGACATCGCGCAGGGCGTCTCGTCCCCGGGGGTGACGGGAACGCTGGCGCCTCAGGACGCGCTGATCCGCCTGCTTTCCGGCACCGGCCTGATTGCGCGCTTCGTCGATGCCGACACGGTGACGCTGGAGAAGCTGCCGGCCCAGGCGGGGAATGCGGCGGTGCTCGACCCGGTGACCGTCCAGGGTGGGATTTCCCGCGATCCGGGCCGCAGCGAGGGCACCGGCTCCTACACCACCGGATCGACCGACAGCGCCACCAAGCTGACTCTGACGCCGCGCGAGACGCCGCAGTCGGTCAGCGTGATGACCCGCCAGCGCATGGACGACCAGGGGCTGAACGAGATCCGCGACGTGCTCGACCAGACGGTCGGCGTGTCGCGGATGCAGCGCGCCCCGCTGGGCAGCGACGGAGACGATGTCTTCGCCCGCGGCTTTCCGGTGACGAATTATCAGGTGAACGGCATCCCGCGCTCGACCGTGTACGGGTTCGACGATTCCATCTCGGACACGGCGGTGTTCGACCGGATCGAGGTGGTGCGCGGCGCGACCGGCCTGCTGAACGGCGTCGGCGAGCCGTCGGCCTCGGTCAATCTGGTCCGCAAACGCCCGACCCCGACCCTCCAGGCCTACGCCGAGGGCCAGATCGGCTCCTGGAACCGCTACCGCGGCGAGGCCGACCTGTCGGGTCCGCTGACCGAGAACGGCCGCCTGCGCGGACGCGTCGTCGGCGCCTATCAGGACAACGACAGCTTCATCGACCGCCTGCACGCGCGTAAGAAGGTGCTCTACGGCATCCTGGAGGCCGACGTCACCGAGGACACCACCTGGACGGTCGGCGTCGAATACCAGAAGCACCGCTCCGACGACGCCTCCAACTCCGGTTTCCCGCTGTTCTACAGCGACGGGACGAAGACGAACTTCTCCCGCTCCTACAACAGCGGCGCCCGGTGGGGGTACCACATGCACGACAACCTGACCGTCTTCAGCGAGCTGAAGCACCGCTTCGGTGACGGCTGGACGGCGACGCTGAACGTGGAGCGCAACAACCGCGAATATGACAGTCTGCTCGGCTTCGGCACGCGCGGCAGCCTGAACCGGGACGGCACCGGCATGGGCATCTGGCAGGGCCGCTGGAACTCCGACCTGGAGCAAACCTCGGTCAGCGCGGACCTGAACGGCGGCTTCGACCTGTTCGGGCGGCGGCATGACCTGATGGCCGGCATCAGCGGCTACTACGCCAAGCGCGAGGGGCTCGACTACCCGCTCTGGACCACTCCCGGCTACGATCCCTCGATCCCCAACTACTTCACCTGGAACGGCAGCATCGCCCAGCCGACGCTCAACCCGACCGGCCGGTCGCAGACCGACGAGCGGCAGGTGGCCGCCTACGCTGCCACCCGCCTGCGCCCGACCGACGCGCTGTCGGTCATCCTCGGCAGCCGCATCAGCCGGTGGCAGCAGATCGAGAAGAGCAGCCCGAACGCGGGGGCGGGAAGCTACAGCAAGCGGTCGGAGAACGGGGTGCTCACGCCCTACGCCGGCGTCGTGCTCGACCTGACCGACATCTGGTCGGTCTATGCCAGCTACACCAGCATCTTCAAGCCGCAGAACTACAAGGACGTCAGCGGCCAGTCCCTCGATCCGCTGGACGGCAACGCCTACGAGGCCGGCGTGAAGGCCGAGTTCTTCGGCGGCGCCTTGAACGCCAGCGCCGCGGTGTTCCTGATCCAGCAGGACAATCTGGGCGAGGCCGATCCCGGCCGCTTCGCTCCGGACGGCACGCAGGCCTACCGGGCGGTGAAGGGTGCGGAAAGCAAGGGCTTCGAGCTGGAAGTCGCCGGCGAGGTGATGACCGGCTGGCAGGTCGGCGGCGGCTACAGCCACACCTCGATCAAGAACGCCGACGGCCAGCGGATGATGACCTATGTGCCGCGCGACACCTTCAAGCTGTTCACCACCTACCGCCTGCCGGGCGCCTGGGACCGCGTGACGGTGGGCGGCAACCTCAAGTGGGAGGGCGAGGTCTACAGCGGCACCGGCGCCCGGCGCTACGACCGCGACGGCTACGCGGTGGTCGATCTGATGACCCGCTATCAGATCACCGACAAGGTGTCGGCCACGCTGAACCTCAACAACCTGTTCGACAAGAAGTACCTGAGCAGCGTCCAGAACTACGGCTACTACGGCGAGCCGCGCAACGTCCTGCTGTCCCTGCGGGCGACGTGGTGATGACGGCGCGGCGGTCGGCGGCGGCTTCCGGTTCCCGGCGCGGTGTGCGCCGCGGCCTCGCCGCCGCCGCGCTGGTGCTCGGCGGGCTGGCCTCCGCCGCCCTGCTGCGCCCCGGCGATCCCGCCGCCTCGGCGGAGGTGGCGGTGGTCGGCCGCGGCACGGTCGAGGACACGGTGACGGCGCTCGGCAAGATCCAGCCGCGCGCCTACGTCGATGTCGGCGCCCAGGTGTCCGGCCAGTTGACGCGGCTGCATGTGACGGTCGGGCAGATGGTCCGCGAGGGCGATCTGCTGGCCGAGATCGACCCCGCCCTGCAACAGGCCAAGGTCGAGGCCGGGCGCGCCGAGCGCGCCCGCCTGACCGCCCTTCTGGCCGAGCAGCGGGCGCGCGCCGACTTCGCCGAGGCCCAGCTCGCCCGTCAGGCGGCGCTGCGGCGCAGCGGGTCGGGGCGCGGCGAGGCCTTCGACCAGGCCCGGATGGAGGCGCGCATCGCCGCCGCCCAGGTCGAGGCCACCCAGGCGCAGATCCGCCAGACGGATTCGACCCTCCAGGCCGACGAGGCGCAGCTCGGCTACACCCGCATCTACGCGCCGATGAGCGGCACGCTGATTTCGGTTGATGCCCGCCAGGGCCAGACCATCAACTCCGCCTACGAGGCGCCGGTTCTGATGCGGATCGCCGACCTGTCGGCGATGACCGTGTGGACCCAGGTGTCGGAAGCCGACGTGACGCGGCTGACGGGCGGTATGCCGCTCTACTTCACGACGCTCGGCCATCCCGGACGGCGCTGGACCGCGCGCCTGCAGGAGATTTTGCCCGCCCCGCCGAAGCCGCCCGCATCAGGAAGTGGCGGCTCGTCCCCATCCGGCGGCGGCGGGGCGGCCAACAGCGTCGTGCTCTACACCGCACTGTTCGAAATCGCCAACGACCGGGGGGAGCTGCGCCCGGACATGACCGCCCAGGTCTTCTTCGTGGCCGCCGCGGCCAAGGACGCCGTCACCGTGCCGGTCGCCGCCCTGACCTCGGCCGACGAGGTGGCGGGACGGCACAACGTCTCCCTGATTGGCTCTGGGGGCGCCATCGAGACGCGCGAGGTCCGCGTCGGGGTGTGCGACCGCTTCAACGCCCAGATCCTGGAGGGGCTGGCCGAAGGCGAGCGGGTCGTGGTGGGCTGGAAAACCGACGACGGCCGCCCGCCCAAGATCGGGTTCCGGCTGTGAGCGGCCCGCTTCTCGTCCTGGAGGACATCCGCAAGACCTACATCAGCGGCGGCCCTGGCGGTGGCGGCCTGGCGGTCGAGGTGCTGCGCGGCGTCTCCCTGACCGTCGAGGCGGGGGAGTTCGTCGCCATCGTCGGCAGCTCCGGCTCCGGCAAATCGACGCTGATGAACATCCTCGGCGGGCTCGACCGCCCGACCTCCGGACGCTACCGCGTCGACGGGCGCGAGGTGACGGCGCTGGAAGGCGACGAGCGGGCGGCGCTGCGGCTGGACGGCTTCGGCTTCGTCTTCCAGCACTACCATCTGATCCCCGGCACGACGGCGCAGGAGAATGTCGAGATGCCGGGCCGCTACGCGGGCCTGCCCGCCGCGCTGCGCGAAGGCCGCGCCGTGGAGTTGCTGGGCCGCCTGGGGCTGGAGGAGCGGCGCCATCACCGCCCCAACCAGCTTTCGGGCGGCCAGCAACAGCGCGTGTCGATCGCGCGGGCGCTGATGAACGACGCCCCGGTGATCCTGGCCGACGAGCCGACCGGGGCGCTGGACAGCGCCAGCGGGGCGGAGGTGGTGGCGCTGCTGCGTGAGCTGTCCGCCGCCGGGCGCACGGTGATCCTCATCACCCACGACCGCAAGGTGGCGGAGGCCGCCGGCCGGGTGATCGAAATGCGCGATGGCCGAATCGTCGCCGACAGCGGTCGCCCGGCCCCGTCACCGGCGGGCACCTCCTCCAACCCGGCGGAGCGCGTGGCCGCCGGCGCCTCCCTGTGGACCGACGCGGGGGAAGCCCTGTCGGCGGCATTGCGGTCGCTGGGTGCCAACGGCTTCCGCACGGCGCTGACGCTGCTCGGCATCGTCATCGGCGTGGCGTCCGTGATCGCGCTGCTCGCCATCGGCGAGGGCGCCAAGCAGGCGGTGATGGCGCGGGTTGGCGCGCTGGGGGTGAACTTGGTCTATGTCGTGGCGGGCAGCGGCGATCCCCGCCTGCCGGCCACGCCGCTGACCGAGGCGGACGGCGAGGCCATCCTGGAACTGCCCAACGTCGAGAGCGTGATGCCCTTCCTCGACACGCCGGTGATGGTCCGCCACGGCAACATCGACCACCGGACCGAAGGGCTGGCGACCTCGGCGTCGCTGCCGCTGACCCACCGCTGGCCGGTCGCCCGAGGGGCCTTCTTCACCCGCGCCGACGAGCGGTCCGGAGCGGCGGTGGCGGTTCTCGGCCACCGCGTCGCCGAACGGCTGTTCCCGCGCGGGGAATCGCCGCTGGGCAAGCATGTGCTGGTGAACAACATTCCCTTCCTGGTCACCGGCGTGATGGCGCAGAAGGGCGACCTGACCGGCAACCAGAGCACCGACGACTGGGTGTTCGTGCCGCTGTCCACCGGCGTGCAACGGCTGATCGGCAAGCCGGACCTGGAGATGATCCTCGTCTCGGTGCACGACGTGGGGCGGATCGCGCAGACCCGCGACGCCATCAAGGCTCTGCTCTCCGAGCGTCACGGCCAGGAAGATTTCCAGATCCACGACGGGACCGCGCGCATCCAGGCGGCGGCGGAGACCCAGGACACCATGACGCTGCTGCTCGGCTGCGCCGCGGTCATCACGCTGCTGGTCGGCGGCATCGGGGTCATGAACATCATGCTGGTCAGCGTGACCGAGCGGACCCGCGAGATCGGCATCCGCATGGCCGTCGGCGCCCGCGCCGCCGACATCGAGCGGCAGTTCCTGATGGAGGCGGCGCTGGTGGCTGGACTGGGCGGGTTGGTCGGTGTGGCGCTTGGACTGGCCGGCGGCGCGGTGATCGGGCTTCTGGCGATGCCGGTGGTCTTCACCGCGACGGCGATCGCCGGGGCGGTGGCCTCCGCCGTGCTCACCGGCATGGTCTTCGGCCTGATCCCCGCCCGCCGCGCCGCGCGCCTCGACCCGGTGGCGGCGCTGGCGAGCGAGTGATCGGGAGGTTTTTAAGGGTGTAAAGGTGTCGGGGTGTTGCCCCCACCCCGGCCCTCCCCCGCTTCGCAAGGGAGGGAGTTTTGTCCCCTCCCCTGCGCCAGCGGGGGAGGGTTGGGGAGGGGGCAATGAGCTTCAGGGAGGGAGCAGCCCCGCCTCCACCCGCTCCGCCATATGCCCCAGCGCCGTGTCCATCGCCGCCGGCGGACCGCTCTCCAGACTGTCCAGCACGATCAGCCGGGCGCCGCCGTCCGCCACCGCCCGGGCGATCTCCGGCGCCGGCGGACGGTGGTGCAGCACCACCGGAATCGCCTCAGCCTTCAGGGTGGCGGTCAGCTCGGCCAGACGCTCCGGCGTCCAGTCGCGGTCGTCGCGGGTCCAGACCCGGCGCAGATCGAGCCCGAGGTCGGCGGCCAGCGTCGCGAAGCGGTCGGACAGCGCCGCCGCCGCCGGGTCCGGCAGAGCGGCGAAGGCCTGGGCCGACCGGGACGACACCGTCAGCAGCCCGCGCTTCAGCGCGGCGAGATTCGCGTCGATGGCGTCCTTGGAAGCGGGAAAGAGGCGCCGCAGGTCGGCGGCGAGGATGTCGGCCATCCGCCCGGCGTTGGCGATGCCCAGCCAGGGGAAGGCCGCACCGCCGTTGACCGCGATCCCCGGCAAGGCACCGTCCACCGGCCGGGCGGCGTCGATCTCGACGAGGCGGATGTTGGCGCGCCGCGCCAGCGGATAGAGCGGGTCCTCGACCCAGGCGGAGCGCAGGGTCAGCACCGCGTCGGCCTTGCGGGCGGCCTCCGCCAGCTTTGCTTCCCCGCGCCCGCTCAGGAAGGCGTGCTGACGCCCCATGGGGATGGCCGGCGGAACCACCACCTCCACCACCACCGGCGTGCCCTTCGTCAGCGCCTGGGCCAGCCCGGCGGTGACCGGGTGCCCGGCCAGCACCGTCTCGGCGGAAGCGCCCGCCACCGTGGACAGCAGCAGGAGCGCCGCGAGCGTGACGCGCTTCATCCCTCTTCCCCCTTCATGAACAGGCGCGCCAGCAGCGCGCCCAGGAACAGCAGCCCCGCCGCCAGGATGATGGCGCCGCCCGACGGCACCGGCAGGGCAAGTTGCACGGGCAGCAGGATCCCGGCCACCGCCGCCACGCTGGCGAAGGCGACCGACAGCAGGAAGAAGCCGCGCAGCGACGAGGCGACGACCCGCGCCGCGGCGGCGGGAATGACCAGCAGCGCCCCCACCAGGATGGCGCCGATGATCTTCACCGACGCGACGGTGACCACGGTCACCAGCACGATGAACAGATAGTCCAGCCCCCTCACCGGCACGCCGCGCACCCGCGCCAGCGCCGGGTTGAAGCTGGCCAGCAGCAGCCGGTTGAACAGCGGCAGCATCAGCGCGGTCACCCCGAGGGCCACCACCAGCAGCACGGTCAGGTCGCGGTCGTCCACCGTCAGGACCGAGCCGAACAGCACATTCTCCAGGATGTGGATGTTGACCCGGCTCGCCAGGATCAGCAGCAGGCTGGCGCCCAGCGCCAGCGACACCGACAGGAAGACGCCGATCAGCGTGTCGGCGGTCAGGTTGCTGCGGTTGCGCGTGTAGTTCACCAGCAGCGCGAACAGCAGGCAGTAGCCGAACAGGCTGGCGTAGGGACCGGTGTAGGGCTCCCCCACCAGGATGCCGATGGCCACACCGGTCAGCGCGGCGTGGCCGACCGCCTCGGAGAAGAAGGCCAGCCGCTTGGTCACCACCAGCGTGCCGAGCCCGCCGAGCACAGGACCGATGACCAGCCCGGACAGCAGCGCGTTGACGAGGAAGCCGTGGGTCAGGCCGGCGGGCAGCAGCCCGGCCCCGGCCCAGTCCTGGACCAGGGCGCGCAACGCCTCGAAGCTCATGACGCGATCCTCTCGGCCGCGTGGCCGCGCGGGACGGCCGAGAACAGGTCGAACACCCGTTCCGGCGACAGCATCTCCAGCGGGGCGCCGTCGAACAGGACGCGCCGGTTCAGGCCGGTCACCCGCGTCGCCAGCCGGCGCACCTGGGCCAGATCGTGCTCCACCCACAGGACGGTGGTTCCGGCGGCGGACAGCTCGGCCAGCAGCGTTTCGAAGATGGCGATCCCGGCCTCGTCGAGCGCGGTCATCGGCTCGTCCAGAACGATCAGGTCGGGCGCCGGGATCAGCGCCTGGGCGAGCAGGACGCGCTGCCGCTCGCCCCCCGACAGGGCGCCGAAGCGGCGGCGGGCCTTGCCGGCCATGCCGACGCGTTCCAGCGCCGCGCCGTAATTCATGCGCGGGTCCGGCCCGAGGAAGGCGGGGCGGCGCTGGCACAGCACGGCCAGGAAATCCTTCACCGTCAGCGGCAGGCCGCGGTCGAATTCCACCGATTGCGGCACGTAGGCGACGGTGCCCGGCCCGTCGCCCGGCCAGTCGAGCCGGATGGTCCCGCGGTGCGGCGCCTGACCGAGCAGGGCGCGGATCAGCGACGACTTGCCGCCGCCATTGGGGCCGACCAGCGCGTGGACGGTGCCCGCCGCGACGCGCAGGGACACGCCGTCGAGGATCACCGTGCGGCCCAGCGTCAGGTCCACCGCGTCGAACAGGATGGCGGGTCCCGTCACGGCGCCGCCTCGGCCATCGCCAGCACCAGCGTGTCGAGGTTGCGGGCCATCTCGCGCTCGAACAGGTCGGGCGCGTAGTCGCCGTGCGAGATGTGGGAAAAGGCGTAGAGCCGGATGCCGGTCTCGCGCCGGATCGTCTCGACATAGGCGCTGGGGAAGTTCAGCTCCGAGAAGATCACCTGCACGTCCAGCTTGCGCATCGTCGCGATGGTCTCGGCGAGCTGGGCCGGGCTGGGCTCGATGCCGTGGGCGGGCTCCACGACGGCGGAGACCTCCAGCCCGAACTCCCGCAGCAGGTAGTCGTAGGCGCCGTGGATGGTTGCGACGCGCAGGCTGGTGGTGCCCGCCGTCGCCAGCTTCGCCAGCGCGTCGGCCCGCAGCTGGCGCAGGCGGCGGGAATAGGCGCGGGCGTTGGCGGCGTAGGCGGCGGCGTTGTCCGGGTCGAACCGCCCCAGCTCGCGCGCGATGGTCGCGACCTGGAGGACCGAATTGGTGATCGACAGGAAGCTGTGCGGGTTGACCACCTTTCCCGCCGCCCGCGCCGCCGTTCCCGCGGCGGGCAGCAGCGGCACGTCGGCGTTGGATTCGACCACCGGCAGCGACGGCTTTGCCGAGGCGGCGATCATCCGCCCGGCGAAATCGTCGTGCCCGATGCCGTTCAGGACGATGGCGTCCAGCCCGCCGATGCGCTGGATGTCCTCCGGGCGCGGTTCGTAGGCGTGCGGGTTGAAGCCGGCCGGGATGATCGGCACCACCTCGGCCGCGTCGCCGACGATGTTGGCGACGTAGGAATAGTAGGGGTGCAGGGTGACCCCGAAGCGGCGGCGCCCGGCGGGAGCCGCAAAGGGGCGTGCAGGCATGGCCGCGGCGGTCGCGGCGCCCAGGGCTCCGGCCAGGATCAGGCGGCGGTTCGGCCGGCGGTTGGAAAGGAGGCTCATCGGGTCACCCCGGCGGTGAAGGTGGAGACGATCCGCTTCCAGCCGGCGGCGGTTAGGGCCGCGTCCTCCGGCGGGGCGGGCGGGGCTTCGGCGGCGCGCTTCAGCCAGATGTCGGCGCCATGGCCGTCCAACCGCAGGACCAGGGACCCGGCCAGTTCCGGCGCGGCGGAAACGCCGGCATAGGCGATCCCGGCATAGGCGGCGATCCCGTCGCCGGTCCCGGCGAGGGTCCAGGCGTGCCCGCCGCGGGCCGCGGCGCTGGGGTCGGCGGCGAAGGGCGGCAGGGCCTCGGCGGCCAGCTCCTCCGGCGTCGGCGCCCGGCCCTCCGCCTCCCGCAAGGCGGCGATTTCCTCGCCCGCCGCTTTCAGGTCCGCGTAGAGGCCCTGTTCGGCGGCGGTCAGGCCGGTCCGGGAGTCGATGAGGTGGGCGGCCAGCGGGGCTTCCGCGTCCGGAGCGGCGCGCAGCCCGACCGCCAGGGTGGCGGACGCGAGAATGGCGCCCGCGGCCAGCAGGACCCACAGGGTCTCGCGCTCGGCCCCGGCGCGGCGAACGATCTGGTGATGCATGGTTCCGGCTTCGCTGAGGGCGCTACTTGATCGCCGTGTGCTCGATCTCGACCGTGTGGCCGGGCCCGGCGTCGAACAGCACGTAAAAATCCTGCGCGGGGCGCTGGAAGGAGAGGGTGGAATCCGGCCCCAGCTTGCCCTTGACCAGCACCTGCTCGTCGTAGGCGATGACGTCCAGCACGACGCCGGGCGCCTTCGAGCCATCGGAGAAGCCGCCGGTGCACTGCACCGTGTCGCCCTCGACCATCCGGCATTCGCAGATCGGGTAATGGGCCTGTGCCGTGCCGGCGGCGCACAGGGCGAACAGCGCCGCCAGGGTGAGAACGCGCGGCGTCGTCATCGCTTTCCTCCGAAAATCTCGTTCAGGGGCAGGGAGGCCTGATGCACCCCGCCGCCCCAGTCTTCCACCGTCACCCACAGCTCCTCGGTGCCGGCCAGCTCGTCCGGAACGGTCACGTCGGCCTCCCGCTCATAGGGGTTGCCGAAGGCGAGCGCGCCCGCGGTTCGCAGGCTGCGCGGCTTGCCGACGCGCAGGAAGACGCCGCGCACATGGTCGATGTCGGCGGGGCGGATGTGGATGCGGTACTCCTTCAGCCGCTCCCCCGTCGGCATGCGGCGGGGCGCCTCGTCGTAGGTCGCCAGCGTGACCGGAAAGGGGCCGATGGCGACGTCCCGCCGGATCTCGGGCGGCACGAAGATCGGCTTCGGGCTGAAATAGTCGGGGAGGAAGGGCAGCGGCACCAGCATCATCAGGGCGCTGAGATGGAACTTGCCGCGCCGCCAGAGCTTACGCATTGGACGATCCCTCCGCCAAGCGCAGCCCCCGCACCGCCTCGACCGTGGCGCGGGCGGTCCGCTTCATCCAGATCAGCATGCCGCTGAAGACCAGCGTGGTCATCAGCAGGCCGAAGGCGAACCACACCAGCTTGACTGGGAGACCGCCGAAATCGCCGGTGTGCAGAGCGCGCATGATGGTGCGGGTCAGCTCGATGCCCGAGGCCGCTTCCATCCCGCCCTCGATGAGGATCACCTCGGCGGTAAAGGGGTTCACCCGGACATAGTCGGGCAGCAGCGGCACCTGCCCGCTGGACCCCGCCACTGTCGCCGGGTCGTAGGCGGTGCCGGGCAGCCACAGGTAGCGCAGCCGCATGTCCGGCAGGGCCGCCTTGGCGCTGGCCATGATGGCGTCGACGTCCGGCCTCGGAGCGGTCGCGGTCACCGGGATCTGGTCGCGCGCCAGCAGGACCGGCGCCTTCCCGCCACCCAGCCCCATCCCGAGGTGGAACAGCATCATGTAGATCAGGAACCACAGGCTGGTGACGGAGATGACCGCGATGAACCAGATCGACCATGTGCCGGCGACGCGGTGCAGGTCGCCCCACATCACGCGCGGCGCCTGCCGCCAGCGGATGCGCGGCTGGTAGAAGGATTTCCAGAACCGTTTGTAGACCACCAGCCCGGTGACCAGCGACCCGACGAGCGGGATGGCCAGCAGGGTCACGAGGTACCAGCCCACGGGGAAGGTCATCAGCCAGCCGTGCAGCGCTCGGAAGAAGCTCTGGAACGAGTTGCCGGTGGACAGCCCCTGCACCGCCCCGCTGATCGGATTCACCCAGGCGGTGGTGGAGGTTCCGTCGGGCATCGCCATTCGGGCGCTGACCGCCATGTGGGAGCCGCCCCAGCTCAGCGAGCTTACCCGACCGCCCGGTGCCGCGGTCTCCGCGGCGGCGATCAGCGCGCTGGCCGGCAGCGGCTCCCCAACACCCGACGCCCGCATGGCGGGATTGACCAGCCACATGATCTCGGTGCTGACCACGGCGATGGTGCCGGTCAGGCAGACGAAGAACAGGAACGCCCACAGGGGCATAGCCAGCCAGGAGTGCCATAGGAACCACAGCCGCGTGCGCGACTTGCCAACGCTCATCTCGTTTTCTCCGCAGGAACCACCGCTCCGACTCTCCAGACGAACGGGGCGGGCCATCGCCTCACGGTCAATTGCGAAGAATTCTCATTTTCGTTTGCGGCGCTGAGCGGCCGTCGGGAAAAATCCGCTCCCGCAGGGGACCGTTCAGGCGGAGATGCGGCGTCGCGTGGCAGATCGCGACCGCTGCGGCGTGGGACAATCGAGAAATGCGGGTTCTTTGCGTGCCGGGTCAGCTGCCGAGACGGTGCCCGTTCACGTGCTGCAATTTGTCCGGGTTTCTGGTGATGTAGATCGCGACGATCTTCCCCTGCTCGATTTGCAAGGCGGTGGTCTGCACGATCCCGCCGTCCTCGATGGAAAGGAAGCCGGGAAGCCTGTCGATGACGGCATAGCGTATGAGGAGGGACGGAGACCGTCTGAACTCCTGCGCAAGCTGGGCGTGTCGCACCATCACGTCCCTGATTCCGATCAGTGGACGCTGCGAGGCCGGCACCCTCCCGCCGCCGTCCGCGCTGGCGCTGACATCATCGGCAAGAAGCAAGCGCAGCCGGTCCATGTCGCCATTACGCGACGCTGTGAAGAACGCAGCGGCGATTTCCTGGCCATGTTCTTTCGTCACCGTGAAGCGCGGGCGGGCCGCCTGAATATGGTTACGCGCCCGGCAGGCCAATTTGCGGCAGGCCGCGGTTTCACGGCCGATGGCGTTGGCAACGTCATCAAACCCCACGCCGAAAACGTCGTGGAGCAGAAAGGCCGCTCGCTCCAACGGCGACAGACGCTCCAGCGCGATCATCAAGGGAAGCGTGATGTCGTCGATGGCGTCCAATTCCTCCGCGTCGACGATCGGCTCCGGCAGCCACGGTCCGATGTAGGTTTCGCGCCGGCGCCGTGCCGATTTCAGTTCGTTCAGGCAGAGGCGCGTGACGATGGTGTGCAGCAAGGCCGCCGGCTGCCGGACCGTCTCACGGTCGGTCGCCAGCCAGCGGAGATAGGCATCCTGAACAACGTCCTCGGCATCCGCCACCGACCCGAGCATCCGGTATGCGAGACGGACGAGGCGGGGGCGGATTTCAGAGAATGACGGGTCGGCGGGGATGTCGTTCATGGCCCTATAGCCTTGCCATTCCTTCGTTATTCCGCGTGAACGGCGCTGACCGTATAGAGGCTCGGCATGACCGATGTCGCGAGCCCCGCAAATTTCTTGAGTTGCTCCTGCGTTTCGGGCCTCCTCATGAAGGCTTCGAAGTGCTCCTTGGATGCCCACTGGGCGTAGTTCACGATCTTCTTTCCGTCGAGGCTGCTGTGGATGCAGACCGATAGGAAGCCGGGCTGGTGGCGAATGGTGTTTTCGGTCGACTCCGACAGAACCTTCGCCAGGTCGGCCTGCTTCTCCGGCTCGACCTCATAAACGTTTATCAGCGTCAGACATGAGGATTGAGGATCGATCACCGCCGTGTTCTTGGCCATCGCTGTCTCCCTTGAAGGTGTAGGCACGAAGGGGATGACAACGCCCACCCTCCGGACTGTGACATGCGGGGCGAGAAAAGCGAAAAAGCGAGGCGCTTATCGGCTCGCGGCTTGAGAGCGACGTTTCCTCCGGTCGTTTCAGGACGTTTGCGCTGGTGGGATCAGGCTGGTTTCAGGTCAGCCATTGCGCCATTCCGACGTTGCTGGACACCACCGCGTCGATGCTGTCGCGCAGCTTGGCGAGGCTGATCGGTTTCACCAGATAGCCGTTGACGTTGTGCTCCTTGGCAAAGCGCACGGTGCTGAGGTCGGCGTCGCCGGTCAGGAAGATCACGGGGGTCTTGTCCACGTCCTTGACCTTGATTCCCCGCACGCCTTGCAGGAACTGCTTGCCGTTCATCGGCGCCATGTGGATGTCGCAGAAGACGATGTCCGGGCGTGTCCGCACCACCTCCATCAGCCCGTCCTTGCCGTTGGAGGATTCCAGGATGGAGCGCACGCCGATCTCCTTCAGGACCTTGCGGATCAGGCCGCGGGTGAAGTTGTCGTCCTCGACGATCAGGATGCTCAGCTTCGAGTAATCTACCGCCATGGTGGGCTGCCCTTGTTCAAGACGTCGGTGCGGGACTGTGCGACGCCCGCATCGCGGCGGTCGCGGTGATCAGCTCGTCCAGGGTGGCGTCCAGCATGCTGGCGAGGAGCGCGGCGGTCTCCGCGTCCCCGGCGTCCAGCAGGTCCTGGGTGTCGGCGGCCAGCCGGCCCAGCCGGGCCGCCCCGATCGACAGGGCCGCCCCCTTCAGCGTGTGGACCGCGTCGCGGGCCGGGCCGGTGGCTCCGGCCTCCAGCGCCGTCACGGCGGCCTGGATCAGCCCCGGCGCCATGCCCAGGAAATCGCCGAGGAAGACCATGGCGTCCGGGTCGTCGCGGCCGAAATTCTGGCTCAGCTGGCCGAGGTCGAAGATTTGCGGATCGATGTCGGCGTCCGCCCAGCTCGGCGCGGGCGACGCTTCGGCGACGGCCGCCGGCTCCGGCTTGGCGGGCGTCCGGCGGGCCGGCAGGCGCAGCGAGCGGGCCTGCGGCAGGAAGCGGTCCAGCGTTTCGGCCAGCAGCCGGGATTCGATGGGCTTGGTCAGATAGCCGTCCATCCCCGCCTCCAGGCAGCGCTGCTGCGTGCCCGGCAGGGCATCGGCGGTCAGGGCGACGATGGGCAGCCGGGTCACGGCACCCTCGCCCAACGCCTCCGCAATCTCCCGTTCGCGGGCGCGGATGGCGTGGGTCAGGCCGAATCCGTCCATCTCCGGCATGTGGAAGTCGGTCAGCAGCAGGCCATAGCGGCCCGGCTGCAGCATCTCCAGCGCACGGGCGCCGTTGTCGGCCATTTCGATGGCGTAGCCGCGCTTGTTCAGCATGCGTCGGATCACCGTCTGGTTGATCGGGTTGTCCTCCGCCACCAGGATAAGCGCCCCGGCCGCAATGGCGGATTCGATGGGCGGCGGTTCCCAGCCGGCGGCGTCGTGCTCCCGCGGTTCCGACCGCCGTTCCAGGCTGGCCCGGCCCAGCGCCGCCGCGATGGCCAGCCAGACCCGCCGCCGCCGCAACGGCAGATTGACGGCGCACAGCAGCCCGATGCGGTCGGCTTCCGACATGGTGGAGGCCAGCGCACGCGGCACGGCCAGGATGACCGCGGGGACCGGACCGTCGGCGAAGGCGGGGGACTGCACGATGGCGCGGCAACAGGCGATGGCGGCTTCGGATTGTACTCCGCCATTGACCAGCACCACCAGCCGCCCCGGACCGGCCTGGGTTTCGGTCACCGCCCCGAGGCCGTCGGTCAGATCGTACCAGCCCAGCGGGGCGATGCCGGCGGCGGCCAGGATGCCCTGCAGCGCTTGGCGGCCGGCGCCGTCGAAACCGACGGCCACCACGCGGGCGTCGTCCACCGCCACTGCCGGGGCCGCCGGTGTCCGGGGCTGCGGGCAGTCGGCGGTCGGGGCGGCCACCGCGAAGGGCAGCTCGAACCAGAAGGTGGAGCCCTCGCCGAACACCGAGTCCACCGCGATGCCGCCCCCCATCATGGTGCACAGCTTGTGGCAGATCGTCAGACCCAGCCCGGTGCCGCCGAAGCGGCGGGAGGTCGAGCTGTCGGCCTGCTGGAAGGGCTGGAACAGCTTGGCCCGCTGCTCCTCGGTCAGGCCGATCCCGCTGTCGGCCACGGCGAAGCGCAGCATCACCCCGCCATCCGCGGCGCCCTCCGTACCGGACCGCGGTTCGGCGCTGACCGTCACGGCGACGCTGCCCTTCTCGGTGAATTTGACGGCGTTGCCCATCAGGTTGATGAGGATCTGGCGCACGCGCGTCGGATCGCCGGTCAGCCGGTCGGGAACGCCCGGCCCGACGTCGACGGACAGCTGAAGCCCCTTTTCCTCGATGCGCCCGGCCACCAGCTCCGCGGACTCCTCGACCACCTCCAGGGGGGAGAAGGGGACGGATTCGATCTCCATCTTCCCCGCCTCGATCTTGGAGAAATCCAGGATGTCGTTGATGATGATGAGAAGCGCCTGGGCCGACGACCGGATGACCCCAAGCATGCCGTGCTGCTCCTCGGTCAGGTCGGTCTGATCCAGCATCTCGGCCATCGCCGTCACGCCGTTCATCGGCGTGCGGATCTCGTGGCTCATCACGGCCAGGAAGGAGGACTTCGCCCGCGTCGCCTCCTCCGCCTGGTTCTTGGCCTCGTGCAGGGCGGTTTCCCGCTGGGCGATCTCGGTGACGAAATGCTGCACCGAGCGGGCCATGGCCCCGACCTCGTCCTGGCGTCCGGTGTCCACGATGGCGCCGGTCAGCGGGTTTCCGGCCAGATGGACCATCTGCCTTTGCAGACGGTCCAACGGACGGGTGATCGAGCGGGCGGCGTAGAAGGCCCCGGCGATGGCCAACAGCAGGCCGGCGGTGGCCCCGAGCACGAGGGCGGACCGCAGGAAGGCCCCGATGGTTTCGGCGTTGCTGCGGAACGTATCGTTCAGCGCGCTGGCGCCCGACGCCATCTCCTTCGCGTCCGCGTCCATCTGGGCGATCATCAGGTCCTGGACGCTCAGCCCCTCGCGCACCTTGTCCAGGCTGTCCCGCCAGCCGGCCACGGCGGACATCATGCCGCCGCGCACCAGCGGGGGCAGCGCGATCCGCTCGATCTGCTCCTCCACCGCCGCGCCGTCCGCGATCAGCGTGATGGTCGCGCCGATGTCCCGGCGGCTGACCGCGTCGGCGGTGGCGTGCGCCAGCTTCAGCACGGCGATGGTCACGCCCTGCGCCTGCTGTTCGGTCTCGTTGGCCGACACGGCGTGGGCAGTGAGTTCGGTGACCTCGTTCAGCGTGGCGGCGTAGGCCGTGCCGTAGACGTTCAGGATCTGGTCGATGCGCTTTTCCAGTTCCTGCGCGCTGTCCCGGATGTCGCCGCCGTCCATCAACGCGCTGGACACCTGCGCGACCGCCGCGACGATGCGCTTCTGCCCCCGGCTCCCGCGCCCTTCCGCCGCGGCGGCCCGCTCCAGCGCGTCCTCGAGCGCGTCCGCGCTGTTGCTCAGGCGCAGCATCAGCACGCCGGTGTCGTGCGCGCCGGAATTGCCGGGTGCGGTGCCGCCACCTTGAGCCTGACCGTGCTCCCTGGACAGCCGGGCCGCCTCGTGCCGCCACAGCCCGGCCAGCGCGGCGTAGATGCTGCGGGCGTTGTCCAGCACGTCGCGGTGCAGGGTCAGGCGGCGGTCGGAGTCGGCCACCGTCTCGGCATAGCCGAGGTTGGCGAGGTTCTGGCGCTGGCGGGCGGCATCGGTGATGTCGATCAGCCGGGCCGCCTGCTGGGCCATGGCGCCGATCAGGGCGTCGTTCCGCTCGGTGACCGCCTTCAGCTCCTCCATCTGCGTGGCGTAGCGGTCCAGAACCCGCCGCGTCTCGCTGACGGCGCTTTCCAGCGCATCGTCCTCGGTGGCGTCGGCCAGAGCGTCCATCTGGCGGCGCGCCTCGCCGGTGTGGGCGTCGAAACGGACGGC
This sequence comes from Azospirillum himalayense, assembly GCF_042657465.1. NCBI lineage: Bacteria > Pseudomonadati > Pseudomonadota > Alphaproteobacteria > Rhodospirillales > Azospirillaceae > Azospirillum > Azospirillum himalayense. Next base: position 4,381 of record NZ_JBHSLC010000007.1, on the reverse strand, counting down.
CTGCGCCGCCCGCCGGCTGGCCGCGGTGTTCAGATAGTCGGAGCGCGCCGCCTCCGCCCCCAGCAGTTCGCGGTAGATCGTGCCGGCGGTGACCACCGAACCGTTGGCGCGGTCGGACTGCTGCAGCAGGAACCACGCGACGATGGCGATGGCCGCCGCCACCAGCACCGGCATGCCGCCGACCGCGGCGATCCGCTGGGCGATGTTGGTGCGGGTCATCACCGCGCGCCGCCGCTCACTGGGCGAGATCGACGCGGTGGAACAGGTGCAGGCCGAAGGGATTCATCCGATAGCCCGTCACCTCCTCGCGCAGCACCATGAACACCATGGAATGGGCCAGCGGCAGCCACGGCGCCTGATCCTTGAAGATCTCCTGCGCCCGATGGTAGAGGGCGGTGCGCTTGGCGACGTCGGTGGTCTGCTTGGCCTCGATGATGACGTCGTCGAAGGAGCGGTCGCACCATTTGCCCATGTTGCCGCCGCCCTTGCGGGCTCCCTCGCAGCTCAGCAGCGTGTAGAGGAAATTGTCCGGGTCGCTGTTGTCACCGGTCCAGCCGATCATGCCCAACTGGTGGTCGCCGTTCATCAGCCGCTTCATGTAGACCGACCAGTCGTCGGTCACCAGGGTGGCCTTGACGCCGACCTGGGCCAGATCGTTGGCCATCATTTCCGCCGCCCGCTTGCCGGCGGGCATGTAGGGCCGGGCCACCGGCATGTGCCACAGCTCGATCTCGAAGCCGTTGGCGTAGCCGGCCTCGGCCAGGAGCTGGCTCGCCCCCTTGGGATCGTAGGGGATGTCGGTGATCGCGTCGTTGTAGCCCCAGCTCGTCGGCGGCAACGGATTCTTCGCCGTGCGCCCGGTGTCGCCGTAGAGCGCGTCCACCAGCGTTTCCTTGTCGATGGCCATGCTGATCGCCCGGCGCACCCGCACGTCGTCCAGCGGCTTCCGTTCCACGTTGAAGGTGAGGAAGGCGACGTTGTAGCCCTCCTGCCGCAGCAGGGTCAGCGACGGGCTGTTCCGGATCTTCGGCAGGTCGGTCAGGTTGGGATAGGGCATGACGTGGCATTCGCCGGCCTGCAGCCGGTTCAGCCGGACCGTGGCGTTGGGGGTGATGGCGAAGACCAGATTGTCCAGCGGCGGGCGCCCGGCCCAATGCCCCTCGAACGCCTTGTACTGGAGCAGATTGTCCTTCTGGTAGGAAAGGAGCTGGAAGGCGCCGGTCCCCACCGGCTCCAGATCGAACAGCTCCGGCGTGCCGCGCTTGACCATGGTGTCGGCGTATTCCGCCGAGGTGATGGCGGCGAAGACCATCGACAGGTTGGCCAGGAAGGGCGCCTGCGGCCGGTTCAGGGTGAAGCGCACCGTCAGGTCGTCCACCGCCTCGATCGACTTCAGGATCGACCCCATGGAGAGGTCGTTGAAGTAGTTGTAGGCCCCGTTTCCGACCGAATGGTACGGGTGGTCCTTGTGCCATTGCCGGAAGAAGCTGAACAGCACGTCGGCGGAGTTCAGCGTGCGCGTCGGCGTGTAGCCGGGCGTGTCGTGGAAGCGCACGCCGGGCCGCAGCTTGAACGTGTAGACGGTGCCGTCCGGCGAGATGGTCCAGGATTCCGCCAGCGCGGGCACGATGCTCTTCGACTCCGCATCGAATCGCACCAGCGTGTCGTAGGCGTGCAGGATCGCGTCGAAGCTGGTGTTGGTGCGGGCCAGCGCCGGGGCCAGATTGTCCGGGTTGCCCTCCGAACAGAAAACCAGCGTCGATGCCGCCTCGGCCGTCTGCAGCGCTCCGGCGCCCGCCAGAGCCGTCGCCGCGACCAGGGCCGCGATCAGGAATGCCCCGCCCGACCGGGCCAAACCGCTCTTCAACAAACCTGCCGTCACTGCCCCGCACTCCTTCAACCGTTCACCCGCCCGAGCCCCCAATTGGCTTGCGGAGATTAAGGCCAAGGAGCGCTTACTTGCAATTGATGATATCTTTCATAAGACAATCTTTAAGTTTCTCCGAAGAAACAATGCTTCCTCGTCGAAACTTTCTGTAACGACGCGGAGCGCGTCGGGAGAGACCGTGTGGCGATCCTCTGCAACGGAGCCCATTCCGTGGCGCGTTGCTGGAAAGGGGGTGTTGGGAATGGGCCGTTCAGCAGCGTAGCCTACGATGCAGGTGGTGAGGTGGTTCGCACGGGGCGACCCTCGATGGGGTAGGCAGGGTCGTTGTAGCCTGGAGACGAGGGATGTCCGGTCGTGACCAGCCGGTCGATCAACGCCTCGTCCTCGGCGGTGAAGGCGTAATCCAGCGCGCCGAGGTAAGCGTGCCATTGCTCTTCCGTGCGCGGCCCGGCGATCGGAGCGGTCACAAGGCGGTTGTTGAGGACCCACGCAACAGCGAATTGTCCCGGCGTGATGCCGCGCGATTCCGCATGGCGCTTGATCTCCTGGGCGATCTCCAGACTTTCCGGCCGCCATTCCGTGTTCATCATGCGCCGATCCTTGCGGCCGGCGCGGGTGTCGGCGGATGGCTCATCCCCGGGACGATATTTGCCGGTGAGCACGCCGCGGGCGAGCGGGCTGTAGGGGACCACGCCCAAGCCGTAATGGCCGCAGGCGGGCAGGATCTCGACCTCCGGCATGCGGTTGAGCGCGTTGTAATAGGGCTGGCAGGCCACCGGCCGGTCAATGCCCAGACGGTCGCACAGACGGCAGATCTCGGCGATGCGCCAGGACCGGAAATTCGACACGCCGAACGCGCGGATCTTGCCGCTACGGATCAGGTCGCCCAATGCCGCAACGGTCTCCTCCAGCGGGGTGTCGGGGTCCTCACGGTGCAAGTAGTAGAGGTCGATCCACTCCGTGCCCAGGCGCCGAAGGCTCGCGTCGCACGCCACGTTCAGCCGGCGCCGCGAGAGGCCCCGCTGGTTCGGACCGGGCCCCGTGGGATTGCCGAGCTTGGTCGCCACCACCCAACGCTCACGGTCGCTCCTCACGGCTCGGCCGACGATTTCCTCGGATCGGCCTTCGTTGTAGACGTCGGCGGTGTCGATGAAGTTGATGCCCGCTTCTGCGGCATGCGCGACGATGCGCACAGCCGTCGGCTCGTCCGTGGGGCCGCCGAACATCATGGCACCAAGGCAGAGCGGCGACACCTTCACACCACTGCGACCGAGCTTGCGATAGTTCATCCTTGCACCCTCCCGTTGTGCTGTCTTGGCCGGCTCGTCATCCTGGCTGTGGGGGACGCGAGTTGCCATGGAAATGGCTTGCGGACGCGATGATGGAGCCTGAAGCCCACCTTCGGCGAGACGATCGTTTCGCGCAAATCAGACTCCTTTGAGAGCGAACCACACATGGCAGGCCGGAGCCAGCATCGAAGAGAGGGGGCACCGCCGATGAAGGGCGCAGGCGCACTGCCCCTCATCGGCGGCCGGCGATCCGGTCAGTGATGACGTTGCGCTTCCGGCCGCACATCCGGCATGAAGCCCTTCCGATTCTTCTTCATGACCGTCCCCTTGCTCGACGAACTCCAATTCAGGGTGGTGGCGTTTCAGGGGAGCAGGGTACGCGCATCAGCGAGACTTGGTTGAGTTCAGTCCACGTCCATGCACCGAGGGCGATCATGGTGCTGTTGCCGTGTTCCGGAAGGGCAACGACGGTGTTTCAATCCACGCCCTCGCACGGAGGGCGACGAGCTGGCCGAGGACCTCATCCACCGCATGCTGGTGGTTTCAATTCACGCCCTCGCACGGAGGGCGACGACTGGAAATCGTCGGCGAGCAACATGCATGGGCAGTTTCAATCCACGCCCCCGCACGGAGGGCGACAGCCGGGACCAACGGCTCTTGCAGATCGGCGGTCGTTTCAATCCACGCCCCCGCACGGAGGGCGACATGCTGCCGCCACGCTGGCGGAGGTGTCGGCGCTGTTTCAATCCACGCCCCCGCACGGAGGGCGACGCCGCTAAGATCGGAGCGGTTCCCAAACTCAAGGGTTTCAATCCACGCCCCCGCACGGAGGGCGACGGCAGTGTGGAGCGCAGGGACCGGACGGGGCTACGGTTTCAATCCACGCCCCCGCACGGAGGGCGACCCGCATCGGCTCGCGCCTGTGGCTGCTGTCGCGTGTTTCAATCCACGCCCCCGCACGGAGGGCGACGCGGCGGAAGCGATCCAGCAGCGCAGCCGACCAGTTTCAATCCACGCCCCCGCACGGAGGGCGACACGACGCATACGCCCGCGCGACCAAGGGTTTCATGTTTCAATCCACGCCCCCGCACGGAGGGCGACGGTTGTCAAACGACTTCAGGAACTGGACCGGGGACGACACGAGGAACTGGACCCTCGAACGTCATAGCGTGTTCTCGGTGACCGCCGGGGCCGGATTCGTCTT
>NZ_JBHSLC010000006.1:0-106559 GCF_042657465.1 Azospirillum himalayense | reverse complement strand
CGAGCAGCCGGTCGTTGCCCGTACCGCCATCCAGGCTGTCGTTGCCGAAGCCACCGTCCAGCGTGTCGTTGCCCGCCCCGCCGTCCAGCGTGTCGTTGCCCGCCCCGCCATCCAGCGTGTCGTTGCCGTTGCCCCCCAGCAGCCGGTCGCGGTCGCTCCCGCCCAGCAGGGTGTCGTCGCCGTCGCCGCCGTCCAGCGTGTCGTCGCCGAAGCCGCCGTCCAGGCTGTCGTTGCCCGCCCCGCCCCACAGGAAATCGCTGCCGTTGTTGCCGACGAGCGTGTCGGCGAGCGCCAGGCCGTAGAGGTAGTCGGTATTGCTGCCGCCGGTGATCGAGACCTGCTCGATGTTCCGGAATTCGACCGTGTAGGAGGAGGAATTGATCGATGTCGAATAAATGAACCGCACCGCGTTCTGCGGCAGGACGTTGTAGCTGTTGCCGCCGCCGTCGTAGAGGGTGGTGGAAATGTAGGTTCCTGACGACATGTCGAGGGTCAGGGTGTCGGTGCCCGCACCGCCGTCGATGCTGTCCCGCCCGCCCTGGTTGGCCGCATTCCACAGGAAGCTGTCGTCACCGGCGGTTCCGACCACGGTGTTGTTGCCGGTCGTTCCGTAGTAAGCCGTCATGCCCTTATCCCCTACGTCATGCGACGCGCGCTTAAAAATTTCGTGTGCATATCTTTCGCACAGAAAACCGGTGCGGGTGCTCAGCGCGTCCTATCGAATTTTAGGAGTTATATCGAAGCATATTCAATACTTCCAGTAAGGGATTCCTCGCGCGTTTTGTCATAATCAGGGACGGTGACGGGGACGATTCGCATATAAGATGGAATCAGTGCCTTCCAGGTGCCCGGCGCACTCCGGTCCGGTCCTTGAAGCGAACCTCCGTTCGCCTTTGATGCGAATAGCCTCACGTGCCGGCCGGGGCCGCCGTCGCGGTCCAATGCGGATCGCGATCCGCTAAGGTTCCCGCATGCCTTCGTCGAGGCTGCGCCAGATCGGGTAGAGGAAGTAGGACATGACCGTCCGCTTGCCGATTCGAATTTCCGAGGCCAGCGTCATGCCGGGTATCAGGCGGAAATTTTCGGGGACATCGCGCAGTTCGACCTTCTCCAACGCGACACGGGCCCGGTAAACCTCCTGCTTGCGGCCTTCCTCGGCGTCCATGGAGATCGTCGATTCGGAAATCAGGCGCAAGCGCCCGTCGATGGTGCCATGCCGCTGGAAGGGAAACGCCTCCACCTTGATGCGCACCTCATCACCGATGCGCAGCCGGCCGATGTCGCCGGGGGCGATGCGCACCTCGGCCTCCAGCGGGCTGTCGATGCGCACCAGCGTGACCAGCGCCTCGCGGCCTTCCGAGCCGGGCGACACCTCGTGCACTTCCAGCACGATGCCGTCGGCCGGGGCCTGCAATTCGCTCAGCGCGGCCAGACGCTGGGTGCTTTCGAACTGTTCGGTCAGTCGGTTGCGCTCGGCGGTGAAGCGGGCGAGATCCTCCGCAATCTCGCGGAAGCGGCCGTCCACATAGGCCCGCCGCTCGGCCACCGCCCTCTCGCCCTGGATGGCCAGTTCGACCGCCTCGGCCTTCAGCTTGGCCAGGGCGTCCTCCGCCGAGACACGACGGATCTGGACTTCCAGGACGTTCAGCAGCGACCCGACCTCGCGCTTCTGCAGGTCGCTGCGCATGCGCTCGACGCGGCTGATGATGTCACGTTGGTTCTCCATGCCCCGCTGCTCGACCTGGTTGCGCTCGATCGACGCGCTGACCTGCCGGATCGCGTCGTCGAGCGCGCGTGTCCTGGCTTGGTATTCCTCGCGCCGGGATTGGAAGACACGCTTCTGGAGAAGCTGCTCGGGGCTATCGTCGGCCGGTTCGAACATACGGTCGGCGATTTCCGCCTCGAGGCGGGCAACCTGGGCCTCGGCGGCGCGGAGCTGGGTCTGCACGATGGCGAGCTGCGACTGCGCGGCCGTCGTGTCGAGCGAGATGAGACGCGTTCCCGCAGCCACCCGCTGCCCGGGCCGCACCTCGATCGCCCGCATCATGGTGTTGGCCGGTGGGCGCACGACGATGGGCGGTTCGGTGGTGACGAGCGCGCCGGACGCCACGACATAGCGGTCGATCTGGCCGATCGACGCCCAGACGATGGCGCCCACCACCAGAGCAACGATCACCCACAGGGTCGATCGCGCCAGGGGCGGCAGCGGCCGCTCCTCCAGGGCCAGGGCGTCGGATTGGAAGTCCACCACGTCGGCGCGGCGCGGCGCGGTGGGCGGAACGGGCTTCGGCACCGGAGCGGCGGCCGGCCCGGACGCGGAACGGGGGGAGGCGGACATCGCGAAGGGCTTCCCGGAATTAACGATTGCCCTGCATCTGCTTGTCCCACAGATGCCGGTAGATAGCGCAACGGGTCAGCAGCTGGTCATGCGTGCCGATGTCGGCGATGGCGCCACGCTCCATCACCACGATGGCATCCGCGTTGCGGATGGACGACAGCCGGTGGGACACGATGATGGTGGTGCGCCCGCGCACGATGTGGCGGAGGTTTTCCTGGATGATCGACTCGCTTTCGGGGTCGAGCGCCGAGGTTGCCTCGTCGAACACCAGGATGGGCGGGTTGCGCACCAGCGCCCGCGCGATGGCGAGGCGCTGCTTCTGCCCGCCGGACAGGTTCGTCGCCCCTTCCTCCAGCATCGTGTCGTAGCCCTTGGGCAACCGTTCGATGAACTCGTGCGCGCCGGCGGTGCGCGCCGCGATCACGATTTCCTCCAGCGTCGCCGAAGGGCGGGCGATGGCGATGTTGTCGCGCACCGTGCCGCGGAACAGGAAGCTTTCCTGCAGCACCACACCGATGTGGCTGCGCAGGTGCACGGCGTCCCACTCCCGCAGGTCGATGCCGTCCACCCGCACCAAGCCGCTCTTTGGCTGGTGCAGGCCCTGGATCAGCTTGGTCAGCGTGGTCTTGCCCGAGCCGCTGCGCCCAACCACCCCGACCACCGTGCCGGGGGGAATGGCGAAGCTGACCTCGTTCAGCGCCGGGGTGGTGGCGGCCGGATACTGGAAGGTGACCCGGTCGAAGGCGACATGGCCCTTGATCGGCATCTGCAGGCCGGCGCCGAGGTTGCGCTCGGGCGGCTCGTTCATCACCGATCCCAGCATGCGCACCGACAGGGCGGTCTGCTGGTACTGCTGGATCAGGCCGACGATGGAGACCAGCGGCCCGGAGACACGGCCCGACAGCATGTTGAAGGCGACAAGCTCGCCCACCGTCATGTGGCCGCGGAACACCAGGATCGCGCCAACCCAGATGACCACCACCGACATCAGCTTGCTGATGATGTCCGAAGCGGCGCGGGCGGTGGTGGAGATCTTGCCGACCTCCACATGGCGTTCTATGGAATCGGCCGAACGCTGGTCCCAGGCCTTGCGCTGCGACGGCTCCAGCGCCAGCGACTTGATGGTCGCCATCCCGTGGATGGTCTCCACCAGCAGCGCCTGCCGGTTGGCCTCCGCCTCGTAAAGCGCGCGCAGCCGCCGGCGGAAGACCGAGGCCATGCCGGCGATGAGCAGGGCGAGCAGGGCCGAGAAGCCGACGACGACGACGGTCAGCGGGACGCTGTAGAACATCAGGATCGGCAGGAAAACCACCAGCACCGAGGCGTCCAGCAGCGTCTGGAACAGGCCTCCGGTCAGGAACTCGCGGATGGCGTTGCCCTGCTGCATGTGCTTGGACAGCACGCCGGCGGTCATCCGCTCGAAGAAGGCGACCGGCAGCCGGGTCATGTGATCGAAGGTGCGGGTCGCCGTGCGGATGTCGATCTTCGACGTGCCGTGCAGCAGCATGTAGCCGCGCAGGTAGGTCAGCAGCCCGTCGAACAGGATCGCCGCGACGACGCCGACGCCCAGCACCTCCAGGGTGGAGAAGCTGGCGTGCACCAGCACCTTGTCGATGACGATCTGGAAGAACAGCGGGAAGATCAGCGCCAGGACGTGCATCACCAGCGCAGCGGCGGCGACGTCGCGCAGCACGGTGGACTGGCGCAGGATCTCGGGGATGAACCACCGCAGGCCGAAGGGCTGCTGCTCGTCGGCCAGGGCGAACCGGCGCTTCAGCAGCAGCACCTCGCCCTTCCAACTGGCCGTGAATTCAGCCTCGGACAGGAACAGGAAATCGCGCCCGCTGTCCAGCGGGTCCAGGATGACGATCTTCGGCCCGTCCTCGGCCGGCATGACGCCGGACAGGACGACGTAGTTTCCGTTGGCCAGGCGCGCCATGGCCGGGAAGGACTCCGCCGCCCCGACCAGATCGGTCCAGGACAGGCACAGCTGGCGTGCCTTGAACCCGTTCTCCCGCGCGATGCGCACCATCAGACGCGGTTCGGGCGCGCGCTGGTCGAGCGCATAGTCGTGGCGAATCCGATCGGACGACAGGCGGACGCCGTGATGGCGCGCGATGCGGATCAGGCAGTAGGCCGCCGTCTCCGCGGCGGACAGCGTCAGACGGGGGGCTGGTTCCGGTTCCGTCTTCGCCGCGCTGCCATCGGCGGGACGTGCTCCGGACGGCGATGCCTCTTCCGGCGCCTTGTCCAGCACGGCCGCTGCGGCCATGGCCGCGTGAGCCGGACGCTCGGCGTCATCATCGGTGCGGGGCCGAGGCGGATTTGCGTTCGTCGTGGTCATCGATCGTAAATGGCAAGAATTGATACCCTCTGGCCAAACGGGATGGTGATCCCTGCGGACTGCCCGACAAAGGCGATCAGTCCGGCAGCCAGAGGACCTTTAATGGCTTAGCATATGATCACGATGAAACGCATGAGATAAAGCAATGAAGCATCACTCGCCTGGGGAGAGGCCGGATATCCTGCGGCTCGCGCAGAAGACGGCCGGGGCCGAAGCCGGAGCGATCCGGCTTCGGCCCCGAGGAACCGCCTGTCTGAACACGCCCGGACGAACGAACCGGCAGCCTACGCCGCCAGCACGCCGGCCTGACGCTGGACAACCCACTCGGCGCCCAGCGTGTTGGCTACGACAATCGGGTTGACGCTGCCGCCGTTGAGGAAAGGCTGCATGTCCCAAACTGCCAGCATGTTGTCCGTGGTGTTGCGCCACAGGACGTCTTCGCTGCCGTCGTTGTTGTAGTCGCCGGTGCTCTGGATTTCCCAATTGTTGCCGATGCCTTGGATGAGCTCGGCCTTTACCATGGAGTCGCCGTCCATACGCCAAAGCGCGACCTGGCCGGTCGTCTTGTTGCGCCACAGCAGGTCGCCCCGGCCATCGTTGGTGAAGTCGGCGATCCCGCTGATCTCCCAAGCCGTGCCGGGGTTGGCGGACACGACGGATCCACTCACGACCTGGGCCTGTTCATTCATGCGCCAGATCGCAACCTGACCGCTGTCCTTGTTGCGGAACAGCAAGTCGGACCGCCCGTCGTTGTCGAAGTCGGCGGCGCCCTTGATCTCCCAGGCCAGGGGAGCGTCGCCGACGGCCTGGGCGAGTTGGAGGGTCGTGCCGTTCATCGTCCAGATGCCGACCTGACCATCGCTGTTGCGCCACGCCACGTCGGCGCGGCCGTCGCCGGTGAAGTCGCCGACCGCCGCCGTCTCCCACGAGTTCGGGATGCTGTCGATCAGTTCGGCGCGGCGGACCTTCGTGCCGTCCATCAGCCACACGCCCACCTGCTGGGTGGTCTTGTTGCGGAACAGCAGATCGGCCTTGCCGTCGCCGTCGAAGTCGCCCTGGCCGATCGAGGTCCAGTCGAGCGTCGGCGTGGCCAGCACGGCGCCGCGGTCCGATGCCTGGAAACTGTAGTCGCTGCGCCAGGCGGCGACCACGCCGGTCTGGCTGTTCCGGAAGATGATGTCGGCGTTGCCGTCACCATCCAGATCGCTGTTCTGCACGGCGCGCGGCGGACGGGTGATGGCGGAGCCGTTGACGACCTGCCAGGAATTGCCCGGATTGCTGAGGACGCTGCCGCCGGCCGAGTCGTAGTCGTTGATCGACATGTTGCCGGTGCTGCGCAGCGAATCCTGGCGCCACAGCACTTCCACCGTGGTGTCCGGGGTCCCGGCGGTGCCGCCGGCGAAGTTGCCCACACCGACGACCGACCAGTTGGGGGTGGACGGGGTGCTGCCGGTCTGGATGGCGCTGACCGAGTTGCTGCCGCTGACGAGCACGGTGTACAGCGTGCCGGCGTCCTCGCGCATCAGGATGTCGGCCTTGCCGTCGCTGTTCACATCGCCGGTGCCGACGACGCGGGCGTTGGCGGTCAGGGCGGTCCCGGCGTTGGCGCTGCTGCCGTCGACCAGCATCTGCAGCGCGCCGCCGGCGGCCTGGGTGGCCAGACGCCCGTCGCGGTGGCGCCACAGGATCTCGGCCTTGCCATCGTTGTTGAAGTCGTCGATGCCCTGGATCGACCAGGTCAGATCCGGCCGCGCGAAGGCGATGCCGCCGCTGTTGCTGGTGCCGTTGGCGTAGACGGTCAGGATGCTGCCTGCGCGATTCTCGAACAGGATGTCGTCCTTGCCGTTGCCGTCGAAGTCGCCGACGCCGACCACGGTGAAGCTGCGGCCCGGGGTCGCCAGGGTCAGCCCCTCCTGCACCGTCGGGCCGTCCATCATCCAGGCGACCAGGCTGTCGTCGGCGTTGCGGAACAGGATGTCGGCCCGCGTGTCGCCGTTGAAGTCGCCAATGCCGACAATGCGGTAGTCGCTGCCCGGGTTGTTGTCCACGCCGCCCGAACCGGCGACCAGCGTGAAGGCCCGGTTGCGCGCGCTGTCGGAGATGGCAATGTTGCCGTCGCCGCGGTTGCGCCACAGCACATCGGCCACGCCGTCGCCGTCGAAGTCGAAGCGGACGCCGCGCTTCGTCGGGGTGGTCGGCTGCTGCGGCACCGTCAGCATGCCTTCGACGTTGTCGGTGACGGTCAGGATCTCGCCGGAGCTGGCGTAGGCCTTCACCGTGATGTTGTTGTTCTGGCCGCTGGTGACGTTCAGCCCGTCGATGGTGGTGTTGAACTGCAGGCCGAGCGCGGTGCTGGTGAGCTGGTTGCCCGTCAGCGTCGCGATGACGGTCGAGCCGTTCAGGATCTCCACCTTGGAGATGTTCGCGGCGGTGATCGGCGGGGTGGTCAGCTGGGTGGCGAGTTGACCGAGATCGGTGACCTTGGTCGCGGAGTTGTTGGCCACCCCATCGTCAAGGTTGTCGAGGTTGGTGTAGCCCCCCGCCGACACGCCGCTTCCCACCGCGTAGGTGCGGATGGCCGCCGAATAGCCGGCCGGGCTGGCCGTGGTGGCGGCACGCAGTTGTGCGGCCAGGGTCAGCGGATCGCCGCCAGTGTTGTTGTCACCGTCAGACGCGAAGACGACCAGGTTCGACTCGCCCACCGCGCTCTGCGCCTGGAAGAAGCTCTTCACCTGCTGCAGGCCGGCCTCGAAGTTGGTCATGTCGCCGGAGGTCTGGCCGGTCAGCTTCTCGAAGAACTCCACACTGTCGTCGCGGCCGTTGCCGTTGGCGTCGGCCGTGCCGAAGCCGCCGGTGAACTGGGTGACCCCCGAGCTGTCAAAGGTGATGAGCGTCACCCGCGAGTTCGCCGACAGACCGGACTTGACGATATCGTTGTACAGGGACCGGAAGGCGGCGATCTCGGCGTCGAGGATCGTGTTGGACAGGCCGTCCTTGTTCTCGTCACCAGCCACCGGATTTCCGCCACTGACGCCCGCACTGCCGACGGTGCTGCCTGACACGTCCATCACAAAGGCTATGTTGTAGGTGTTGGACGGCACCTGGCCCAGCGAGATCATGCCGCTCAGCGCGATCTGCGGGCTCTGCGTGGTGTCTGGAAAATCGACCGTGAGACCGAAGGTCTGATTGGTCAAGGTGATGATCTTTGAATCGGTTTTGCTGACCGTTGCCATTCCTTCACTCCCGAACCAAGGGTTTGTTCTTGCGATATCAAGTGCTGGCGATGCGGCGTCCGCTTACTCCCGCAGAGCGCCCATGAAGTTGGGCGAACGCCCCGCCGCATCGGCCGGCGTCGAGCCGCTTGGAATGGACGCCGGGATGGGCATTTTCTCGATCGGAGGCGTGGAGACGAGGGGGGCCGGCACGGTGGAAGACGCGCTGCCCGCCGTGTCGGGACCGCTGGAGCCGGCGGCTTCCAGCCGTCTCGCCAGATCGCCGATGGCGTTGTGCAGGTCGAAGAGGCCCTTGATTGGCAAAATGACGCGCAGTTTCGGCGTCATTGCGCTTTGCCCGCCTCCCTGCGGGTCGTCGCCCACAAATACAATGCGGGCAACTCCGTTGCGGATGGAAATTTCCCCTGCCAGTTCCACAAATGTTTCAATCATGAAATCTCACCGCCAGCAAAACCTTCCGGATATGAACGAATATATATTAAAACTTATACGACTCTTTCTTATGATTATATCAACTGAAGAAAGGCAGTGCGACGCAATGACGCACTTTGAATGCGAAGTATCTACCAGTTAATTGATTTAAAAGAGAAATCCTGATCTGCATCGCTTCATTTTCCATCGCTAAAACGGCTTTTTCAGCGAGAAGCGAGTCAGCAATCAACTTTTTGGCGATCATTAAATCACCGGCACTCTTTTCTTGACCGGGACCATGCCGTGGTGCCGTTTGGCCCAGTGGCGTACCTCGCCCCATCTCCATCGCACCGTTTCCGGACATTCGGCGCCTCCTTAGGGATTGGCATAGCGAAATAATAACCCGAATGGCCCACCTGATCTCTTTCAGGAAAATAACAATTCCGGAAATTCGGTAAACTCATCACTTCAAAATACCCCAAACTTGCTTCCAATTTTTCTTACTACCACGGCAATCCCAAGCGTCGTCGATCAAATTACCCGAACTTTATTTATAAATACTCATGAGAGTGAATTGTAATCACTCACAATCCTCAGAATTTTAGGAGGGCTTAACGACGATATCGCCATCAATTATTGGGGCGGAAATCAATGATCACGCCGTACTCCGCGTCTCCTGTGTCGGAAGTCACTCATGACGGAAACATCGCCGTTGATTCTTTGCTGTCTGGATACAGGTGGGGCAGCGATGCAAAAATCGGAGACGGCGTTTCGCTGACCTATTCTTTCGTGTCTCCGGAAACCTCCGTCTACTACAGCGGCTATCAGACAAAGGATCCAGGGTCGGCCTGGGCACTGTCCGCCACGGCCCAGGACGCCATCCGCAAGGCCTTGGCGACTTGGTCAGCGGTGGCGAACATCACCTGCGTCGAAGTCCCCGACACAGAAGCCAGTTGTGGCGATCTTCGCTTCGGTGGCAGCGCGGTTCCACAGACCGCCTATGCGATCCTGCCGACCAGCCAGATGCCCGAAGACGGCGACGTCTGGTTCGGCTCTTCGTTCTCTGATCCGACCCTGTCCTGGGCTCCGGGCACGTACGAATACATGACGGCGATGCACGAGATCGGACACGCCCTGGGGCTGAAGCACACGCATGACGCCTTCGGCACCTTCCCGAGCGCGCCTTTGGAAATCGATTCCCAGCTCTACAGCGTGATGAGCTACCGGTCGGGCATCGGCGATTCCCTGCAGCAAGGCTATTGGCAAAGCCGCTTTCCCGAAACCCCCATGCTCAACGACGTGCTGGCCATGCAAGCCCTTTACGGCGCCAACACGACGACCAACAGCGGGAACACCGTCTACTCCTGGGCGCCGGGCCAGAAGATTTTCGAAGTGATCTGGGATGCCGGCGGCCACGACACCATCAGCTGGGCAAACCAGACCAGCGCCGCCCGAATCGACCTCAATCCCGGCACCTACAGCAATTTGGGGCCGGGCTGGCTGGCCGGCTTCCGCCTGCAGGAGCAAACGCTCGCCATCGCCCACGACTCCTGGATCGAGAACGCCGTCGGCGGGGCCGGGAATGACGTGCTGATCGGCAACGAACTGGACAACAGTCTGTCCGGCGGGGCCGGGAACGACACCCTGTCGGGCGGGGCTGGGAATGACACGCTGGACGGCGGTCCCGGCGTCGACACCGCCCTGTTCCGCGGCGCGCGTGCCGACTACCGGATTGTGCACACGGCACCGGGCGAACTGTCCGTCGAGGGGCCGGACGGCTCCGACACGCTGCGCGGCATTGAGCGGCTGAGCTTCGACGACGCGGTCGTGGCGCCCGCCTTCAACGTCCGGCCGGACACGGTTGTAAACACCTTCTTCTCGGTCATGGATACCGCATCCGGCCAGAAGGTGCTCCAGGAGGCATCAGCCTACGACGGGCCGTTCGCCCCCCTGCGGTGGCAGTGGATCGGAACCGACCAGAACGAGATCGTCGGGGGCGGTGACAGCAACGACCTCATCAACGCCGGCGGCGGCTCGGACGTCATCCTCGGCGGTGGCGGGGACGATGTGCTCGACGGCGGCACGGGGTCCAACATCCTGTTGGGCGGCTCCGGCCAGGATATCTTCTTCGTCGACGGACGCAGCGGAGAGCCGGTCTGGACGATCGTGGGGGATTTGGAGGCCGGCGAGACGGTCGCCGTCTGGGGCTGGCGGGAAGGCGTTTCGACGACGACCTGGAAGGACATGGACGGCCCCGATGGCTATCGGGGCGCCACGGCCCACATCGATCTGAACGGCGACAGCCGCTTCGACATCAGCCTGACCTTGAGCGGCCACTCCGTGGCCTCCATGAACGCCATGCCTGGAATGGCGGGCGACATCGGTTTTCTGAGCGTCTGGCTGTCCGCCTGACGGAACGGTCCTCCATGCGCGGTCCGGGACGTTCGGGTCCGGGACGTTCGGACCGCGGCGTTCATGCGAACCGGCGTCACAGACCCCGCAAATTGCCGCGGTCCAGATTGTCCAGATACCAGCGGTAGGTGCGCTCGAAGCCCTCCCGCAGCGAGGTTGACGCCGTCCAACCCATCGCCGTCATCCGGCTGACGTCCATCACCTTGCGCGGGGTGCCATCGGGCTTGCTGGTGTCGAAATGGAAATCGCCCTGATAACCGATCACCTCGGCCAGCAGTTCGGCCAGCCCACGGATGGTGATCTCTTTGCCGGAGCCGAGGTTGACGTGCGGCTCACCGGAGTAGTTCTTGGCCAGGAAGACCAGGCCGTCGGCGAGGTCTTCGACGAACAGGAACTCCCGCATGGGCGTCCCGGTGCCCCACAGCTCCACGGTTTCGGCGCCGGTCGCCTTGGCCCGGTGGATCTTGACCAGCAACGCGGCGGCCACATGCCCCTGCTGAAGGTCGAAGTTGTCCCCATACCCGAACAGGTTGGTCGGCATCGCCGAGACGAAGTCGCAGCCGTACTGCCGCCGGTAGGCCTGGCACATCTTGATGCCGGCGATCTTGGCGATCGCGTACCACTGGTTCGTCGGCTCCAACGCTCCGGTCAGCAGCGCCTCCTCACGCATCGGCTGCTCGGCCATGCGCGGGTAGATGCAGGACGATCCGAGGAAAACCAGCTTCCCGACGCCGGTCCGCCAGGCACCGTGGATGATGTTCGTCTCGATGGCCAGGTTGTCGTAGAGAAACTCGGCCGGACGGGTATCGTTGGCGTGAATTCCGCCAACTGTGGCGGCAGCCAGGAACACGACATCGGGCTTGGCTGAAGCCATCCATTCCTCGACCTCGGCCTGGCGGCGCAGGTCCACGGTTTCGCGTCCGGCAGTCAGGATCTCGCAGCCTTCCTGCTCCAGCCGGCGCACGATGGCCGAACCAGCCATGCCGCGATGGCCAGGGACCCAGATGCGCTTGCCTTCAAAGGAAAAACCAGGAGAGGTCTGCATTACGAAGCTCCGGAAAGCAGGGCACGATGGCCGCAGGCGGTATCTTGTGCGGCCACCCCTGTCAAGGCGCATGTGCGTGACGCGGTCGCCGGCGTTGCCCCAGCCAGCGAGGGAGGATGCGACGGATGGCGCCAGTCAGCAGCTCCGAACCTCCAGGGCACGCATCGACTGCCGCTCCATGACCTCGAGCCGGCCGAGCACATCGTCGATGCGGTTGACCTGGAACCGCTTGAAGCCGATGCCGGGAGCGCGGTTGTCGAGCGCCCTCAGTTCCACCAAGAGGTTGGGATCGTACGGCACCTTCACCGACAGGCGCGTCGGCAGGATGCGGCCTTCGGCGTCCAAGCGGGGCTGCACGCGGAAGGTGACGAAGACATCGCTGCCGTTGACATCGCTGCCGTTCAGGTGGCCGGCCGCCAGGATCTCGTTCTCGTCCTCGATCACAAAGGAATTGCCCTGCAGCGGTACCGGAACCTGAAGCAGAAGATAGGCTTGAGCGCCATCACGCGCCTCCGGCGGCAGCAGGAAGGCCAGTTCGCACTCCGGATAGCGGGTCCAGCTGCCCCACGCCTCCGGCTCGTACCAGGACTCGCCGGAGCGGAGTTCCTCCGCCATCAGGAACCCGGAGTCCGGCAGATAGGCGTTGCGCAACTGGCCGCGCCGCGACCGCAGGATCTGCGCCAGCATCTCCTCGCCGAGACAGTCGGACAGGGATTCCGGCAGAGCACCGAAGCAGTATTCCTGTCCGCACGTCACCACCGGATAGAGACTCATCCGCGGGGTCTGGCGGGCCTGCAGGCAACCGGCGACCACCCGCTCGGCGATGGTCCGCCAGGAGGTCGGCTGGTAATGCTCCTCGACCTTGCGCTCCAGTTCCTCGCGATAGGCCGTGTCGGTGATCAGCTTGCGGATGACCGACACCGCGGAAGCCGCGTCGTTGGGATCGACGTAAAGCGCGAACTCGCCACCAACCTCCGGCAAGGAGGAGGTGTTGCTGGTGACGCAGATCTTGCCCTTCGCCAGCGACTCGCCCACCGGCAGGCCCCAGCCTTCGTACAGGCTCGGATACACGGTGAACTGGCAGTTCTTGTAGAGCCAGTTCAGCTCCTCGTCGGACACATCCTTGAGGATGTGTATCCTGCGCTGCAGATGGTTGGTTTCCGTCAGCTTCGACAGGAACTGCTCAGCCCGCCAGCCGAGTCGTCCGACACAGACGAGATCCGGCACGTCAACGCCCGCCTTCAGCAACTCCTGCCACACCCGGTAGACGAAGATGTGGTTCTTCCGGCCTTCGATGGTCGAGACGAACAGCGCGAAGGGTTTGCGGATGCGATCCATGAACAGCGGCGAGGGGAGCGAGCCCGCACCGATGAATTCGTCGAAGGAAGAGCCGTTCTGGGTGACGGTCACCGGCGGCGCCGGCAGGCCGGTCTCCTCCGCGTAGCGCCGCAGGTCGCGCGCGGTGTTCTGCGAGACGGCGAAGAACAGGTCGGTGTTGCGCAACGCCCGCTTCAGGAAGGTGGTGAAGACGCGCGCGGTGCCTTGATCGCAGGTTTCCCGGGCATAGACCGGGATCAGGTCGTGCACGATCATGGCGAAGCGCAGATCCAGTTCGCGCTTGAGCCCGACGATCCGTCGGAAATAGTCGCGGTTGACCCAGGCTGCTCCCAGCAGGCACAGCACCGTCTCCTGGCCGGCGAGCGCGGCGTAGCTCTGCTGCAGCGGCGCCGAGTGGGGCAGCAGACCGATCTTCGCGTCTTCCTTGGAGAAGCCGACCTGCCGGTCGCGGGACGGCCGCATCAGATCTTCCAGCAGGGCGCTGACGAATTCCACCGACACCTGGATGAAGTGCGAACGGCGGTTGTTGTAGCTGAGGAACACGAACCGGCGGCGGTCGTAGATCCCATGCCGCAGCATCGCCAGCAGGATGCAGGACTGGACCCTCTGAATGCCGGTCAGATTGTCGTGATGGCCGATGTAGTAGACGAGATCCGAGATATCAAACAGGATAAAGCAGCCCCCGGGAATCGACACGCCCTGTTCGGAGAACAGCGGTGCCGCCCCCTGGGTGCGGGGCAGGCCGAACACCGACTCCCCGTTGTCGGCCGGCGCCGCCCCCTGCAAGAGCATCCCGTCCTCGTAAACAATGAGCGACAGCAGGGTCGCGCCGGTCGCGCGGGATTGGATGACAACCCGTGTCGAGGGCGGCAAGGGCGGCTGAAAGACTAGGTCGAACCCGCACTCCGCTTCGCCATAGCCAGCCGCGGCGACGTCCTTGCGCGGAAGATCGGCGCGCACCTCAACGTCCTGGACGTCGCCGATGGTCACGATGATCTTATCCGCGTCGCCATCGAGCCGCTTGTACCAGCCGGCCAGCCGCTCACAATCGACATAGTCGATAGAAACAATTTCCCGTCCGCTGTTCACGAAACAGCTGCGCTCGCGATGCTCGTACGCCATAGCTCTTCACGGATAGCCAGAAAGGAGAGGGGCGTCGAACAAATAGCATTTTAGACAGATACCGTCAACTTGGCGGAGAGCAATGGACCGCCTTTGCGCGATCACGTCGATAAAGCATTATCGCTCACGACAATAACGCGCCCAATGGGAAAGCGTGCGGACCTGTCAAGAAGCCGCCGCCCCGGCCCGCTCGGTCCCTTTGGCCATTTCGTCAGCCGTTTCGGTGGCTGACCGCCGTCCGTCGAGGACGTCTTGAAGAAGGGCAAGCTGGTCCGGCAGACAGCAGCGGGCGAGATCGTAACGCTCCACAACCGTCCGGCGCGCCCGCTCGCGCACGGCGGCGCAACGTCCGGGCTCCTCGAACACGCGGTCCACCGCGTCCGCAATGGCCTGCCAATCGAAAAAATCCACGAGGAAGCCGTTGTCGCCATCGGCGATCACCTCCCGGACCGGACCGGTCGCCGAGCCGACGACGGCGCATCCGGCGGCCATCGCCTCCATCATCGACCAGGAGAGCACGAAGGGATAGGTGAGGTAGACATGCACCCCGGAGACCCGCAAAATCTCCAGAAAGCGGTTGTAGGGGACCCGGCCCAGGAAATGGACGCGCCCCAGGTCCAGCCGCGCTCCGACCTCGCCCATCATGAACGCGCGCCAGGTCCGGCCATCCTGCGGTGCGCAGCCATAGCTGACCTCGTCGCCGCCGACGATCAGGACGCGCGCCTTCGGCCGCCGCCGCAGGATCTCCGGCAGCGCGCGCATGAAGACATGGAATCCGCGGTAGGGCTCCAGGTTGCGGGCGACGTAGGTGATGACCTCGTCGGTGCGGGTCAGCACGGTTCCGTCCGCCAGCCGCAACATCGCGCCGGGATCGGGCGTCACGGCGTCGGTGTCGATTCCATCGAAAACGACGTCGATGCAACGGCGCGCCAGGGCTGGGAACTGGGCATGCTGCCAGCGGGTCGGCGTGATGCCCCAGTCGGTGCCGGCGAGGCTGAGAAGGTGGGTGGTGTTGCGGGTCCGGGCCCGGCACCGGTCATCGAAGCTGGCCGGAAACTCCGGGTCAAAGCCCAGGTCGCCCCCTTCGGCCTGATAGTAGAACTCGAAGAAGGTCAACAGCTTGGTGTCCGGGAAGACATCCTTGATGTAGAGGGACTCCCCCCATCCGGCGTGTGCGCAGACCAGATCCGGGCGGAACCCCTGGCGTTTCAGGTCCAGGCAGGCGCGCGCCACGGTCTGGCCGCGGCGCACCGCCGCCTCCGCGCTGCGCAGATAATGATGCGTTTGCGCCGAGGCCCCCTGCGGGGACCGATAACCCAGCAGGCGGATACCCGGCGGCGCGGGACGGTCCTTGAGATTCACGGCCTCGCCCAACGCCACGGCCTGCACTTGCGGAAGCCCTGCGAAATGGCGGGCGAGGTGCTTGTACTGGCCGGGAAAATTCTGGTGCAGGAACAGAAGCCGCAAGACCGTTCCCTCAGGCCCGGCCGGGCACCGGCTCGTTGAGCAGCTCCAGCAGATACTTGCCGTAGCCGCTCTTGGCGAGCGGCTGGGCGATGCGCTGGAGCTGGGCGGTGTCGATGAAGCCCTTGCGCCAGGCGATCTCCTCCGGAGCGGCGATCTTCAGCCCCTGGCGCGCCTCGATGGTCTGCACGAACTCGCCGGCTTGGAGCAGCGACTGGTGCGTGCCGGTGTCGAACCAGGCGTAGCCGCGGCCGAGCCGTTCCACCGCGAGGCGCCCCTGGCGGAGATAGACGTTGTTGACGTCGGTGATCTCCAGTTCGCCGCGGGCCGACGGCCGGATGGTCGCCGCGATGTCGAGGACGCTGTTGTCGTAGAAATAAAGGCCGGTGACCGCGTAGTTGGACTTCGGCTCGCGCGGCTTCTCCTCGATGGCGACCGGGCGGCCGTCGGCGGCGAAATTCACCACGCCGTACCGCTCGGGGTCGCGGACGTGATAGCCGAACACGGTCGCTCCCTCCGCCCGCCCGGCGGCGCGCAGAAGGTTCGCTTCCAGATCGTGGCCGAAGAAGATGTTGTCTCCCAGGATCAGGCAGACGCGGTCGGCGCCGACGAAGGACCGCCCGATGAGGAAGGCCTGCGCCAATCCCTCCGGCTTGGGCTGCTCGGCGTAGGAGAGCGCGATTCCCCACTGGCTGCCGTCCCCCAGCAGACGGCGAAATTGCGGCTGGTCCTCGGGTGTCGTGATGACCAAAATGTCGCGGATGCCGGCCAGCATCAGCGTCGACAGGGGATAGTAGATCATCGGCTTGTCGAACACCGGCAGAAGCTGCTTGCTGATCACCTGCGTCAGCGGGTAGAGCCGTGTGCCAGCCCCGCCGGCCAAGATGATGCCCTTCATGCCCTTGCTCCTGCATTGCTGGCCTTGCCGCGCCGCTGTGGGCGGCGGATGAGGTTCGGGCTTTGCCCGCCGGCCGTTCAGGACGCTGCCTGGATGGTGCACCGCGAGGTGTCCGGGGTTCCCCTTATGCCGATCGGACGTGCCCTGCAAGGGGTTTTATGACGTCCGCATGGAACCATGCGCGCAAAGGAAAAAGACTGTATCCGTGTGGCACTCCCCGGATTCCAGAGAGAAAACGCCCGCAAGGCACCCTGAGACACGTTCACGATGCGTTAAAACGAAGACAGATCATTCTGGAATGCTCTTCAGGACCACTCGTCATCAAACATCTTAGGCGTCTTTGAAGGGGATTCAAAAGTTCAATGCTCCAGCTTTGATAGAAAGCATTTCAGAGAAGAATGATGCTTTATTGATTAATTTGAAAATGGTCAGGACGGGGCTTTCGTTGACCGGCATCTGCGCAACGAATGAAGGGAAACGCCGCGCCCTTCCCTATCGGGGTACACGACCCATCACGATATCGGATGAATGGCAAGCGGCAAAGCGAAGCACTGGGACAATCCAGTGGTATGACCAGTCATGGCAACGTGGAAACAAAAAAATGCCGCGGCCAGACACTGGGTCGGCGCGGCAGCCTGATGCTCTTGGAGCATTATGTTGTTTTTTGGTTTCCTCCCCAGACCTCAAGGCCTTTGTTTTGTGAGGGGAAAATTCCACAGACTGCAGAGCGGTGTCAATCGCATTGAGCGGGGTATAACTTTAAGCCGATTGAACATCTTCCAATGCGCCGAGCGGAAGAACCGGCGGAAGGTTGCTGGAGAGCGGGCTGGTGGAACGGCGAAAAAAACTTTCGCGGCGGGACAAAGAGGGGCTTGCGTTCCGCTGGCCGGGTGGAGTATTCCCCTGCCTCCTTCGTTGGAGCGGCGCGGGCGTAGCTCAGGGGTAGAGCACAACCTTGCCAAGGTTGGGGTCGAGGGTTCGAATCCCTTCGCCCGCTCCAGTCTCACGAAGAGTATTTCCTTTCGGACATCGCGTGTTCCTGGACACCGGCCTTGAGCGCCGGCCGTGGCGCCCGGCCTCTGCGCCCTTCCACGTGCATCCTGCTTTCAAAAATATTAACCCACTGATAGGGGTCTCGGTCTAAGGTCGGTCGGAATGACAACCATCGACCACAAGTGCGACCGCCGTGACCATGCCGCAGCGTGACCGTCTGAGCAACACGCCGACCCAGGCGGTGCAATCCGGCTTCGACCTGCTGGATGGCCGCTCCATCCTGGTCACGGGCGGCACCGGGTCCTTCGGCCGCCGCTTCGTGGAGACGGTGCTGCGCCGCGCCAAGCCCCGCCGGGTCATCGTCTTCT
The DNA here is from genome assembly GCF_042657465.1 of Azospirillum himalayense. Lineage (NCBI taxonomy): Bacteria > Pseudomonadati > Pseudomonadota > Alphaproteobacteria > Rhodospirillales > Azospirillaceae > Azospirillum > Azospirillum himalayense. The sequence goes on along the minus strand of NZ_JBHSLC010000006.1, from coordinate 88,593 downwards.
CCCGCGACGAGTTCAAGCAGTACGAGATGCAACAGCAGCTCGGCCCCGAATGGGCCTCGACGCTGCGCTTCTTCATCGGCGACGTGCGTGACCGCGAGCGGTTGGAACTGGCCATGCGCGAGGTGGACCTGTGCGTCCACGCCGCCGCGCTGAAGCATGTGCCGGCCGCCGAATACAATCCCATGGAATGCATCCACACCAACGTCTATGGCGCGGAGAACGTGGTGCGCGCGGCGTTGAACATGGGGGTGCAGCGGGTCATCGCGCTGTCCACCGACAAGGCGGCCAACCCGGTGAACCTGTACGGCGCCAGCAAGCTGGCCTCCGACAAGATCTTCATCGCAGCCAACAACCTGTCGGGCTCGCTCGGCACCCGCTTCTCGGTGGTGCGCTACGGCAACGTGGTGGGCTCCCGCGGATCGGTCATCCCCCTGTACCGCAGAATGATCGCCGAGGACGCCGCCTTCCTGCCGGTCACCGACGAGCGCATGACGCGCTTCTGGATCACGCTGCAGCACGGGGTGGAGTTCGTCGTGTCCTGCGTTGCGATGATGCAGGGCGGCGAGATCTTCGTGCCCAAGATCCCCAGCATGCGCATCGTCGAGGTGGCGCGGACTCTGGCCCCGCATCTGCCGCACAAGGTGATCGGCATCCGCCCGGGCGAGAAGCTGCACGAGGTGATGATCACCGAGGACGACTCCCGCCAGACCTACGAACTGGCCGACCGCTACGTGATCGAGCCGGCCTTCGCCTTCTGGACGCACGAGCCCTACCAGCGCCTGGGGGCCCGGCCGGTCGCCGACGGGTTCCGCTACGCCAGCGACATCAACGACGACTGGCTCGACAGCGACAGGCTGGCCCGCCTGATCGCCGAAGCGCCGTGAGGCCGGCCCCCATGGCGGCATCCTCCATGGACGACGGCGCACCTCCCTTCCTGCCCTACGGTCGGCAGGACGTCGACCAGGACGACATCGATGCGGTGACCGCGGTTCTGCGCGGCGATTGGCTGACCCAGGGTCCGGCGGTCGAGGCGTTCGAACGGGCGTTGGCCGAGCGCACGGGGGCGGCCCACGCCGTCGCCTGTGCCAACGGCACCGCCGCCCTGCACCTGGCCTTCCTGGCGCTCGGGCTCGGCCGGGAGGGGACGGGACCGGCGGACGCCGTGGTGGTGCCCAGCGTCACCTTCCTCGCCACCGCAAGCGCCGTGCGCCATGCCGGCGCGGAGGTGGCCTTCGCCGACGTCGATCCCGCCACCGGCCTGATGGGGCCGGAGCAGGCGGAGGCCGCGATCGCGCGCGCCGAGGCCGCCGGCTGGCGCGTGCGCGCCCTGGCGCCTGTGCATTTCGCCGGGCAGACCGCCGACATGGCGGGGCTGGGCGCACTCGCCGCGCGGCGGGGCCTCGCCATCGTCGAAGACGCCTGCCATGCCATCGGCAGCGCGGACGCCGCGGCGGACGGCCGTCTCGCACCGGTCGGTTCCGCCGCCCGGGATTTCGGCACCCAGGATTTCGGCGCCGAGGCCTTCGGCGCGATGACCGCCTTCTCCTTCCACCCCGTGAAGACCATCGCGGCCGGCGAGGGCGGAGCCGTGACGACCAACGACCCGGATCTGGCCGCCCGGCTGCGCCGGCTGCGCAACCACGGGATGGAGCGCGACCCGGCCCACTTCGGGGACCTGGACGCGGCCTTGGACGCGGCGGGAACCCCCAATCCCTGGTATTACGAAATGGCCGAGCCGGGCTTCAATTACCGGCTGACCGACCTGCAGTCCGCCTTGGCGCTGAGCCAGCTGGCGCGGCTGGACGCCTTCGTGGCTCGCCGGCGGCACCTGATGGACCTCTATGCGGAACGGCTCGCCCCGCTCTTCCCGCTGGTCCGGCCCGCCGCCCGCGTTCCCTGGTGCCGGCCGGCTTGGCACCTGTGCGCGGTCCGCATCGACTTTGCGGCGGCCGGACGGTCGCGGGCACAGGTCATGGCGGATCTCCGGGTGCGGGGGATCGGCACGCAGGTCCATTACATCCCCGTCCACCGGCAGCCCTACTGGCGGCGGCGCTACGGCGCCCTGTCCCTGCCGGGGGCCGACGCGCATTATGCGCAGACCCTGTCGCTGCCGCTGTTCCCGGCCATGGCCGATGCCGACGTCGACCGCGTCGTGACCGCCCTGGCCGGAGCGTTGGCGCCCTTGCGCTCCACCGCGGAGACCCGCTGCTGAAAGGTTTTCTCCTCCATGAAAATGCGCTATGCCAGCGGCATCTAAAACGCTTCGGAGCAGAGTCATGGCCGAGGGTACCGTGGACTATTACGCGATGGTCGAAGAGGCCTGGCAGCTGAGCGACGCGGCACGTGATTACGTCAAGAATGCCGGTCGCGACGTTGACAATGCCGAGCTGTGGGACAAGGTGTTCGCCGCCTCTCCCCTGATCGACATCGAACGCACCCGCGCCGAGGGCGGACAGCCGCTGCAGAAGATCTTCTTCAGGAATCCCTACGGCCTGCAGTACCGCGCCGACCACAAGGATTGGATTCCCTTCCGCCACGGCCCCCTCGATCCGGCTTATCTCCAGGCCATCTGAGGCGTTTTCCGCTCCCTGCCCTGCGGCGCGGTGCGGTCGCCCGGGGCTTTGACATGCACCATGCGTGCGGCAGCCGGACGCTGGACGGCGCCGGACGTCTGGCTGTACCTGAACGACCGCAGACCAACCGCCGTCCGTGCCGGATGACCGGGCACCGAAGCCGTGCAACCACAGGGCCGTAGCAATGTTCCTCTGCGGAACATGGCGTCTGACCGGTGGCGTCAGGGCTTGTGAAACGAGGGGTCTCCATGCGTATTGCGATGATCGGTACGGGCTATGTCGGGCTGGTGTCCGGAGCCTGCTTTTCGGAGTTCGGCGTTCACGTCTGCTGCGTTGATAAGGATGCCGGCAAGATCGAGCGGCTGAAGCGCGGCGAGATCCCGATCTACGAGCCGGGGTTGGACGATCTGGTGGCGCGCAACGTCGTCGCCGGCCGGCTGTCCTTCACTCTGGACCTGAAAGAGGCGATGGCCGGGGCCGACGCGGTGTTCATCGCCGTCGGCACGCCGTCGCGGCGCGGCGATGGCCATGCCGACCTGTCCTATGTCTACGCCGCGGCCGAGGAGATCGCCGCCGCCCTCGACCACTACACGGTGGTCGTCAACAAATCGACCGTGCCGGTCGGCACCGGCCGTGAGGTCGAAGCGATCATCCGCCGCGCCCGCCCCGACGCCGACTTCGACGTCGCCTCCAACCCGGAGTTCCTGCGCGAGGGCTCGGCCATCGGCGACTTCATGCGCCCCGACCGCGTCGTCATCGGCACCACGTCAGAGCGCGCCGCCGACGTCATGCGCCGCCTCTACCGGCCCCTGTACCTGATCGAAACGCCGATCGTGCTGACCTCGCTGGAAACGGCGGAGCTGACCAAGTACGCGGCCAACACCTTTCTGGCGGCCAAGATCACCTTCATCAACGAAATCGCCGACCTGTGCGAGAAGGTCGGGGCCGACGTGCACGACGTCGCCCGCGGCATCGGGCTGGACGGACGCATCGGAAAGAAGTTCCTGCATCCCGGGCCGGGCTACGGCGGCTCGTGCTTTCCCAAGGACACGCTGGCGCTGGTCCGCACGGCGCAGCAGGTGGGCAGCCCGCTGCGCATCATCGAGACGGTGGTGGCGATCAACGACGAGCGCAAGAAGCGGATGGCCGAGCGGATCATCGCGGCCTGCGGCGGCGAGGTGAAGGGCAAGACGATCGGCGTGCTCGGGGTGACGTTCAAGCCCAACACCGACGACATGCGCGACGCGCCGGCGTTGGACATCGTGCCGGCCCTGCAAGCGGCCGGCGCCACGGTGCGCGCCTTCGACCCGGCGGGGATGCACGAGGCCGAAAAGCTGCTGCCCGGCGTCGACTGGGCCACGGACGCCTATGGCGCGCTGGACGGGGCCGATTGCATGGCTATCCTGACGGAATGGAACGAGTTCCGCGCGCTGGACCTGAAGCGGGTTAAGACGCTGCTCAAGCGGCCGGTGATGGTCGACCTGCGCAATATCTACAACCCCGAGGACATGGCCCGCGCGGGCTTCACATACAGCTCCATCGGCCGGTCCTCGCACCCGGCCGCGGCGGTTTAAGGAGGTCAAAGGATCAGAATGAGCGAAGCGCACACTTTCCACCCGACCGTGCTGCGGGAATACGACATCCGCGGCATCGTCGGCCAGACGCTGAATCCCGCCGACGCTCGCGCCGTCGGCCGCGCCTTCGGCACCGTCGTCGCCCGTGGCGGCGGCAAGACGGTGTGCGTGGGCTATGACGGCCGCCTGTCCTCGCCAGAGTTGGAAGCCGCCCTCGTCGACGGGCTGGTCGCTTGCGGCCTGCATGTGCTGCGCATCGGTCTCGGCCCCACCCCGATGCTGTATTTCGCCACCCGCGACCGCGAGGCGGCGGCCGGCATCATGATCACCGGCTCGCACAACCCGCCGAACTACAACGGCATCAAGATGATGCTGGGCAAGGGGCCGGTCTACGGGCAGCAGATCCAGGACATCGGCATCATCGCGTCCAAGGCCGACTACGTGTCGGGCCAGGGCTCGTCCGAGCAGATCGACGTCAAGGACGACTACGTCGCCCGGATGCTGAAGGACTATGATGGCACGCGCGAGCTGAAGATCGCCTGGGATGCCGGCAACGGCGCCACCGGCGAGATCCTGCGCCGCCTGACCGCCAAGCTGCCGGGTCAGCACATTCTGCTGTTCGACGAGATCGACGGCAACTTCCCCAACCACCATCCCGACCCGACGGTCGAGAAGAACCTGGTCGACCTGAAGGCGGCCGTGGCCGAGCACGGTTGCGACATCGGCATCGGCTTCGACGGCGACGGCGACCGCATCGGCGCCATCGACCATCTGGGCCGCGTGGTGTGGGGCGACCAGCTGGTGGCGATCTACGCCGGTGACGTGCTGAAGGAGCATCCCGGCGCCACGATCATCGCCGACGTCAAGGCCAGCCAGACCCTGTTCGACGAGATCGCCCGGCTGGGCGGCAACCCGCTGATGTGGAAGACCGGACACTCGCTGCTGAAGGCGAAGATGGCCGAGACCGGCTCGCCGCTGGCCGGCGAGATGTCGGGCCACATCTTCTTCGCCGACAAGTGGTACGGCTTCGACGACGCCCTGTACTGCGCCGTGCGCCTGATCGGGCTGGTCAGCAAGCTGGGCGTCTCGTTGGCGGACCTGCGCGACCGCCTGCCGGATGTGATCAACACGCCCGAGACCCGCTTCCAGGCCGACGAGGAACTGAAGTTCAAGGTCGTGCAGGAGGTCAAGGCGCGGCTGAAGGCCGCGGGCGCCGATGTCAACGACATCGACGGCGTGCGCGTGAAGACGCCGGACGGCTGGTGGCTGCTGCGCGCCTCCAACACCCAGGACGTCCTGGTCGCCCGTGCGGAGTCCGGCACGACCGAGGGCCTGGAGCGGCTGAAGGCGATGGTGGTCGAACAGCTGGAGCAGTCCGGTCTGGAGGCCCCCTCCTTCGAAGGCGGCGGCAACGCCGCCCACTGACCAGACGGGCGCCTGAAACGAAAGGCCCTTCCCTCCACCAAGGGAAGGGCCTTTTTCTTTTGAGATGGGCTCGTACCGGCGTCGCCGATCTCCGCCGCGACCTCACACCGGCCCTTGAGAGATCACCGGGGCGGAACGGTGAGAATTCTCACCACGGCCAGAAGGGAGGCCATATGGCCGCTCCCCGATCGCCCATGGAAATGGAAAAGGCGGTGAGAATTCTCACCGCCCTCCATCAGGCCGGATCGTCGAGGATGGCGTCGATGGCGGAACGCAGGTCACGCAGAACATCGCGGTCAACGTCTTCCAGGCGCTTGGGCTTTTCCTGGAAGGCCTGCAGGGCTTCCCGTGTGCGCAGGATGTTGCGCGAGACGCGCAGGCTGAAGGCGCTCAGCAGGACCTCCGGCTCGCCCCTGCGGGCCGGCACGTCGCGCCCGCGGTCGTCCGCCGACGGATCGCCGGAGGCCACAGGCAGGAGCGGTTCGCTGACCAGCGCATCCCAAAGGCGCATCTGTCCGTCCGGATCGTCGATGGCGGCGATCTGATACAGCTTGTAGCGTGCGACCTTCTTCGGCGACGCCTCGTACCGCTCGCGCACCGCGGCGCTGACCTTGGTCAGCGCGATGGTCCGGGTGATCTCGGCCCGGTCGCGCCCCATGATCTGGCCGAGATCGGCGTGCGAGTAGCCGTGCTTCTCCACGAGCGCCACGAAGGCGTCCGCCTCTTCGAAGGGGGTCAGGTCGGCGCGCAGCACATTCTCGACGACCGCAACCTCGGCCGTGTCGATGCCGTCGGGCACCAGGATGCAGGGAACCGTCTGCTGACCGAGCGCGCGAACCGCGCGCAGGCGCCGCTCACCGAAGACCAGCTGGAAGCGGCTCGGCCCCAGCTCGCGCACGCCGATCGGCTGTTGCAGACCATACTTGCGAATGGACTCCGTCAACGCCTCCAGCTCCGCCGCGTCGAAGCGGCGGCGCGGCTGGTCGGGGTTGGCCTCGATCCAGTCGACGTCAGGGTAGACGAGCCGGACACCCTGTTCCGGCTCGGCGAAGACCGCGAGCGCGCCGCGGCTCATGGCGTTCAGCCGGGCGAGGTTCCCGGTCCCGAGCTTACGCGACATTGGCCACCTCCACGCGCTTGCGGCGTTCCGCGGCGATGGCGTCGGCGAGCGCCCGGTAGGAGGAGGCGCCCGGTGCGTCCGGAACCGCCTCCAGTGCGGCACGGCCGGCGAGCGCCGCGTCGCCATAGATCGTCGCCCGCGGCACCGGCGGGAAGATGCGCAACGTGCTGCCGAGCGCCGTGTGCAGTTGCTCCAACGTCACTTGGTGCTGGTTCAGGCGGGCGTTGTGCATGGTCGGCAGGATGCCCAGCACGGCAAGGCTGGGATGGCAGCGCCGCTTCAGCTTGTTGATCGTCTTCAGCAGGTGGTTCACGCCGATGGAGGACAGATATTCGGTCTGGCAAGGGATCACGATGATGTCCGACGCCACCAGCCCGTTGGCCGTGCACTGGCCGAGGTTCGGCGGGCAGTCGATGAAGATGAAGTCGTAGGCCTGCCGGGCCTCCTGCAACCGCTCGCGAAGCGCCATCGGGCCGCTCGCGTCGGCGGTCAGCTCCACCTCGACCGAGGCCAGCTCGATGCTGGACGGGGCGATCTCCAGGCCGGTGTCGCCGACCGCTACGGTGATGTCCTCGATGGCGACCTCTTCGCGCAGCACATGGGCCAGCGATCTGCGCCGCCCCTCCTCGTACTCGATCAGGTCGATGCCCAGGTGGGCGGTGGCGTTCGCCTGCGGGTCCGCGTCGATGATCAGGACCCTGTAGCCTTCGCGGGCCAGGATGCTGGCGGTGTTCACCGTGCAGGTGGTCTTGCCGACGCCGCCCTTCTGGTTGGCGAGGCAGACGACCAGCGCCGGGCCGTGCCGGCCATCCACGACCGCCGTTTCCTTCAGCAGGAAGCGGACGACCGCGTCGGGGATCTTCTCGCTGTTGCTTTCCCAGCGGGAAATCTTGGAGCGGTCATAGCGCCGCCCCAGCCGCTCGTTCAGCCAAGCCGCGAAATCCGGCTGTGAAAGTTTGCGCTCCTCACGCAGGAGCCTCATGTCTTCGCCACGCACGTCAACCTCCACAGCGAATGCGCTTGCCGTGTTCAACCGATACGATGACCGTCCGAATCGGTCAAGGTTGATGGTCCCCGGCGGTGCATCAACATGGGGCATCAACAGCGGCGGCGGAGCGTCGCCGGACGCAAAAAAGCCCTTTCCCCCGATGTCGGAGGAAAGGGCCTGTTCGGGTTGGACCGCCTTGGAAGGCTGTTACGGCTGCGGGGCGGCCGCAGGCTCCGGAGCCGGAGCCGGGGCGGTCTTCAGGGCGACATCGCCGAGCGTTGCCCGGTAGGCGGCCAGCACCTCGTCCACCGGCCCCATCCGGACGATGGTGCCATGATCGAGCCAGAGGATCTTGTTGCACAGGCGCCGCAGCACCTCCTCCATATGGGAGGCAACGACCATGATGCTGGAACGGTTGACGAACCCCTCGGCCCGGCGCTGCGCCTTTTCCAGGAACTGCACGTCGCTGACGGCGATCCACTCGTCCATCAACAGGATCTCCGGATCGACGGCGGTCGCCGCGGCGAAGGCCAGCCGCAGCGTCATGCCCGCCGAATAGGTGCGCACCGGCAGGGATAGATAGTCGCCCAGCTCCGTGAAAGCGGCGATGTCCTCCATCTTCCGCTCGATCTCGTCGCTGTCGATGCCGAAATAGGCCGCGCGCATCCGGATGTTGTCGTAACCCGTGGCGTCGGGATCGAGCCCGAGCCCGATGTCGAACAGCGGCGTCACCCGCCCTTCCACGCGAATGCGTCCGGCGGTCGGCTCGTAGACACCGGCCAACGTGCGAAGGAAGGTCGTCTTGCCGGCGCCGTTGCCCCCGATCAGGCCGAGCCGGTCGCCATGCTCCAGCCGCAGCGAAACGCCGTTCAGCGCCTTCACGGTGATACGATGGTGGGCGTCGTGCTTCAGGGCACCGCTGGTGGAGGAATGCAAAAGCGTCTTCTTCAAGGAGCGTCCGCTGCCCTGATAGAGGACGAAATTGACCGAGACGTCGTCGAGCCGGATGGAAGCCATGGGATCAGAGCCAGTAGGCGATGCGTTTGCGGAACCGCGCGAAGCAGGCGAAGGTGAAGGACCAGCCGGCCACCGCGACAAGGATGGCGACCATCCAGTTTTCCCAGCCGGGCGCAATGCCGAGCAGCGGCGCACGGACGAGTTCAAGCAGATGGTGGATCGGGTTCAGCACCATCAGAAAGCGCCGCTCGCCCAGCAACTCCGGCTTCCACATGACCGGGGTCACGAAAAACAGAAGCTGGATCAGGCTGCCGATGATTGGCGGCACGTCGCGGAACCGGGTGCAGATCATACCGAGCAGCAGCATGATCCAGAAGGCGTTGATCAGGAGCAGCGCCAGCCCCCCCACCGCCAGCAAGGCGGTGGCCCCCGGCCAGATGCCGAAGACGATGGCCACTCCGACAAAGATAACGATGTTGTGGCAGTAGATGATCAGGTTGCGCCAGAGGATGCGCAGAATGTGCACCGACATCGGAATGCGCACGTTCTTGATCAGCGGCTCCAACTCGATGAAGGTCGCGCAGCCTTCGTTGAGGGTGGAGGCGATGAAGGTCCAGGTCGCCAGCCCGATGGCCAGGAAGGGCAGGTAACCGTCCAACTCGATCTTGAACAGCGTTCCGTAGATCAGCCCCAGACATGCCACCTGGATCGCCATGCTGAGCGTCAGCCAGAAGGGGCCGAGAACGGAACGCCGGTAGCGCTTGCGGATGTCCTGCCAGCCGAGCTTGCTCCACAGAGCCCAGCGCTGCGCTCCCTCCACCAAGTCCTGACGCGCCCGCGCGACCTCGCTCCGGTCGCTGGAATCAAAAACAACGGTCATCCCAACGCCTATCGCATGCCTCACCGGTGGCCACGGGCAAAACCCCGCCGGCGGCCGAAACGAAGGCCGGGCTGCGGAATGCCCGTCGAAGGGCCGATCCGGCCAGCCTTGAGCCGGCGGGGACATTGCCAGCCGCAACGGCTGCCTTCAACGGAAACCTTTCGAACCGGATAGGCGCAACCTTCCATGTCATAGGCCCCGCACGGGAAACCAAGCCTGCTTCAGGCTGACGCATCCTGATGCGCACATGTATTTGTTAGAGAGTCTCGCTCAGACTGCGGGGATTGGCCGCTTGGGGGGATATGCGGGATGACGGCGTCGACATCACAATTTCGCGATGCCCTGCTTCGCCAGGCCATGGCCGGCGTCGGGGAGGGCAGCCTTCCGCTCGCGGAGCCCCATGCCCCCGGAATCCGGGTCATGGCTGGGCCCATCGCGGCAGCCTTCACGACCAGCGGCAGCAGCACCATCGACGCCCTGCTCGGCCTCGCCGAAAGCGGCGACACGGCCCGCTGGAACTTCACGCAGGCGGTCGGCACGGCGGTCGACGCTCCTGGCGGCCTCGGCATGGCGGCGGCGGTCAGCTACAGCTTCATGACCACGGTGCCAGGCTACTACACCACAACGCCGGGCGTGACCCGGCCCACCGGCTTCACGGCGTTCACCGAGGCCCAGCGCACCGCAGCGCGGGCCGCCCTGGCCTTGTACGCCGGCTATGCCAACCTGACCTTCACCGAGGTCGACGACAGCGGAGCCGGCGGGCTGGTCCGCTTCGGCACCGCGCAGATGTCCGGGATCGGCGGCTACGCCTATTTCCCAGGCTTCACCTACTACTACAGCTCCTCCCTCAGCAGCGCACCGACCATCACCTCGGTCACTCCATCCGCCCTGGCGGGAGACATCTGGCTCGGCACCAGCGCGACGAACCTCGACCAGACGCCGGGCGGGTACGGTTATCTGACAATGCTGCACGAGATCGGCCACGCGCTCGGCCTGAAGCACAGCTTCGAGGAACCGGTCACGTTGCCGGCGGCGCAGGACAACTACCGCTACTCCGTGATGTCCTACACCCCGGCGAGCAACAGCGGGATCACGGTCGTGACCGGCAGCGCGTCGAGCTACCAGTGGACCATTCAATCGGTGTCGCCGCGCACGCCGATGCTCTACGACATCGCGGCGCTCCAGTATCTGTACGGGGCCAACACCTCCGCGCGGGCGGGCAACGATACCTATTCCTGGCAGCCGGCCGAAGCCTTCCTGGAAACCATCTGGGACGGTGGCGGCATGGACAGCATCGATGCCTCCAACCAGACGCTGGGAAACGTCATCGACCTGCGACCGGGCGCCTTCAGCTCGATCGGCTTGCGGGTGACCGCGGCCGACCGCCGGATCGGCCTGCCCTCCTGGGCGACACAGGCGCCGGATTCGACCTATGACGGCCGCGACAATCTGGCGATCGCGGCGGGCGTCACCATCGAGAACGCTCTGGGCGGGGCCGGCAACGACACCATCACCGGCAACGACGTCGCCAACAGCCTGTCCGGCGGCGCCGGCGACGACATGCTCGCGGGCGGGGCAGGGGACGACACGATCGATGGGGGTCCGGGCACCGACACGCTGGTCCTGGACACCGCGCCCGACGGCGTGCGGGTTCTGGCGCTTGCCTCCGGCCGCTTCCGGGTGAGCAGCAACGACGGGCTGGACACGGTCGCCAACATCGAGCAGATCCGTTTCGCCTCCGGCGCGACGCAGGCCATCGGCGCCCAGGCCCTGCACCGGCCCGCCCTCAACACCGACTTCGACGGCGACTTCACCGCGGACGTGCTGATGCGCAACCCGGCGACCAACCAGTTGGGCATCTGGCGGATGAGCAGCGGCGCGCTCGCCGCCGGCGGAGGCGCAATCTCTCCGACACCGGGAGCGGACTGGCAGGTGCAGGCGACCGGCGACTTCGACGGTGATGGGCGCACCGACCTCGCCTACCGCAGCGCCGCGACCGGCGATGTCGGCGTCTGGCTGATGAACGGGACCGCCGTGAAGAGCAGCGCCCTGGTCGCCACCGGCCTCGACCCCCGTTGGGTGCCGATCGCCGCCGGCGACTTCGACGGCGACGACCGCACCGACCTGCTCTGGCGCGACAGCCAGACCGGCGACGTCGGCATGTGGCAAATGGACCAAGGGCAAATCCGCAGCGCCGCCGCCTTCGGCCGGATCGACCTCGCCTGGGTTGCCGCCGGCACCGGCGACGTCGACGGCGACGGCAAGGCCGACATCCTGTGGCGCAACAGCCAGACCGCCGCCACCGGCCTGTGGCGGATGAACGGGACCCAGATCGCCGCGGCCGGCCTGACCCAGGCCCAGACCGGGCCGACATGGGAACTGTCCGGATTCGGAGACATGGACGGCGACGGCAAGGCCGATCTCCTATGGCGCAATCGCGACGCGGGGCAGGTGGGCATCTGGCGGATGGACGGCTTTGCGCTCGCCGGGGCGCAGGTGCTCGACAGCATCCCGAATTCGTGGGCGGTGGAAGGGACGGGCGACCTGAACGGCGACGGCACCGACGACATCCTGTGGCGCAACACCGTCGACGACACGGTGGCCTTGTGGAAGACGACGGCCGGCGCCGGCACCGTGGCCGTGACCCCCATGCTGATCTCCAACGCCGGCGGCTGGCAACCGATCCACCAGGCCGGCACGCTCACCGGGGTGGGGTGACGCCACGGGGAGGTCCGGATTGTCCGGCGGCCCCACGCCGCCGGTGTCCGGGCCGGGTCAGAGCGAAAGCGGCTCCGCCATCCGCAGCAGGCCGACCTTCAGCAGATGGACCAAGCTGCGCACCAGCCGCAGCTGGCGGTCCTCCGGCACCTGTGCGACCACCGCCGCCACGGTGAGGCCGAGCGGCGGGGCGAAGGCGTCCATCGCCAGAGCCAGGTCTTCCGGTGGCGACAGAACGCCTTGGACCGGGGAGTTCAGCGGGTCCGCGTGCAGCGCGGCGAGCGCCTCCATCGAGGCGTGCCCGGCACGGACGAGGCGCATCCCACCGGACAGCATCGCCGTCGGATAGGACGCGAACATGGCGAGCGGGTCCGGCCGCAGCGGGTTGGGGCCGGCCTGGAAGGCGCCGCCCGACCCTGCGGCGCCGGCCCAGGGTGCGCTCTCGTCCACTTGGCCACGGATCTCGGCAAGCTGCTGCCAAAGCTCCAGATAGCGGGGAATGATGACGCGCCAGTCGAAGGTCGCGATGGCGTACGCGCGGGCCGCCTCGCCCATGCGTCGGCGCAAGCCGGCGTCGCTCACCAGGCGTTCGTAGGCGGTCGCCGCCGCGTCGATGTCCACGGCGGTGACCTGCGACACGCGCCCGACGTAATAGTCGTAGGTGTCGAGCCCGGAAGCGTAGCGCTCGGCAAGATCGACGCCGGCTCCCGGCGGCGGCAGCAGGGTCGGCACACGGAAGCCGTCGATGCCATGACGCACCGTCTCACGGTATCCGTTCCAGTCGGTGATCACGCCGGGCAGGCCGGCGGCCATCGCCTCGACCGGCGTGATGCCGAAGGTTTCCTGCACGTTGTCGACCAGCGAGGTGAAAAGGTCGGCGGCGGCCCAGACGCGGGACCGCACCTCGGGCAGGCGCCCGTCGAGGAAGACCACGTTGACGTCGGGGCAATAACGCCTTGCGCCTTGCTGAAAGGCTTCGGCGATGGCCTCGTTGCCGAACCAGCCCGCCTGGATCAGGTGTATCCGCCGCCCGGTGCGCTCGGCCACGCGCTGCAGGGCCAGATACATCGCGGTCGGGTGGGCCTTGGCGTGGAAACTGAGGCGTCCGAGGAACAGCACCGCCACGTCGTTGCCGGCGATGCCGAGCCGCAGGCGCTCAGCCTGCCGGGTCGCCTCGTCGAAGCGGAAAGCGTCGGTGTCGATCCCCAGCGGGATCACCGGCAGGTGCGGCAAAGGCAGAATGGTGGCACCGAGCCGGTCCCGCAGGTACTCCGCGTAGGGGCGGACGATCGCCTCGACCGACGAGCGGGCCGCCCAGGAGGTGCAGATGACGGCATCCCATGGTTGCACCGGGGCGGTCACCCAGGAGCCGAAGAGCTGCGGTGATTCCGACGTGGTGTGGGTGATGCCGCACAGGCTGTATGCTTTCTGTCCAACCCGCCGGCGCTGCCAGGCAAAGGTCTCGATGCCGGGGCCGGGCAGGAACAGGCAGCCCACCTCGCCCAGCCGCTCGATCTGCGCCGTCGGGATGAGCTTGGCCGGCCGCCCCGGAGCGAACCGCTCGGCCATCTCCATGAACATCGCCGCCAGGGCCGGACTGTCGGCATGGCAGACGAACTCCGCAACGCCGGAATGCCGGAAGAAGCCGCCAAGGAAGGATTCCCCCGCCACATGGCGCCCCTTCAGGTCCTTGCGCGCGGTCACATAGCCTTCGGGATGGAAATAGATGGCAGCGTTCGGCACGGGTTCCATACTTTCAGAAAAGAGGCGGCGCATGGCGAAAGGGAGAGTAGCCGGGCACCTCCTTTGGTTCAACCGAGGCGGACTGGAAAGGCGGACCAACCGAAATAGATCGTTTGGACAGCGCCCATCGAACCGCGTCCGGTCTTCCTTCCGCATCGAACTCTTGCTAGCCTTGCGACGGTTTTTGCGCCGCCGCCCTTTGCCAGGGCAACCGGGCGAGATCCCGGCAATCCGTACGATGCCGATCCGTTCTTCACAAAGAAAAGTGCAAAAACCGTGTTCGAAGAAGAACGGGCAAAATGCTGATAACCATTGTCACGCCGTCTCTCAACCGCCACGATTATATTCGAAATGCACTGGAAAGTCTGGCCGGTCAGGAGATCGACAAGGTCGAACATATCATTGTCGATGGCGGATCGACCGATGGCACCATCGACATGGTGCGCCGCGATTATCCGAAGACCACTCTGATCGTCGAACAAGACAGAAACCTCTACGACGCGATCAACAAGGGACTGCGGGCGGCGTCCGGGGACGTGATCGGACTGCTCAACACCGACGACCAGCTTCTGCCCGGGGCCTTGGCCGCCGTGCGGGACGGCTTCGCCCGCCATCCCCTGGCCGATTCCGTATGCGGCGGATGCGAGGTCCGCCCGGCCGGCTCCCCGCTGTCCACGCCGGCCTCCGCGGTCTTCAACAGTCCTGCGATGAAGGCTCTGCGCCCCCAGGATGTGATGTCCGGCCTGATCCTGCTGAACGGACGGTTCTTTCGGCGCCAGCTGTTCAACCGGGTGGGCCTGTTCGACGCGGAGTTCCCGATCCTGGCGGACCGCGACTTTCTGGCGCGATGTTTGCTGTCGGGCCTGCGGACCGCGGTGATCGAGCCGGTGGTCTACGCTTACGGCGCCCATGCCGGATCGTTGACCTTCAGCGACCAGATCAATCCTCACTGCCTGCACGAGGCGGTGCGGCTGGCACGCCACCGTCTGGCCGCCGCGACAACGCCGGAGGAACACGCCTTCTACAAACGGTGGCATGGATGGGCGGTGGGGTACGAGCTGTTGAGCCTGCGCGGCACTCCCGCGGCGAGCGGACGTATGGCCGAACTGACACGTGACGCCTTTGCGAAGGCCCCCGGCTGGCCGATGGAATTCCTGAACCACTTGGCGTGGCACATGCGGACGCGGGGCGAGCGGTCCTGAGGCCGCCCCGCAACGGCCGCGGCATGGCCGCCGAGGCCGGCGGACCGGACATTGGACCAACAAATTTGCGCGCCGGCCCTTTCCGTCCCCCGGTCCGCTGCCGTATGGTGCGCACGGCATCGGGCCGCATTTTGCGCCACAAACGAGACGAACGATGGAAGAGCCCCTGGTCAGCGTCGTCATACCGGTTTTCAACCGGGCCCACACGTTGCACCGCGCCATCGACAGCGTAAAGGCCCAGGACTTCGACGCGTGGGAACTGATTGTGGTGGATGACGGCTCCACCGACCAGAGCGACGCCATCCCCGCATCCTACGGCGACGCGCGCATCCGGGTTCTGCGGCATGCCACCAACCGCGGTGCGGCGGCCGCACGCAACAGCGGGGTGGAGGCGGCGCGAGGGCGCTTCATCGCCTTCCTGGACTCCGACGACGAATGGCTTCCCGGCAAGCTGTCCGCCCAGGTCGCCGCCGTGGATGCGCCCAACGCGCCCGACGCGCTGTGCACCGGCTTCGTCCTGCACCGGGAACGGACCGGGCAGACCAGCGAGCGGTGGCCGCGTGCCGACGGGTCCTGGTTCGAGACGATCCTCGACGGCTGCTACGTTTCCCCCGGTTCCACCCTGATGGTGCGCCGCGACTGCTTCACCATGGTCGGCCCGCTGGACGAGTCACTGCCTCGGTTGGAGGATTGGGACTGGCTGCTGCGCTTCATGGAGCGCTTCACCTTCGATTGCGTCCCGGTTCTGGGCGCCGTCGTCCATGTCAGCACACCGGCTCGGTCGGAGGCGGTCGCCGCCGCCATCGACCGGCTGCAGGCGCTGCACGCCGATCGCGTCCTGCGCGTCGCCGGCCCGGCCGGGCTCCGGCGTTTCCAGGCCAGCCTGGCCATTGAGCAGGCGGTCGCCGCGGTGCACGAACAGCTCTACTCCGGCGCCTTCGCCCACATGGCCCGCGCCTTCGGCCTGTCGCCGCGCCGCGCCGCCCGTTTTCTGGCCCGCGCCACCGTCCGGACGCGCTGACGCGGGGCTGGACCTCAAACGCTTCGGGCCCTCAAATCTCAGGCCATGACCGCCACGCCGGAATGCCGGGAAATCCGGCGTGCCCGCCATCGCTCAAGGGGGGATTCGATCAGGACGACGACGACGACCGCCAGGGCGATGGTCATCAACGCCGTGCAAATCGCCTGGGATGAAGGATCGTCCGGCAGAGACAGCCAGCCCACAAGCATCCCTGTCTGGTTCTTGGCGATGAAATGGCCGAGATATATCGGAAATGACAGTTCGCCAAGGAAACGGTCCACGCGGCTCCGGCTCGTCGCCTTGAAAAGGATGGGAATCATCAGGACAAGGATGGAATAATACATCAGCTCTCCGTCGGTGAACAAGCTGGTGACGGAGGAGGACTGCGGCAGGAATTGGAACAGGATTGTTGCAAGCCAGACCGTGGCGACGGCGATGGCGGCAACGCCCGTCGGGACCGTCCGGCGCTCGAAGGCCAGATAGAGGTGGCACGACAGGCTGCCGAGAAGAAAGGTCCCAATCTCGATGGGAAAGAAGCGATAAGTCCAGGGATCGTTGCTAAACCCCTGCTGATAGAGCCAAGCCCGAGCCACCAGGCTCGCGCCCAGCAGCGCCAGAACGACCGGAACCCGGCGCACGCAGAATGGCGCGATCAGGTAGAACGCCAATTCCAGAGGCAAGGACCAAGCCTGCTGCACGAAAAGGTAATGGTAGACTTGGTGCGGCTCATTGCGGAAATTGGGCGTGAAATACAGCGCGCCATCCGCGTCCATGCCAACAAACAGGGTTGCGTCCTGCCCGAACAAAAAAATGTTCGAGAAAGCCAAGTAAATCTTTGTGATCGGCTGCATCACATCCTAATTTTGCTGAAAAAAACTCAATGTCATCATGGATTGCAATGGAGCACCAGCCAACTGCGCCAGCTGAATGGATATTTCCATTAGAAGAAAAACCCAATAAGTTGGGAATATCCGAAAAAATCTTGCTTCATAAAAAGCTCGGCTCTGATCGTATTTCTTGTTGAGAACCAGAGTTATTAGAAATCCGGACACGATGTAGAAAGCCTGCACGGAATTCGTGCCGAACGTCATTCTCAGGCCGAACGGTGGCGCGGTGTGGGCGAACACCACGGCAAGCGCCAACAGAAACCTGAGAACACCCATGTCGCCTCCCCACCGCCGGCTCGCGATCTATACGTTCCACGCCCCGCAGGACGCTTCCCGCGGGCCGATTCCCGGCTACTGGCCCTACAGACGCCAGAGATCCACGCCAGAGGGCCGGCGCCCGCGGTCGAGCAGACCCTTGACGTCCATGACGAGACCGCGCCCGTCCTTCAACAGGCCGGTCACCAGCTCCCAGCCCTCGGTCCGATAGGCGGCGTGGGGCACCGCCAGGACCACGACGTCGGCCGGTGGCAGCGCCGCGCGCGGAGTCAGCGTGAGACCGTATTCGTGCGCGACCTCGTCCGCCGCGGCGAGCGGGTCATGCACGGCGACCTCCACTCCAAAACTGCGCAGTTCGTTCACGATGTCGACGACACGGGTGTTGCGGATGTCGGGCACGTCCTCCTTGAAGGTCAGGCCCAGCACTGTGGCGCGCAGCGGGCCGGGCCGGGCCGCCCGGCTGCGCAGAAGCCGCTTCACCGTCTCCTGCGCCACATACTGGCCCATGGTGTCGTTGATGCGACGGCCGGCCAGGATGACCTCCGGGTTGTGGCCCAGCTGTTCGGCCCGGTGGGTCAGGTAGTAGGGGTCCACGCCGATGCAGTGGCCGCCGACCAGACCCGGCTGGAACTTCAGGAAATTCCACTTGGTACCGGCGGCGGCCAGCACGTCGCGGGTGTCGATGCCCAGGCGGTGGAAGATCACCGCCAGTTCGTTCATGAGCGCGATGTTGACGTCGCGCTGCGTGTTCTCGATCACCTTGGCCGCCTCCGCCACGGCGATGGAGGCGGCCTCGTGCACGCCGGCCTTCACCACGCTGCCGTAGACCGCGGCGACGAGTTCCCGCGTCGCCGGGTCGGAGCCGGAGACGACCTTGGTGATCGTCTCGAACCGGTGCTCCTTGTCGCCGGGGTTGATGCGCTCCGGCGAATAGCCGACGGTGAAGTCCCGCCCGTAGGTCAGGCCCGATTCGGCTTCCAGCACCGGCACGCAGTCCATTTCCGTGGCGCCGGGATAGACGGTGGATTCGTAAACCACCACGTCGCCGCGCTTCAGATGCCGCCCGACGGTGCGGCTGGCGGCCAGCAGCGGGCGCAGGTCGGGGCGCTTGGCGTCGTCGATGGGGGTCGGCACGGTGACGATGTGGAAGTCGGCCTGCGCCAGATCCGCCGGGTCGTCGGTCAGGTGCAGGCGGGCCTCCGCCAGGTCCGCGTCCGGAACCTCGCCCGTGTGGTCGTGCCCGTCCCGCAGCGCCGCGATGCGGCGCGCGTCGATGTCGAAGGCGACCACGGGAACACCCGACCGACCGAACGCGACGGCCACGGGCAGGCCGACATAGCCGAGTCCGATCACCGAGATGCGGCGTGCGTGATCGACGATTTCATTGTGGCCGAAGGCGGCTTCCCTCACGCTGCCCATTGCACGTTCTCCAAGTTCATTTCTGCTCGCACGCCATAATCGCGCTGCCGCATTTCAATAGCCGAATTTCATCCCGCCCCCGCCAACAAAAGGAGGCAAGCCCGGCTAACCCACCATGAGATGTTCCGGCCAAGACAGCAGGGCGGTTCCGGCGTTCCCCCGCTGCAGACGGTAGCCCCGGCACGGTTGCCAGCGGCCATCGGCCGCAAGGCGCTCGACCGCGAGCAGAACGAAGTCTCCCTCCAGCCGGAGGTGGACGCCTGCGAGATCCGCCTCGTCGAGCGGTCCGGTGTCCCGGTACAGGCGCAGAACGATGCCGTCCTCCGCGCTGCCCTCCAGGCCCAGACGCAAGCTGCCCACCAGTTCGCAGTAACGAAGGAACGCCCCCAAGGGACGCACCCACAGCGAACCGGAACGGGCCAGAGCCGCGGCCCTCTCCAGCCATCGCGGAGGCGGAGCGGAAGGGCTCCGAAGCCAATCCCCGAAAATCGGCCCCCGCACCACCGCACCACCCCCCCGCTCCAGAAGCTGTGGCAGGAGATCCTCCGCAACGCCCAGGCCGTGATGACGGACGCCCCGGATCAGCGTTCCATCCGCCAGCCGGTCGGAAACCACGATGGCGTTCCCCCCACGTGCCTTCACAGGATCGGGACCATTCGGTTCGTTGATGGGTGGACCCAGCCCAACCCTGTCGGTGCGGTGTCCGGCAAGACAGAAGAAGCGGACGCCACTCCGCACCAGCAGGTCGCCGTGGGCCTGCGCCCCGTTCCGGTTCACGGCCTGGGCTGGGTCATCCCATGACCCGGTAAGGTCGAAAGCCGAAGGCGCGTTCCAGCGGTTTGCCCAGACCGGGGGAACCGCCCCGTCGGCCGCCAGACGCTCCAGCCATGCCGCCACCCGATTTCCCTCCGGCCTGTTATCCGGCCCGTCACCGCCGGTCCCGCTGTACCCGTCGAAGGCCTGGATCGCGCCGCTTCGGACGAGGGAAGCCAGTTGCCCGGCCCAAGGGGTGGGGGTCGCTCCGCCGTCCTCCGGAAAATAGCCGGGAGCACCCACGCGAACGGGACGGACCGGCAGGCTGAGGGAAACCGGCAGCCGGGAGCCCGCGTCGTCACACGCCAGCCACGTCAGCGCGGCGTCCAGTTCCGCCATGGAGCCCGGAGCGCCGGCGTCCAGAAGAGCCAACCCGGCCTGGCAGGATGAGGGCCAAGGCTGAATGGTGACCGTTGCGGCATGGTCCGGGACGGGTATAGGAGCCGCTGGCAGGGTGCGCCCGCCCGCCGTCGCGTAATCCTTCCATGCCGCCGGCCCCAGCCGGGAGAGGCCGTTCACCGCGCGCAGAAGATTGTCCTCGCTGTACACGAGGCGGTACCAATCGGCTCCCCGCCGTCCGGCGTCCGGCAGAAGATTTGGATCGCGGGCGCATTCCCTCAACCGCTGCAGGATGTCGCGGCGGGTGCGCACGTTCAGGACCGGCGGCGGCACCGGGTAGCTCAACAAGTTGAAGGGGGCTAGGTAGGTAAGGACCGGCTTGCCCATGCACAGCGCCTCGAAGCTGACGCTGCCCAGCGAGCCGACTGCGAACTGATCGACGATGACATCGGCGGCTGCATACAAATCGAACAGCCTGGGTTTGGAATAGCACTCCTCCAACAGCAGGACACGACTGGCCAGGGCCGGATCGCCGGCCAAGCGGGAACGCGTGGCGTCGAAATCGGCGCCCCAACCCGTCACGATCAGGGTTGCCGAGGGATGCTCTGCGGCAAAGGCGGCGAAGGCGTCGATGAACAGGCTGGAACGCTTCCACCGCTCGTCCACCCGGGACGCCATGAAGAACAGCAGCCCGTCCTCCGGCCAGCCGAACTCCCGTCTTATCCGGGTGCCGTCGCGCGGCTGGCGCAGCAGTTCGGTGTTCACGTTCGGCAAACAGGCGTAGGCGACGTTGCGGCCGATGCCCTTGGCCTGGAGCGCCTCGTGGATCTCCAGATCGCACCCGTAGGCGTCGATGACGAACCTGTCGCTGTCGAGAAGGAACGCGAACGCCTCCGCAAGCACCGGATCGCGTTCCTGCGGGTCCTTGAGCTGGACCCGGATGTCCCCGCCGTAGGTCACGTAGATTGTCGGGCGGTCGGCGAAGAAGGCCGCGACGGCGGCGTGGAACCCGAAGGCAACGATGACGTCGAAGCCCTCCATCCAGATGATCGTGTCCAGGCAGGTCCGCCTGTACCGGCGCAGCCGCGCAGCGGCGGCCGGCGACAACCGTCCGGCGGCGCAGGCGGCGGACAAACGCCGGTTCGCCTTCCCCCCGTCGGCGACGCGGCGAATCCATCGTGTCAGCGCGGAGCAGCGCGGCGGTTCGGCGACAAGGTCGCCCGGCTCCCAGCCGGCCTGCGCCTCCAGGCGGCGCCATTCCTCCGCCTGCCAGGGATGTTCCATGACCTCGGCGAAGGACAGCTCGAGAGCCCGCGCCTCCCAGATCGGACGGGCGAAGGGAAACAAATCCCTTCCGTCGTCCACGAGCTGCGCGAAGCAACCGCGTTCGCGCAGAATCCGGGTCATGTTGAAAGCGTTGTTGGCTATGTTGCCGCACAGGGCGACGCGCAGCCCGGTATGCTCCATGGCGGCCTCTTTCACGCTTTTTCCGCGACCAGTTCCAGAATGGCCGGCAGTCCGTAGAAGCGCCGGGGATAGGCGGGTTCCGGCGGTTCGACGGCCGAATCGAGCACCACGTCCCCTTCCTGCCCGCTGGCCAGTATCCGCAGGCCGGCGGCCCGTACCTGCCCGTGCAGCCAATCGCGGCGCACGAGCATTTGGGTGGACGCCCCGGAAAAGGCGCGCGTGGTCATTGCAAGCGCGGTCCGGGCCATTCCCCAATCGCCCCGCCGGATGCCGCGGTCGATCAGCAGATGGGCGTACCAGCCCCAACTGTTGGCGTTGAGGTAGATGCGACCGCCGGAGCGAAGGACGCGATGCGCTTCGCGCAGGCATCCGGGCATCTCCGTGAACATGAAGACGCCATAGCAGAAGACCGCGTCCACCGATCCGTCCGGCAAGGGAAGCGTCTCCGCGCGGGCGGCGGCATGGGCGCAATTGTCCAATCCCATCGCCCCGGCCAATGTCCGGGCCATGGCGAGACGGCTGCCGTTCGGATCGACCCCCGTCACCCGCCGGTTGCCCTCCGCCAGCACGCAGCTCCATTGCCCGATGCCGCAGCCAAGATCCAAGACCGTGTCGAACCCGAGGAAACCGAGGGCGGCGATCCGCCGGCGGTAGTAGGCAACGGTGCGTAGACCGCACAGCTCATGCTCGGCGAACGCACGCTCCGCCGGGGACAGGCGCTCCCACAGGGTTCCGGGCAACGGCCAGCCGGCAGCATGGATGCGATGCAGGGTGGCGTCGTCGCGGGTCTCGCTCATGACCAAATGTCCGGCAGGCGATCTTGCGCCACAGTGACCGAATAGCGACCGGTTTCGTCGGGGCCGTTGTGGCGGATCGGCAGTTCCCGGCCATGGTGGAGCACGGCGACGGGCAGGGATGGGTCGATATAGAGGGTCAGGCCCGCCGGGTCCAGAACAGCGTGCGGCGGATCGTGCAGTTCAATCCGGCCGATCCCCTGCCCACCGGAAAGCCGGACGCTGGATACCGCCTCCGCGTAACGCAGAAGACGGGCGAGACCGGCTACCCACAGGCGCCCCTCGTCCCGCTCCCGCGCCAGATGACGAAAAGGCGCCAGGAACAGTTCCGGCCGGGCCAGAACCTCGTCGATGCTGCCTGGAACCAGACGGTCGGGTGCGCGGCGCAAGACTCCCAGATGTTGGTAGAGGACCGCGACGCCCTGCCCGGCGTAGAGCCGCTCCAGGGCCAGCAGCCGGATCTGCGAGGTCAGCGAGGTCAGATTGGGGGCGTGCCGCCCCGTTCCCCGCAGGCGCCGGACCCCGAGAAGGGCCGTTCCGTCCTGAAGCGTCTCCGGCTGCAGAAGCGGCTCCGGATCTGGCCGGGGGGTTTCGATGCACAGGCTGTCGGTCCATACGAACCGGACGCCCTGGGCTGCGAACAGATCGCTGTGATAGGCCGGATCGCCCGGTCGGTCGCCGGCATGGTAGTCGGCATCGGTTCCGACATTCTGCCGGTTGTCGGCGCTGCCGTGGTTGGTAAAAACCGGCAGCTTCACCCCCAGCCTGCCAAGCGCTTCGTAGGCGTACAGGGCATGGTCCCGCGTGAAGCCGCCGCCCTCGAAATCCCCGAAGGCGTGATTGGTGTCGATCCATCCGGCCCGCAGACAGTCGTCCAGCCGGTCCGCCTCCCGGCCGCGGGCGGCCCCGGGAAGCGGTTCGGCGAAATAGGCGAGGCTGGCGCCGGTCCGGTCGTAGAAGAACAGGCTGGTCGTCACCTCCAGGCCAAGCCCCTTCCCGAACGGCGTCCGCCCACGGCCGTTGAGATAGGACATCAGGGCATGGAAGAATCCGGCCTCGAACCCCTCCGCGTCGCTGGAGATCGCCAGGGCTCCCAGAAAAGGATAGGGCAGCGCCCGCAGGCGCGGGACGGCAGGCCGAAGATGGGAATGCAGGATCATCGGACCGCTCGGCCTTTTCCGTTCAAGAGGGCCGGTGCGACGCGTTCCCCGTCAGGCCTTGCCGGATCGTGGAGAACAGCCGGCTCAGGCCGGCGCGTTCGGTTAGATGGCCCCAGCCCCACCGCGAGGCGCCGTCCGGCGAGAGGCTGGCGATGTGGGCGGCATGGCGTTTCTCGAGACCGCGCACCATGACGATCAACTGGTCGTCGGGGAAACGGGACAAGTTCATGAACAGGTTCTGGGTCATGTGGTCGCCCAGCCGTTCCATGTAGGCGTCGACATCCCCGATCCGGCCCTTGCGGAGCAGATCGTCGTACAGGCCGGTGCCCGGAAACGGCAGCGGGAACTGGAAATAGGCCGGAATGTTCAGCCGGCGCAGCCAAGCCTCGTTGACGGCGAGGGATTCCTCGTCGTCGCCGGGGAAACCGTACAGCATGGCCAGGACGGAGGGGGCGAGGTCGTGGCGCTGCAATTGTTCGAGGGCGCCGATGAGCGTCGCCGCGTCGAATCCCTTCTGCATTTCCGTGAGGATGCGGTCGTCGAAGGACTCCACGCCGATCGAGACCTCATAGAAATTGGCGGACTTGAACGCCTCCATGATGGAATCGTCCAGACGGTCGGCCCGCGCGCCGCCCACCCAGAAAAAGCAGTCCGGCAGTTCCTCCGCCACCCGCTTGCAAAACTCAAGAACCCATTTCTTGTTCGTATTGAAGGTCTCATCATAAAACGCGATGTTGTTTACGCCGAATGTGTCTCTCGCGTATTTTATGTGGTTGATGACGTAATCGACGCTGTGTCGGCTGGTTTGTCTTCCATAATTCCGATAGCAGAAGGTGCAGGTAAAGGGGCACCCGCGTTCGGTGAACATGATGAAGTAATTGCTGATGACCTCCAGCGGAATTCCCATGCGCTTGGCCAGACGGGCCAGGGCGGGGCGCTTCCCGGTGTTGCGAGTGTAAAGGTCCATGTCGACCAAGTCGTAGGCCGGCAGGGGCAGGTTGTCGAGTTCACCGATCCTGTGCCGGTTTCCCGTCCGCCGCACGGTCCCGTCCTCCGCCTTGTAGGCGATTCCGGTGACGGTCTCCAGGGGAGTGCCGGTCAGCAACGCCGTCACGAACGGAACGATGGTGTCCTCGCCCTCGCCGATCCCGACCGCGTCCAGGACCGTGTTCTTCAGCACGTCCTCCGGACAGGGCGTGGCAAAGCTGCCGCCGCCGATCAGCTTGGTGTCCGGAGACTGTTCCCGGATGAAGGCGGCGAGACGCTTGATGTAGTAGTACACGGTCGTCATGCCCGAAAAGGCGACGATCGGCGGCGCGTGCTGCCGGAAGAAGAGATGCACCTCATCCTCGTCCCACCGCAGCGCGTTGAGATCGAGGATATCGACGCGGATGCCGGCCTTGCGGAGGACGGCGGCCAGATACAGGCATCCGAACGGCGGATCGGTCGGCTGGAATTCCAACATCACCGGCGGATACACCAGCAGAACGTCGGGCCGCTTCTCCATATCCGGTACGCGCATATTGGTCTCCAGGGACGGCGATGGGTCGGGCAGCAGCCCGGTGGTCAGCGGAACGTGTAACTTTCCAGGGTTTCGTTGTAAGTGCGGACGTATCCGGGCCCTTCCTCGGTCAGCATGGTCCCGGCGGACCAGATTTCGCAATCGCTGCAGACGTCGAAGGATTCGAACCTGTTGCCGAGAAGTTCGTCACGGACGAGGGCGTAGCGTTCTCCCGTCCAGATGGCGTCCAAGGGCGCCGTGTTCAGGTCTCCGACGGACACGACCCCCCGCCACCCGACGTCGTTCATCGTCTTGCAGCAGAGGGAAACCTCTCCGTCGGGGAACACCACCGATTGGAACCAGGGCGTGGCACAGGGATAACGCTCCCCCTTGTCGTAGAATTCGGCACGGTCGAGGGGACGCCCCGTTGCCACGTCCTGACGGCTCAGCGCATAGAAGGTGATGTAATCGAGCCCTGTCTTCCGCCATTTCGCCAGGAAGGCGTCCCGTTCCTCTAGACTCTGGGGCTGGAGAATGAAGGACGCGCCGACGCGGGTGCCGCGGGGCTTCGCCTTGGCCAGAAAATCGAGGATATGGCGCTCCAACCGGTCTAGGTCGTCGCCACGGATCGAATGGTAGGTGTCGGCGTTCAGCGCATCGACGCTGAACATGACCGAATCGATCCCGCTATCGGCCAGGGCTGATGCCTTCTCGGGTGTCAGAAGCGTTCCGTTGGTGGTCAGATGCACATGGGGAACCCCCAGCTCCTTTGCCCGGGCGATGTAGTCGATCGCCTTCTTGTGCATCAGAACCTCTTCGATCTGCCCGAACTGCAGCGTGACGCCCAGATCCGCCGCATACTCCGCGATCTTTTCGAAGGTCTCCGGTGTCATCGATCGGTATTCATCGAAATAATCCGACCGGTGCCCGGCCCGGTAGGCGGGCGAGTGATACGGGCACATGATGCATTTCAAATTGCACTTGTTGAGAACGATCACATGCAGGCTGAGCGGGTGCGGAAAAAAGCGTTCCACCCGGTCGATCAGGTCACGGCGCAGGGCCGCCGGCGCGGGGTGCCACGGCACCCAGGACAGGCCCCAGGCGGCGAGAACGCGCGGAGTCAGCGGAACCGGACCGGAGGGGGCCGGACCGGAGGGGAGAGGGCCGGATGGAGCGCTCCGGAACAGCTTGCGGGCGGATTTGCGCAAGCGGTCCAGGGGACCTTCGTTCCCGCCGTCGAGCGGGGTGGCCGCCCCCATGCCGGCCAGGGCCGGTTCGGCAACCGACAGAAAGTCGTTCGGCCGGGGCGCGTAATAGAGGGCTCCGGGCCGCTGCAGCACCGCAGCGACGAAGGCCTCCACCGTGTCCGCGTCGCCACCGGTCTCCACCGGATAGTTCACCACCACGACAGGCCCGCCGGCCCGCGCCGCGCGGTTCCAGGCGCGGCGGGTTTCCGCATCCTCGACCGCAGTCACCTTATGGACGCGCCACCCCCGCCCCGCCAAGCGGGCCTGCAGCACAGCGGAAGTACTGGCCTTGGAGGTGAGGATGAGATCCATATCGGTTGCGCACTCCCAAGATAAGCATGAGCGTAGCGCAATCATGCACATCCGGTGCTAATTGTCTGTTAATATATTCAACCTGGGCAGTGATAGACCCTGACACGAATATCCATGCCTTCAATGAGGTTTCCCAAGTCCTTTCATAAAACCATCGGTTCAAGGCTTGGCCGGAGTGGGGCCGCCGCCAGCCAGGAAGGTGTGGCACCATTGCTCCAGGTAGAGCAGAGCCCAAATCAGCAGGCGCCGATTCGTGGTGCCGTTCAGATGCTCCTCGACCAGATCGCGGACGGTCGCACGGTCCAGAAACTCGTGAATGTGACACTCCCCTTCCAACAGCATACGGCGCACGTAGTCGATGCTCTCGCCCCGGAACCAGCTCGCGTCCGGGCCTGAGAACCCTTGCTTGGCCCGATCCGTGACTTCGACCGGAATGTAGCGCTGCATGACATTGCGCAGAAGCAGCTTGCCGTCGCGGGTCCGCTCGAAGAACACCTTGCTCTTGGGGCCGGGGTCGTTCTCATTCAGGCGGACGACCTCGGCCAAATTGCCAAGCTTCATCCCAACGGGAATGGTCTGAGCGAAATCCACGAGATCGTTGTCGAGCATCGGAACCCGTGTTTCCAGGCCATGGGCCATGCTCAGCTTGTCCTCGATCACCAGCAGGCCATGCAGGAACGTCTTCGCCTCGAAGTACAAGGAGTGATTGATGTAATCCTCGGACCGCGTCATCCGGGAGGCGTGGCTTGTGAAAACGTTCCGGAAGATGTCCCGGGTCCACACATGCTTGACGTCCGGCCAAATCGGCTGGAACATGCGGTGAATCAAAGAGTTCGGGATGAGGCGCTGCCAGAAGAGATAGTATTTGTCGATGTAGTCTTCGAAGCTGGAGTTGACGACGGCGCGGTAATAGCGCCACGGATAGCCGCCGAACAACTCGTCACCACCGGTCCCGGACAAGACGACCTTGCCGAACCGCCCGGCCAGTTTGGCCGCGTAGTAGTTGGGATAGCTTTGCCCGACCCGCGGTTCCTCCATGTGATAGACCAGGGACGGCATGCAGCGTTCCATGTCCCCGGCCTTCAGCACCATCTCGTAATGCTCCGTCCGGCAAAGGGAGGACAGGGCCTCCGCGCTTTCGCGCTCGTCGTAGGAGCATTCGATGCCCGAAGCGGAATGCAGGTCGAAGCCGACGGTGAAGGTTCGCAAGTCCTTGATCCGGCGGGAGGCCAAGGCCGTGATCGACCCGGAATCCATGCCGCCCGACAAATAGGAGCCGACGTCCACATCGCTGACCAGTTGCCGGTTGACCGCCTGGACGATCAACTGGTCCAGCGTATCGGCGTAGGCATCCGGCGCAAGACGCTCTTGCGGTTCGTGGAAATTGAAATCCCAATACTGGAAGGTGTGGCAGCTTCCCGTCTCGCAGCAGGCGTTCAGGCAACTGGCTGCCGGCAAGAGCCGGACGCCGGCGAACAGGGTGCGGTTGGTGAAGAAGTTCTGGAAGGTGAGGTATTCGATCAGCCCTTCCCGGTCCATGGCGGCGGCCATTCCGGGAAACGTCAGAAGCGCCTTGACCTCCGATGCGAACAGCAGGGTACGCCCGACCGTCGCGTAGTAGAGAGGCTTGATGCCGAAGCGGTCCCGCGCCAGCGTCAAGCGGCGCCGGGTGCTGTCCCAAATGGCGAAGGCGAACATCCCGTTGAAGCGGTCGAGGGCCTTCGGACCCCATTCCGCCCAGGCGTGAAGAATCACCTCGGTGTCCGTGCGCGACACGAAACGATATCCCAAGGATTGCAGCTCGGCGCGCAGCTCCTGGAAATTGTAGATCTCGCCGTTGAAGGTCAGGGCATAGCGGCCATCGGGCGTCACCATGGGCTGCCGCCCGGCGGCGCTGAGGTCGATGATGGCTAGGCGGCGGTGTCCCAGCCCGGCCTGCCCATCGACATAAACGCCCTCACCATCGGGACCGCGGTGGGCGATGGCGTCCGTCATCCGCCGGACAAGGTCGCCGGAAGCCGGCGCGCCGTCAAGATGGACCATCCCGGCAATGCCGCACATCCTCGAAACTCCTTGTCAGCGTCGCACAGGGAAAGCCGGTCCGCGGGCTCAGCGGCGGGCTTCGACCTCAGCCATGTGGGTGCGACGCCATTCGATAAGTTGGGCCAAGCCATCACGCAGCGGAACCTCGGCTTCGAAGCCGATCTCGCGGCGGGCCCGATCGGGGGAACCGATCCGGTTCTTGACGAAGGTCAGCCCGGCAGGCTCGAACCGCAGCGGCAGATCGGAGCCCGTCAGCTCCAGCAGCAGCTCCGCCACCTGCTTGATCGAGGTGCGCCTGCCGGTGCCGACGTTGTAGAAACGGTCCACGGCCTCGGCCTTCATGGCGCAGATGTTGGCCTTGGCGCAGTCGGTGACGGCCACGAAGTCGTAGGCTTGGCTGCCGTCGCCGTAGACCGCCGGCGATTCACCCCGGTCGATGGCGTCCAACATCTTCATGATCACCGCGATGTACGCCCCGCGATAGTCCTGGCGCGGCCCATAGACGTTCATGTAGCGCAGGCCGACGAACGGCAGGCCGTAGCGGTGATGGAAGGCGCGGGCCATTGCCTCGCCGGCGATCTTGGTGGCGCCATAGAAATTCGTGTTGTTGAACGGGTGGTCCTCGGTCATCGGTTCCTCGACCGCGTCGCCGTAGACCGAGGCGGAGGACGAGTAGACGAGCCGGCTGACTCCGTTCTTCCAGCAGGCTTCCAGCACATTGAAGGTGCCGCGGATGTTGACGTCGAAAGCGGCGCGCGGAAACTCGTAGCATTGCAGAAGCCACAGGGCCGCGAAGTGGAACACCCCGTCCGCCCCCTTCAGGGCGCTCTCCAGTATGTCCGTCTGGCAGATGTCCCCGCCGACGTCATGGATGCGGACGCGGGGGTCCCGCAAGGCGTCGGAAAGATTTTCGGTCCGCCCCCGGACGAAATTGTCGTAGACGACGACTTCCCCGATGTCCTCGCGGGTCAGCAAATCAACCGTATGCGAGCCGATCAGGCCGGCACCGCCGATCACCACAAACTTCTTTCCACGAACATCCATCTGACGCGTTCCCCGGTCTTGGCAATTTCTCCGGCCTGACCTGTCGACCGGATCGGACGGTGACCCGGGGGCTGGAATTTGGAGCCTGTGACGGTAAAGAGCTATCCTTAAATGATCTTTAATTGCGAACGACACCTCCGGGGGCCGCTTGACGGCCATGGAACGGCTGGTGTCTGGTGGCGCCGCCCACGGTGGCGGCCCGACCGCCGCGCTGTGAACTGAAAACCTATAGGGGTGGATGATGGCGGAACCGTTCCCGGAAAGCGTGCTCGTGACAGGGGCCACCGGCCTGATCGGCCGGCGCACCCTCGCAGAGCTGACGGGGCGGTGCGAGCTGTGGGCGATGTCCCGCCGCTTCCCGAATGCTCCGCCCTCCGACTGTGGCTCCCGTTTGGCTGCCCCCCGCTGGATCGCTCATGACTTCGAGGAAACGGCGCTGCCAGCTGCGCTGCCGCCAGGGGTCGACACGGTCGTCCATCTGGCGCAGGCGGAGGATCATCGCGATTTTCCCGCGGGTGCCGCGCGAATCCACGCGGTCACCGCCAACGCAACCCTCCAGCTTCTCGACTGGGCTTGGCGGACGGGGGCGCGTCGGTTCATCCTCGCATCGACGGGCGGTCTGTACGCGCCGTCACCGACGGCCATCGACGAATCCTCTCCGCTGGGCATCGGTGACGATCCGCTGGCCTTCTATCTGACCTCCAAGCGCATCAGCGAATTGCTGGCCGAGCGGTACGCCGCGGCGATGACGGTCGTCGTGCTGCGATTCTTCTTCGTCTACGGCCCCGGTCAGCGCCCGCCGATGCTGCTTCCGCGGCTCATCGCTTCGGTGGCCGAAGGGCGCCCGCTGACCCTGCAGGGCAAGGACGGCATCCGTCTGAACCCGCTCCATGTCGACGATGCCGCGCGCGCCATTGCACGCTGCTGCGCGCTGGAGACCGGAGCGACCATCAACCTCGCCGGGCCCGAGACGGTCAGCATGCGGCGGATCGGCGAACTGATCGGAGAGGGCCTCGGGAAGCCGGCCCTGTTCGCCGCGGACACCGCCGCTCAGCCACGCGATTGGGTCGCCGGCATCGCCCGCATGAAAACGCTTCTGGGCGCTCCCCTGGTCCGGCCTGAAACGGGCGTTCCGGAGATGGCCCGTGCGTTCCGGGACGCGCGCATCGGGTAACGGCCCGCCGTGACGATGGAAGACCGGCTTTCCATCATCACGGCGCGGCGGCGCGGCGCTCGCGGTTCGCAGGCCCCATGCCGCCCAGGTAAAGGTCGGCCCAGCCGATCCCCGGCGCGCGGTCCAGGCCCATGCGGAAGGCGTTTCCGGCCTCCTCGATCCGGCCGCAGGTGGCAAGCGCGCGGCCATGGACGAGCCAGGCCCATCCCAGGTCCGGAAGCCGCGCCACCAGCGCGGCGCCGGCCGTGGCCGCCTCCTCCGCACGGCCGAGAGCGCTCAGAGCCGCGACCCGGTTGACGTCCGGCCAAGGGTTCCCGGGAAGCTGGCGGGCGGCCGTCTCAAGATGCGGGAGGGCCGCCTCCGGGTGTCCGGCTGCCCGCAGGGCGCTGCCGCGCAGCAGGTGGAACAAGCCCGCGTTGACCGGCCCCTGCTCGGCCAGCCGGCTGCCCTCGACCGTTCCCAGAACGGTATCGGCCTCGGCGAAGCGCTCCGCATGAACCAGGGCCGCAGCCCGGTAATAGGCCACCCAGGGGCTGCCGTGCATCTGGGCCTCGGCTTGCCGCCGGCAGTTCAGCGCGGCATCGGGAAGGCCCAAAGCGTCCAGGGCCACGGCTTTGTACTGCAACCCCCACGGATCATTCCGGGAAATCGCGAGCCCCCGGTCATAGGCCGTGACCGCCTCTTCCAGGCGATCCCAATGCTGCAGCAGAATGCCGCGGTGAAAGTAGGTCCAGGCGCCTCCCGGTTCGATCTGAACGGCGCGGTCCAAGGCATCCAGCGCCGGCTTCCATTGCCCCAGAGTCTGATAGGCGGTGCCCATGTAGATGCGCACCTGCACATCGACGCTGCTCCAGCTTCCAGCCAGTGCGGCCTGGACCGCCCGGTGATAGCAATCCAACGCCTGGGCAAGGCGGCCTTCGTTTTCATGCGCCTTGCCAAAGGTCCAGAAATCGCGGCTGCTTCCGAAGTCGGACGACAGCCGGCAAGCGGTTTCGAACCCAAAGCACGCGCTCCGGCTGTCTCCGCGCAGGAATGCCGCGTGGGCGGCCACGCCGAACTCCCCCGCGATCCGGGCCCCCCAGTTGCCGCCGAGCGCGCCGACACGCTGCAGACAATCCTTCGCGGCGGCGGCTCCGCCACGGGACAGATGGACAAGGCCGCGCAAGGCGGCAACCAGACCGGCCTCGACACCCGCCTTCTCAGCCTCGTCCAGAACGGCGAGCGTCTCGTCCGGAGTTCCCTGTTCCAGCCGGTGAAGCGCAATGGCGACGAGGGCGTCGCTGGAGTATCCGGGGTTCTGCGCGAGCGCGGCCCGATGGGCCGTCTCGGCTTCGGCGCGCCGCTCCAGCCGATGCAGCACCTCGACGATCCGGTGATGGGCTTCGGCCAGGGTGGGCCGGATGGCGGCAGCTTGCCGGAAATGATTCAGCGCGGCGTCAAGCGAGCCCTCGCTCAGGATCGCCCGGCCCATCTCCAGATGGTAGTTGGAAACCGTGTCGTCCCTGATGGCCCGTCTCCATCCATCGACGTCGCCCCGGACCTCCGCTGATGCCTCCGTACGCGAATCCTTTCCGTTCACCGGCTCCCCGCCTCCGACCAGCCTTGTCGGGCCTGCGCCCGGATGGGCGTAGTCTACCGTACCTCCGCCGGGATTTGGAACCGCCAACCACCGACGAACGGTCAGGTGGGATGGACCCCCAGTTCGCTGTTGATCCGGGCGAAGACGGACCCGATGGCCGTCAGGGAATGACGGCGGCGGACATAGTCCTGGCTCCGCCGACCGAGGGCCGCCAGTTCGGCGCGATCGGTCGCGGCGAGCGAGCGCAGCGCTTCCTTGACCGACAGGAGGTGCGCGTTGACGATCGGAATCTCGCCCTCCTCGACGAGACCGGCGCCGATGTACAGCTCCATCAGGTCGGAGCGCAGGAAGCAGAGCACCGGCTTCCCCATCGCCATGGCCTCGATGGCGAACATCGCGTACCAGCCGACGATCAGCTGGTCCAGCACCACGTCCGACCGCAAGATGGCCTGAAGGACTTCGTCGTTGGTCACGAACTCGACCATTTCCAACTCGATCGGGACGCCCTCGGCGGCCAGCTCCTCCACGGCCCGCAAGAAGGCGCCCGTGCCCTTGATGGCCCGGTGGTTAGGCGCGTGCAGCACCCGCAGCGGCCTCTCCGGCGTCGGCCGGCCTTCCGCCGGGGGCACCGGCTGCCCGTCGCCGGCCATGGCGGCGCGCGCGGCCAGGGCTTCGGTGTCGATCGAGAAATGGGCGATCTGGAGCGTGTCCCAGTGATACATGTAATCGACCCACTCACATCCGGACAGGATGTGGTCAGCGTTGCGGGTCCACAGGTCAATCTGGTCGGCAACCCGCTTCCGCCGCAGGGCATGCCCCGGATAATCGATGGTCATGGCGTGTTTGAACAGCAGGTTGCGGCTGCGGGTGAAGTCCTGGACGTCGCCGCCGAAGGGCATCACCACCACCCGCACCCGCGCCAGCCGCAAGAGCATCGGCTCGGCACACCAGACGAAGCTCGTGTAGAAGAACGGCCCGCCGTTGAAATAGATGTATATGATCTTGTAGCGCGACACCGCGTGCCAGAACAGCCTCAGGCGTCCGATGAACTTTCCCAGTGCGCCGTCTCCGGCCGGAATGATGTGATCAAAATTCTGGGTTATGAAGTAGGTCCTGCTGACGAAGGTTTCGGCGGTGAAGCCAGCCTGGATCAGGGCTTTCCTGTGGTAGATGTTGTTGATGAGCGGTTCCGGACCAAGCCCCACGTCGATCGGCTTCGGCTTCCAACGCGCCACCAGCGCCAGGATCACGCTGCAAACGAACCACAACAGCTCTTGGACCACGTCCACCGGCCAGACCAGAAGGTCGAGAAGATCCGGTGCTTTCTTCATGGCGGGGGACTCCGTAGGGATAAGCGCGGCTCGGGAGCCGGAGAATAGAAGAGATCGAGGAACAGCCGGCGCTCCAGCATCTGGTGGTTCGACGCGGCCATGAACGGAAGAGCCTCGGGCGACACTTGGTCGGCACAGGCATAGAAGCGGTCGCACCACCACTGGAGCGTGGTGCCGGCAAGCCGGCGGTACCATGCCTTGAGCGCATCGGCTGACAGCGCCCGCTCCGCAACCCATGGCCCATAGTCGAATCCGCTGTGCCGGAACGGCGCCAGGGGAGGATTTCCGGGCAGCGGAAGCCAATCCGCCGCCGCCCCCTCCCGCACCGCGTCCACCCATTCCAGGACCGGAACACGCCGTCCATCGATCGCCGGAAAACCATGGAAGCCAGGGTCGTACGCGACCCATCCGATGTCCGGCAGCATCACCTCGGCAAGGGTGTGCCCGTCGTCGTGCCCGTTCCATACCTCGGCGGTGGCCAGCCCGGCGACGCGCGCCGGCAAGCCGGCCTCGCCGAACAACCGGACGGCAAGAAAGGCCAGACGGGAGCAGCCGAGGAAGCGCGGAGCCCGGCCCAGGGCCTGGAGATCGTCCGCAGCGGGCTCGCCCTCGTCCGTGCTGCCGTATCCCCAAAGCCAACCCACATGACGCAGCAGGCTTTCGGGGTCCGGAGGCCTGACCAGCCGCTGCACCGTTTCGCCGCCCAGGCTGTAAAAGCGGTGAACGCCCGGCTGGTCGAGCGCGAAGCCCTGCTCCCCGATGCGGTAACGCCCCACCTCGACCAGAAGAGTGTCCGGCAAGGCAGGCAGCCCTTCGGTTTCCGGCAGAGGCTCCAGCCTGACGGCGGCGCCATCCGCGATCCGATACCCACGCAGCGGTCCCGCCGGCCCTGGAGCGGCCGCCCCGCTGCAACGGCCTGTTTCACCCTTCGGCCGAACGAGGGCACGCAGGCGGTTCAGCAGGAGGGAAGGCACGTCGGGAAAACCTCATCCAGGCGGGGCGTTGCCGGCAGCCGGCGCCACCGTGATACTCTCCACCACCATGGTCTGCAACATGGACCGGCGACGCTCAATTCGGGAGTGGCGCGGGCGGAACCGGGCCGGAGGGCGGCACACCGAGTTCCTGGTTGATGGCCGCGAACACGGCGCCGATCGTCGTGATGGAATGGCGATCGCGGACATAGGCTTGGCCTTTGACGCCGAGCGCCCGGCGGCGCTCCCGGTCCGCGATCAGCGGTCGCAGCGCGTCGGCCAGCGTTTCCGGGTTGGCCATGACCAGCGGCAGTTCGTCCCCGGCAAGAACGCCGGCGCCCACATACAGCGCGTGCAGATCCGGCCGGATGTAACAGACCACCGGCTTGCCCAGGGCCATGGCCTCGATAGCGACCATGGCGTACCAGCCGATGACGAGCTGGTCGACGACGATATCGGCGCGCGCCATCTGCTCGAGAACGGTCTGGTTGGCGGCCGCTTCGACGATGGTCAATTCGACCGGAATGCCTTCCTCTCGCAGCCGTTCGACCGCCGCGACGACATGGGGAGTTCCCTTGATGGTCCGGTGGTTGGGCGCGTGGACGATCCTGACCGGCGCGTCGCCGCCGGTCAGGATGCTGCCGGCCCCGATGCTGCTGATGGCATCCTCGGCGCGTCGCCGCAAGCCGTCGGCATCAATGGCGAAATGTCCGGGGATCAGCGTGTCCCAGTGATGCATGTAGTCGACCCAGTCGCAGCCGGAGACCACATGGCCGGCGCCGCGCGTCCACAGGTCGATCCGATCGGCGATCCGCTGGCGATCCCGGTTCTGGAAAGGATAATCGACCGTCGTGGCGTGCTTGAACGGCAGATTGGGGCAGCGCGTGAAGTCCTGGATGTCCTGACCATAGGGAAGCACCACGATGCGGGTCCGGGCAATGGCGAACAGAAGCGGTTCGACGCGCCATGCCCACCGGGAAGCGTAGAAAGGCCCGCCGCCAAAATAAACGTACAGAAGGCGGTAGCGGGTGGCCGCCAGATGGAACACCCGCAGGAGCACGGCCACGTTCGACGCCACGATGCGCCGGGGAATGAAGACATGGTCGAACTGCTGGGTAACGTGCGTGACCCCGATGACGAAGGTTTCCGCGCTGTAACCCGCATGGAGCAGCGCCCGTTTGTGATACTGGTTGTTGATGAGGCATTCCGGCCCGATGCCGACATCGACCGTCTTGGCGCGGAACCGGGCGATCACCGCAACCACGAAGGCGCACAGGACGAGGACGCACTCGTTGAGCGCGGCAAGGATCGGATTGGGCCCGCCGCGGGCCTGCTCCGCCTGGATCACGTTGCGAATCAGGGGGGCCGCGCTGACCCAGTCCGAGACGCCTCGGGACCTCAGTTCTCCGGCGATGGCTCCGGCGAACATGCTGGCGATGATGACCGTCACCCCGGCGGGCGGCGGAAGAACCTCGGCCGGCCGGTGGATCGGCAGCCCGTTCAAGGTACCGGTCTTGCCGTTGTCGATGAATCCGTTCACGCGGACGCCGGGACGCTTCGCCAGCTCCCGCCAGACGATCTCCCCGCCATGGCCCGCCCCGAAGATCAGCACCGTCCCCGTTACCGGAAGTTCATGGACGCGAGAAATAGTGCGCATGGTCCGTTCCAGAATGTGCATCGGATGGGCAGGGCCGGGGGCCGCAGACCTTTCTTGACACCGAAGCCCCCGCAAGGGAGAAAATCCGAAAGGGGGCCAGCCCGTACGGGGTGCCTCCCATGGGACGAAGCTTTTACAGCAGCCCCGGCCTACCGCACCACCCCCGAACAAGACCCCAAGCCTGAACACCGGACCAAGATTTCCTTCCACCAGCGAACCGCCTCCGCACCGCGACTCACCGCCCACCAGTCGAGGAACTGCCCCTTCATGAAACGCTTCGCGCTGATCGGTGCGGCCGGCTACATCGCACCCCGCCATATGAAGGCCATCAAGGACACCGGCAACCGGCTGGTCGCCGCGCTCGATCCCAACGACAGCGTGGGCGTGATCGACAACTATTTTCCCGATGCCGACTTCTTCATCGAGTTCGAGCGTTTCGACCGCCATATCGACAAACGCCGGCGCATGGGCGAGCCTGTGGACTTCGTGTCGATCGCGTCGCCCAACTATCTGCACGACGCCCACATCCGCTTCGCCCTCCGCAGCGGCGCCCACGCCCTGTGCGAAAAGCCGCTGGTCCTCAATCCCTGGAACGTGGATGCGCTGATCGACATCGAGGCGGAGTCCGGACGCCGCGTCTTCAATGTCCTGCAATTGCGCCACCACACCGCCATCCGGGCGCTGCGCGACCGGGTTGCCGCCGCGCCGCCGGACACGGTGTTCGACGTCGATCTCACCTATCTGACATCGCGCGGCCATTGGTACGGCATGAGTTGGAAAGGCGACATCGAGAAGTCCGGCGGCATCGCAACCAACATCGGAGTCCATTTCTTCGATATGCTGAATTGGGTGTTCGGCCCCCGGCGCGGCAGCGTCGTCCATATGCACGAACGCGACGTCGCCGCCGGTTATCTGGAGTTCGAACGGGCGCGGGTCCGCTGGTTCCTCTCGATCAACGCCGCCCACCTCCCGCCCGAGGTGGCGGCGGCGGGCAAGCGGACCCACCGTTCGATCCTGATCGGCGGCGAGGAGTTTGAGTTCAGCGAGGGTTTCACCGACCTGCACACCGAGGTTTATCGGGACATCCTGTCCGGGGGCGGCTACGGCCTTGCGGACGCGCGCGCCGCCATCGAGACGGTGCACGACATCCGGCGCGGCTCCGTCGTCGGCCTCAAGGGCGACTATCACCCCTTCTGCCGGCGGCTGGCGGCGCTGGAGGAGGTTCCGTGAACGGGGAGGAAGGCTGGTCAGCCCATCCGACGGCCATCGTCGACGAGGGTGCCCGCATCGGAGCCCGTACCCGCATCTGGCATTGGACCCATGTGTGCGCCGGTGCCGAGATCGGCGAGGATTGCTCGCTTGGCCAGAACGTCTTCGTCGGCAACCGCGTGCGGATCGGCAACACCGTCCGGATACAGAACAACGTGTCGGTTTACGACAACGTCGTCCTCGAGGACAGCGTCTTCTGCGGTCCGTCCTGCGTCTTCACCAACGTCCTCAACCCGCGCGCCGAGGTCTCGCGCAAGTCCGAATACCGCGACACGCATGTGCGCCGCGGCGCCACCCTGGGTGCGAACGCCACCATCGTGTGCGGCGTGACGATCGGCGAATATGCGTTTATCGGCGCCGGCGCGGTGGTGACCCGGAACGTTCCGGCCTTCGCCCTGATGGTGGGGGTACCGGCCCAGCGGATCGGCTGGATGAGCCATCACGGGGAACGGCTCGGCCCCGACCTGGTGTGCCCGGCTACCGGGCGCCAGTACCGGCTGGCAGAAGACGACCGGTTGGAGGAAATCGCATGACGTCCGAACCCGCGTCCGAACCCGCGTCCGAAGCCACCGGTCCGATCGCCTTCATCGACCTCGCCGCACAGCGCCGGCTCATCGGCCCGCAGGTCGACGAGGCCGTCCGGCGCGTGTTCGATCACGGCCACTTCATCATGGGACCCGAAGTCGCCCGGCTCGAAGACGAACTGGCCGCCTTCTGCGGGGCCCGCCACGCCATCACCTGCTCCAACGGAACCGACGCCATCGCCCTGGTGCTGCGGGCGGAGGGCATCGGGCCAGGAGACGCCGTGTTCTGCCCGTCCTTCACCTTCGCCGCCACCGCCGAGGTGGCCGCCTGGGTGGGCGCCACGCCGGTCTTCGCGGATGTGGACCCTGAAACCTTCACCCTGGACCCGGACAGCCTGGACCGGGCGGTCGCCACCGCCCGAAGGGCGGGACTGCGCCCGGCCGCGGTGGTGGCGGTCGACCTGTTCGGCCTCCCGGCCGACTACGACGCCATCGAACCGGTCTGCGCGCGGCACGGCCTGCGGCTGGTGGTCGACTCAGCCCAGGGGTTCGGGGCGGTCTACAAAGGCCGGAAGGCGGGCACGATCGGCTTGGCCACGACCACCAGCTTCTTTCCGGCGAAGCCCCTCGGCTGCTACGGCGACGGCGGGGCGGTCTTCACCGATGACGATGGGCTGGCCGCCGCCATCCGCAGTCTTCGCGTCCACGGCCAGGGCTCCGACAAATACGACAACGTCCGCATCGGCATGAACGCCCGGCTGGACACCGTGCAAGCCGCGGTGCTGATCGAAAAGCTGCGGATATTCCCTGACGAGATCGCGGCCCGCGGCATGGTCGCCCGACGCTACGCCGCGGGGCTGGCTGGGATCACCGCCCTTCCTTCGATGCCGGAAGGAAGGGCGTCGGTGTGGGCGCAATACACCCTGCGCATCGCCGGAGGCCGGCGCGACGCGATCGCGGCGGCACTGAAAGCCGTCGGCGTGCCGACCGCCGTGTACTACCCCAGGCCATTGCACCGGCAGACGGCCTACGCCGGCTTCCCGCTTGCCGGCGACGACCTGCCCGTCAGCGAACGGTTGGCCGGCGAGGTGCTGAGCCTGCCCATGCATCCCTACCTGGACGAGGCGACCCAGCACCGGATCATCGGCGCGGTCTGCGAAGCGGTTCGCGGCGCCGCTGGCGGGTGAGGCGGACGGCGGGCCGGGGCGGCGTCACGCCACCTCGATCTTGCCCCGGAACACCACGCGGTTGGACGTGGGAGTCGGATAGCCGGTCACATGGAAGCGGCCGTCCGGCAGCGCGACCTCGAAGGGAGCGCTTCCATCAACCAAGGCATAAGCGACGTCCTCGCCATCGCGGCTGAACACGAAGAGCGCCGGACGCTCCGTTGCCTGCGTGACGTCCAGCGTCACCTGGCGCAGCGGCCAGGAGCCCGCCCGATCCATGGCGGCCAGGATGCGGTTGACGTAGTTGGAGAGGTACGGGGTGGCCCGCAGCGGAGTGTTCCCGAACGGGTGGATGTGTTCGGCGGTCGCCGCGTCCAGGGCTTCGGAAAGGGCGATCACATCCTTCAGGCTGTCGCGCCAACCCTCCGTTTCCCGCTCGCAGTGATTGAAGACGTCGGGACGGTGCGGGACGGGGGCGCTAAACACCGCCATGAACACGCTGGGCAGCCGGAGCTCCAGGCACCAGCGCAGGAAGGTCGCGATCTCCCTGACATTCTGTTTCTGGATGGTGAAGGCGGCGGATACCCCGAACCGGCTGTATTGGTCGCGGAGGATCAGAAGGCGCTTCATGTTGGCTTCGAGCCTGCGCCACTCCCCTTTGACCCGAATCCGTTCGTAGACCGGCCCGGTCCCGTCGATGGACACGCAGACCGCCGCCCGCTTGAACTTCGGCAGAAACTCCATGTGGCGCTCGTCGAACACCAAGCCATTGGTCATCAGCGACAAGCCCAGGAAAGGGTTGCCCGCCGGATCGAAGGTGCGCATGAAATGCTTGAAGCTCGGCTGCACCAGGGGCTCGCCGCCGCTCCAGTTGATGAGGGTCGCGTAGGGAGCGGATGCGCTGACGAACTTCTCGATCACGGTCTGGTCGTTGACCGAGCGCTTCAGGTTCAACTGCGAACACATGATGCAGTCGAGATTGCAGTAGGCCGAGGGCTCCAGGTGCAGGATCGAAGGAAGCGACCGCAGCACCACTTCGCCGCTTTCGAATTCCCGCCGCTGCAGGCGGATGTTCTGGCCATAGGGCGTGCGGGATTCCTCTCCTTCCGGATCGGTCAGGAACGGAACCGGACCGACCGAGAGAATGTGCGGACAGCGCCGGCAGACCGAGTGCGCGGGCTCCTTTTCCGACACGGCGGCCCGGAAGTTCTGGAACGATTCGCTGTTCCACAGCGCCAGGAGATCCGTGGTGGCGTGCAGGGAGCCGGCCGGCCCGCCCGGAGAGCTGAAGCAGCGTGGAATGTTGCCGTCCACCGTCAGCGCGAACTTCTGCCAGGGTTCCGAACAATAAGTCCAGCTATGGGCGGCGTCGGGGGCGAGAACGGACTCGTCCGAAGAGGAAAGGGTCATGACGGCTCTGCTCCGAGCACGGGAACGCCGGAAACGCCGGCTTCGTCGAAGCGCATCCGGAAGACCTCCGGCTGGTCGAGAGGGTCGTCGCAATGGGCAAGGGCGATGCGCTGGTGGAGATATCCGTTCTCCCAGATCTCCAGCCGGAGCGGCACCATCGGGACCCGGGCGGTGACGATTCCGTCCTTTCCACAGGTGCCGTAAGCCACTGCGCGGCGGTCGCTCTGGCGGCGCACGAGGACGAAACGCCCGGCGCAAGCGGCACCAAAGGAGAAGGAGCGCCGAACATGGCCCGACGCTTCGGCCATGCCCGCTTCGATGATCCCCAAATAGCGCTCCAGGAAGGGCGTCATGGCGTAGAGGGAACCATCGGGCGCCATGCAGGTGGGCGGGGCCTCGGCATCGTAACGGCGCGCATCCTCGCGCGCCCGGCGGAATTCCTCCTCCCACCCGACGGTTTCGGCATCGACGTCGTTGAAGAGATCGGGCCGATGCTCCGGCGGATAGTGCCAGACGCTGTAGAAGGAGCTGGGAAGCCCCAACTCCCGGCACAGGGCGATGTAATCGACAATGCTCAAGGCATTGGATTTGTTGATCGTGTAGGAACCGACCACCCAGAAGCCCTCCTGCGTCCGCTCCAGCTCGATCATATCGCGCAGATTGCGTTGCAGGACCTC
This sequence comes from Azospirillum himalayense, assembly GCF_042657465.1. Lineage (NCBI taxonomy): Bacteria > Pseudomonadati > Pseudomonadota > Alphaproteobacteria > Rhodospirillales > Azospirillaceae > Azospirillum > Azospirillum himalayense. The sequence goes on along the minus strand of NZ_JBHSLC010000006.1, from coordinate 47,332 downwards.
CCACTTCGCGGGCCAGCGGACCTTCTCGTAAACCTCCTTGGTGCCGGCATCGATCGAAACCTGAAGGGTGGTTTTCCGGAACCCCGCCAGGCGGCGCACCAGATCCTGCTTCAGCAGCAAACCGTTGGAGATCATCGCGATGGTGAGCTGGGGCGCCTGTTCGGGCAGCCCGGACTCCAGAAAGCGCCGGAATTCCGGCTGGATCGTCGGCTCGCCGCCACCCCAGTTGAGATAGTCGAGGGTGGGGGTGAGATCGCGGATGGCCGCCCAGGCGTTGTCCCCGACCTCCTCCTTGGAGATATGGTTCTCGTGCTGACTGCAATGAGGACAGACGATGTTGCAGCGTCCCGACGGGGAGATCGTGAACATGGTCGGACGGGCCGACAAGGTCGTGGCGCCGGCGGAAAACTCCTCCTCCACCATCGCCATGTTGGCCGCGTAGGGGGTGTCCTTGTCCTCCATGAATTCCGGCTTCTTCATCAGGGGTGGAATCCCCTGCACCGGAATGATCTGGCAGTCCGGGCAAGCGGCCTCGATGCCGCCCTCCACCATTGCCTTGCGGAGTTCCACATATCTGGGGCCGTTCCAGATGCTGTGGACATCCTCGGTCTTCAGATTGCCGAACGCTTCAGGCCAAGGGCGATAGCAGCACGGTACGGCGATGCCGGTGATGCCCACCACCATCTGCTGCCATGGCAAAGGGCAAAGCTTCTTCGTCACAACCGCGCCTCCCTATATTTGGACCCAACCGCATCCATGACGCCCTGGCCTTGGCCGCCCCCTCGCGGACATCGCCCGCGGGACGAAGGCCCAGAGCGGCTTATCGCAACAGAAGAACTGCAGCCCCGACGATCACGGCGACGATGGCGGCGGCCGTGACGAGGCGCCCACGCTTTCCCCCCCGTTCCACCTCCTGCGCCACGATGGGATAGGCGTTGCAAAAGGACATGATGCCGTTCCGGCGCAATTGCGCCGCCATCTCGTGGCCGAACATGCTGGCGATCACCACCTGGGCGTTTTCGGTCCGCACCGCCAGAAAGTCCTGAAAACTCAGGATGGGAAGCCCTTTCAAAGTGCCCTGCTTGTTATTGTCGATGAATCCCAGGACCTTTGCCCCTGGGGTCGCCTTCAGTTGGTCGAACATGATTTGACCGCCGCGTCCCGCGCCAAAGATATAGATTTCATCTGAGACGGGGATGTCTGCCATTTTCTTGGCGATTTTCACGTCATTCCTCCAACTGTTCAGGCAGTAAAACTGCTAAAGACTAGGTCTATATCTATTAGACCCGATGGTATTTATAGAGTGTTAACGACTTCTGAATGCCACTTTCCGTTTCGCCGGCAAGCGGGGCACAGGGCGCGTCCCCTCGGACAACGGAAATCTGTTGCCCGGACGCGGTTCGGAACGCCACAGTCCCCGGTGAAAGCGGAGCCTTTTTAGATCCCTTTTCCCCAAGCCGACCGCTCCGGCGATAATATTGAAAGAAGAAAGGACCATCCATGCCATTCCCCGTCAATGCATCTGCGGACGAAACAGGGGGACATGGAGCGATAAGCTGGGATCAGGATTCTGCGCTAAGCCAGCTTGACCCGTCCGCCTTCGATCTCGTGACTCTTGATGTCTTCGACACGCTGTTGCTGCGGCGCTGCGGTCCTCCGGAAGCGGTTTTCGAACGGGTGGCGCAGGCGGCGCGCTCCGCGGCTCTGCTCGACCCTTCGGTCACCGACGATGCCTTCGTCATCATGCGACGCCAAGCGGAGGCCCGGGCGCGGAGTCAGAGCGGTGACGTCGATCTGGCCGCCATCTACCGGGCGCTGGAACTGCACGACACCGATACGGCGGCTCTCGAACGGCTGGAGCGCAGGGTCGAGCGCGCGATGGCGATTGCCAATCCTTATATGCTCAGCCTTCTGGGGCACCTGCAGGAACAGGGAACACCCGTTCTGCTGATCTCCGATATGTATCTGGGGGGAGCGGAGATCCGGGGAATGCTGGAATCCGTCGGCATCGCCGCCGGCAGGAACTACGAGCGCCTGCACGTCTCTTGCGACCATGGCGCGTCGAAAGCCGGCGGCGTGTTGTTCCGGATGATCCTGGCGCAGCACCCCGGCCTTCGTCCCGACCGCGTCCTCCACATCGGGGACGACCCTGTGACCGACAAGGCCGGAGCCGCGGCCGCCGGCATCCGGGCGCTGCATTACACGCTTCCCGGATGGCTGAATGAGATGGTCCGGCGCGAGACCCTGCTCGGGACCCTGCCGCGTGGGCCTCTGGTTCCGGCCCGCGGACTCGCCGCGCGCGGCGTCCGCGCCAGGGACGGGAACGGATTCTGGTACGGCTACGGCGCGACCGTCCTCGGGCCGGTCGCCGTCCATTACGCCTCCTGGGTGGTGCGCGATGCGGCGGCCCGCGGAATCCGGCGCATCGCGCCCCTGATGCGCGAAGGAGAGCTGCTGGGGCAGCTGATGGTTCTGGAAGCCGAACGGCTTGGCCTGGATGTGATCATCGCGCCTTTGGCGGTTTCCCGGGCGGCTCTCTACCTGCCGTCCCTGATCCGCTTCGACGAAGCGGAACTCCGCAGCCTCGCCACCGAAATCTTCCGGACACTCCGGGATGTCCTGACCATGCTGGACCTGGGGCCACTGCCGGACTCCCTCCTGGAGCATGCCGACACCCCTCTGGTGGACCTGCTGGGCGCAGAGTTCGGCGAGGCCGCAAAGGGCTGGCAGGCTGCGAAGGTTTATCTGCTGTCCGAAGAGACGGTTGGACGCATCCATGCGCGGGCGCAACAGGCACGCCGCGATTTCGTAGCCTACATGAAGGAGCAATTCGGCGCCACCGGCCAGGTTGCGCTGGTGGACATCGGCGCCAAGGGCTCGATGTTCGAACGATTCGCGCGCCTGCCGGAACTGACCGGTCACTATGATTTCCACGGCTATCTGTTCTACGCGACGCCGGCGGTCCTTCACCGGGTGGTGGGCGGCGTCCGCATCCGCACGCATATGCCGCAAAGCAAAGCCGCGTTCGAGCAAGCCAAGGTCATCTACCGCAGCCCACAGTTTCTAGAGCTGCTTCTGAACGGCGAGGCGGCGACGACCATCAGCTACCGCCGGGACGAAAGGGGCCGCATCCGCCCTATCCAGGAACCTCCGAAAATCGACAGCGAGCAGCGCGGCGCCTTGCGGGCCTGCCGGGCGGGTATCCTGTCCTACCAGGCCCAATGGGCCCGGCTTGCCGATGGAGAAGACGCGCCGGACCGGGATACCGATCCGGAGGCCTTGCTCGGTATCCTCCATCGGGCGGTGCATCTTCCGACGGGCGAGGAGGCCCGCCGCATCGGGCGCCTTGTTTACGACGTCAACAACGGGTCGTCGGCACGGCTGCGGATCTGCAGCGACCGGGCCGGCGGGGTTCTGGACACGGTGATTACAAGCACCCCTCCATCGCTCTGGCTGAGCCTGTCCCTCCAGACCCGGCCTTCCGACGTGCCGTGGCCACAAGGCCAGATGACCCTGTGCCGGGCGGGGCATATCGAGGAGATGCTCGACGGGGCGCAGGGTGGATTCGGGCACAGGGCCATCAGCCGGCAGCTCGTTCACATGGTCAGAAACGCCGGCATTGACCGGTACATCCTGTGCGCTGCCGGGGGCATGGGCGGCATGGGCCCCACCTTCCTTGATGTCGCCCGCGACGCCGGCCTCGAATGTGTCGGGTACGCCGATCTCCTGGCGACGGGGGAAGGCTTCGCCCAGACGGCGGAGCTGACAATGACAGAGGCCGCGAAGCTGGAGTGCCGGGACATCGTCGTGGTCAGCGTCGGCTACGGACAGGCCATCCTTGCCGCTTTGGACAAGGGCCGCAAGGAGGACGGACGCCCGCTGCGCTGCTGGTGGTACGACGGCACGCGCTTTCGTGACGATCGGCTCGGCGATGCCCTTGTCCCAGCACAACGGCCATAGGAACCGGACGCACGGAAGAGGATTCCGGGAAGCCGCAGGCCGGCAAGCCTTCCCGCAACGGCTGTGACCAGTGTCCCGGCTGTGGCCATTTTGGGACCGTTGTCACACATCCAATCGATAGTGGTATGTCAATTCTGGGACGCGAGGGAGCATTCCGCACCCCTCGGGACGGGCGGTCTCCCGCCCGCAGGCTCCAGAGTCCCGCATGTCCACGTCCCCGCAACGGACCATCGATGTCCCGATCGTCGTGAACGCCTGGGGCGTGTCCGCCGGTCAGGCGCCGCATTTCCGGCTGCTGGTCGACGGCGTGATGATCGGCGAGGCGTGGGTCGCCGCCACCTCCAGCACACCCTACCGCTTCACCGCCACGCTCGATCCCGACCAGGCCCACCGGATTTCCATCTGGTACGACAACGACGGGGTGGTGAACGGGGTGGACCGCAACCTGTTCGTCGGCTCCATCACCGTGGACGGGCAGGAGATCAAATCCACCGACCCGCGCGCCACCTACGACAAGGGGGCGGTGGACGGAAAGGACGTGGTCGCCGGCCAGACGGGGCTCTACTGGGGCGGCCTGCTGTCCTTCGGTCTGGGGGAGGAGATGTTCGGCGGTCCGCTGGTCCGCCCCCCGCCCAAGCCGGAGGAGGTCATCACCCGGCCCATCCCCATCACCGTCGAGGCGGCGCGCGGCGCGTCCGCCACCGGGCCGGTGCGCTTCAAGGTCCTGGTGGACGGCAAGTTCGCCGGAGAGGCGGAGGCCGCGTCCGGCAGCGCCGAGCGCTTCACCTTCTCGGTCACCCTCGACCCGTCCGTTGCCCACACGGTGCAGATCCTGCCCGCCACCGGGACGCAGGCCGGAGACCTGTCGTTCGGAACCGTGACGGTGAACGGCAAGAGCCTCGCCGCCCAAACCCCCGCCCAGGACGGGTCCGTCACCCTGGCGGTCGAAGCCCCAGTGTTCCAGGGCACCGCCTCGGACGCACCGGCCCCTCAGGGCGCCGCCTTCTACGTGGCCAAGAACGGCAATGACGGCTGGTCCGGGCTGCTGGCCGCGCCGAACGCCGACGGCACCGACGGCCCCTTCGCCAGTCTGGAGCGGGCGCAGGCGGCCATGCGCGCCGGCACCGTCAAGACGACCTACGTCCGCGAGGGCGGTTACACCCTGACGAACACGCTCGGCCTCGGCGCGCAGGACAGCGACGTGCGCATCCTGGGGTATCCGGGCGAGCAGGCCGTGATCAGCGGCGGCGAGCGGGTCGGCGGCTTCATCTATGAGGGCAACGGCGTCTGGTCGGCGCCCCTGTCCGCCGCGCCGGGGCTGGACGTCACCGTCAACGGCGTGCGCTACCGGCTGGCCTCCAAGGCGGCCTACGACCCGGAGGACCCGACCACCGGCTGGTTCGTCGCCGACGCGGGCGCCTATGGCGCCAGCAAGAACGCGCTGCGCTACCACGCGGGCGACGTCACCGCCGCCGACCTGGTGCCGGGCAGCCGGGTCCAAGTCTTCGACACGGAACGGCTCCAGGATGCGATCCTCACAGTCGCCGGCATCGACGAGGTGACCCGCACCCTGACCTTCACGTCCGACGCGCCCTTCACCATGCGCGACGGCTCCACCTTCAAGCTGCTGGGCAACAGCGCCCACGTCGATCAGGTGGGGGAGTTCGCCTACCGGGCGTCGGACGGCCGTCTGGTGATCAATGTGGGGACCGGAACCAACTTCGACGGCTCCGGCGTCTCGGTGGCCCGGCTCGGCACCCTGGTGCGGCTGAACGGCGCCACCGGCGTGATCATCCAGGGCCTGACCTTCACCGACACCGTGACGGACGGCAACACGGTCGAACTGGTCGGCGCCGACGCCAACCGGATCATGGGCAACAGTTTCCTGAACGTGGGCAGCGGCATCCGCCTGACGCAGGGCTCCGACGGCAACCTCGTCAGCGGAAACTATCTGGACCATCTTGGCATCAACGGAGTGGTCCTGGACAGCCAGTCCAACGCGAACACCGTGTCCGGCAACCAGATCCAGAACATCGGCGAAGTCCGCAAATACGCTGCCGGCATCATGGGCTCGGGCATCAGCGACACGACGATCGCCTACAACGACATCGACCACAGCGCGCGTTACGGCATCTCGTTGAAGAACTGGAACGCCGCGACCATCAACCTGAACAACGCGATCCTGTACAACCGCATCCGCAACACCGGCAAGGAGACGGCGGATTCCGGGGGGATCGAGATGCTCGGGCGGTCCGGCGTGAACACCGGCACGGTCATCCAGGGCAACTGGATCGAGCATGTCGGGGGGCTTGCCACCGATACAACCGGCCGTTGGCTTCTCAATCACAAGGGCTACGGCATCTACCTTGACGACCTGTCCAGCGGCGTCACCGTCCAGGGCAATTTCCTGAAGGACACCTCCTGGGCCAACGTGATGATCCACGGCGGCCACAACAACACCGTCCTGAACAACATCGGAATCCTGGCGTCGAACGACGAGGATTTCCTGCGGATCGAATGGGTTCCCCTGGCCGGCGATGCCGGGAGGCCTTCCGGCAACACGATCACGCACAACATCGTCGCGAGCGACCTTCCCCTCGGCTCCTACCTGATGCTGCTGTCCCCCGGCGCCAACAACGTCATCGACGCCAACTTCCTGCATCAGGTCGGCGCCTACGGCCCCGGCGACCGGACCGGCGACCCGCTCTTCCTCGACGCCTACAACCACGACTACCGGCTGGCGAGCGCATCCCCGGTCTTCGCGGTGGGAATTCATGACCTGAACTGGACGGCGATCGGCCCGTCGAACCTGCCCCCCGCGATGCCCCAGGACCTCCACCCTGCGCAGGACGTTCTGTTCCGCAACCCGGTGACCGGCCAGGTGGCCGTGTGGCGCCTGGACGACTTCGCAGCCATCCGGGAACCCATCGCCCTGATGCCCCCGGCCGACTGGCGGGTGCGGGGGTGGGGCGATTTCAACGGCGATGGCAAGCGCGACATCCTGTGGGACCAACCCAGCACCGGCGCCATCGGCCTGTGGGCGCTGGACGGCCCGTTGCTGAAGAGCGTCGACCTGGTCGGCAGCGGCTCGGATCGCCCTCCGACGCCGGTGGCCACCGGCGACTTCAACGGCGACGGCAAGACCGACATCCTCTGGCGCGACGGCCACAGCTCCACGATGGGAGTCTGGGAAATGGACGGGCCGCGGATTCTCGCCTCCGCATCCCTTGGCCCATCCCCAGCGGATTGGGAGGTGGTCGGGGCCGCCGACTTCACCGGGAACGGCAAGGCCGACATCCTGTGGCGCAACACGGTGACCAGCGAAACCGGCCTGTGGGAGATGGACGGCACCAGGCTGGTGAGCACCGCGCTGACCTCCGCTCAAGGCGGGGCGGATTGGCAGATCGCCGGTCTCGGTGACTTGGACGGCGACGGCAAGGCCGACATCCTCTGGCGCAACCGAACGACCGCTGAAGTGGGCTTCTGGCGCATGGACGGCGCCATCTTGAAGGAGGCCAAGCTGTTGAACACCATCCCCGGAGAATGGGCGATCGAAGGGGTGGGTGACTACGACGGCGACGGTCGCGCCGACATCCTGTGGCGCAACAGCGCCAACGGCACGGTGGCGGCGTGGCGGTTGATCGACCAGGGCGGCATCGGCATCGAGCCGCGGATCATCGTCGGTGAAACCGGCTGGACTCCGGTCCGTCTGGCCGGAGCGCTGACCGGCGCCGGCTGACATCGGGCTCGAACACCCTCCTCCCTTTCGACAGCACGCCTTATGGGCGCATGCCGCGAAAGAGCTAGCCTTTCAGCTCTGCGGGATCACCCACGGGCACAAACCAAATGCGCCGGAACTCGCCGGTTTAACCGATTGATCGGGTTAAAAGCCCGCGCCAAATTGGAAGTATACAGCGGCGGGCCGCTGTCGCATGAGGGCGCAAAATCAAGCAAAATGAAAACATCTACACGAATCAATCACACATACATACTTTTGAAATAACTGCGATAGCAGAACAACAGTAAACCATCCGGAACCAAAGAAACGGAAACAGCCCATTGCCATAACGGTAATTGGCGAATCCGAGCTCGTGCCTGCACGCCTATTCAGAGCATAGCGATAAGCGATGATCTGGAACCCAAGCTGACTGCGCCATGCACATGCGAAACGCCCTTCAACAAGAAAACGTCACCGTCTGACCGAAGGAAGACCAAGCTATGGCCATTTTCACTGGGACCCCTGAGAACGACACGCTGACCGGTGGCGCGGACGCCGACACCCTTGAGGGTGGGGCGGGCAACGACGTCCTGAACGGCGGCGAAGGCGACGACATCCTCAATGGCGGCCCCGGTGCCGACGCGCTGAACGGCGAAAAGGGGTTCGACGCCGCGAGCTACGAAACCGCCACCGCGGGCCTCGTGCTCGACCTCCGCAACCCCGCCAACAGCACCGGCGAGGCTGCGGGCGACACCTACACCAGCATCGAACGCTGGATCGGGACCAACTACGCCGACCAGATGATCGCCAACGACGACGGTGTCTGGTTCTGGGGGCACGACGGTGACGACGTGCAGTTCGGCGGCGCCGGCAACGACACGCTGGAGAGCGGAAACGGCAACGACACCATCCACGGCGGCGGCGGCAATGACCAGCTCTATGGACGCGCCGACCAGGACGTCCTGATGGGCGACGATGGGGACGACCTGCTCGTCGGCGGCGGCGGCGAAGACTCCATGGACGGCGGAGCCGGCAACGACACCCTGGTCGGCGACTGGAGTGCCGACACGATGATCGGTGGCGCCGGCGACGACGTCTTCTACGCGGGCGAACACGGCACCTTCAGCGACGCTGACATCATCAGCGGCGGCGACGGCGACGACACCTACGTGATCGCGACCCAGTCCGACGCCGGCATCGTGTCCTTCGATGGCGGAGCCGGCACCGACACGCTGTACATCAGCTCCGACGACATCACCGATCCGGAAGGCAAGGTCACCATCGCGACGCCGCAGATCGACCTGTCCGCCATGACGCTGACCAGCGTCGAGAGGGTGGCCCTGACCGGCAGCGCCCGCCACACGCTGACGATGACCGCGGACCAGGCGAACGGCTTCACCGGCGCGATCGACGGCGCCATGGTGGGCGACGCCTTCAACATCGTCGGCGCGGCGATGAGCGGCCGGGTCACCGCCGGCACCGGCACGCAGCTCACCGCCGGGCAGGTCCAGGCGGAGACGGTGAACGGCGTCACGCTGCTGCACATCGGCTTGGACGCCACGGCCGGCGGCGACGTCACGCTGCGTCTGGCCGGCAGCTTCGCGGCCAGCCAGTTCCAGGTGAACGGCACCACCATCACGCTGACCGCACCGAGCACCATGGCGCCGCCCGCGAACGGTCAGGACATGAATGGCGACGGCACGGCCGACATCGTGCTGCACAACGCCCAAACGGGTCAGTTGGACCTCTGGGCCATGTCGAACGGCACCGCGACTCCCCAGCAGATCACGACCGTCGACCCGGCGTCCGGCTGGGTGGCCAAGGGGTCGGGCGACTTCAACGGCGACGGCAAGACCGATCTGCTGTGGCAGAACACCACGTCGGGCGATGTCGGCATCTGGACGATGGACGGCGCCACGGTGATGGGCACCGCCGTCGCCGGCGGCGGCTTCGACCCGAACTGGTCGCTGGTGGGCACCGGCGACTTCAACGGCGATGGCAAGGCCGACATCCTGTGGCACAACAGCCAGACCAACCAAATCGGCATGTGGGAAATGGACGGCGCCACGCTGACGAACGCCACCGTCATCGGGGCCATTCCGGCGGATTGGAAGGCCATGGGCGTCGCCGACTTCACCGGCGACGGCAAGGCCGACATCCTGTGGCGCAACAGCCAGACCAGCGAGATGGGGCTGTGGCAGATGGATGGCGGCACGCTGGTGCAGGCCGGCCAGACGTCGCTGCAGGCCGGAGTCGATTGGCAGAACGCCGGCGTGGGCGACCTGGACGGCGACGGCAAGGCCGACCTGATCCTGCGCAACGACACCACCGACCAGATCGACATCTGGACGATGGACGGCTTTACCGCCCATGAGGTCCTCGTCGTGGACGGCGTCACCAAGGACTGGGCCATCGAAGGCGTGGGCGACTACAACGGCGACGGCCGCAGCGACATCCTGTGGCAGAACGCCGACGGCACGTTGGCCACCTGGAACTCGGTCAACCAGGGCGGCGCCATCGGCATGGATCCTCAGGTCCTGGGCAACGCCAACGGGATGAATCCCATCCACATGGGCGGCGTGCTCGGCAACGCCGGCTGAGCGCGGGCGGCAGCCGCCAACGGGGGCCGCCTCTGTGAGACGAAAAGGCGTCGGACGGGCAACCGTCCGACGCCGGTCGCCGTCACGCGGACAGCGTCCGAAAACGCCACCGCCCCGCCAGCCGAGAGCGGGCGCAACGCTTCATCTATCGGGTTCCACGCTCGCTGATTTCAGGTGTTTTTCGGAAGGGGCTTCTTGGCGGGCTGCGGCACCCCACCGTTTTTCGCGGCGGCCGGAGCCGGGGATGGGGCTGCGGACTGGGTCGACGTCGATCCCGAGCTTGGGGCCGCCTTCGCCAAGGAACGGGCGGCCGCCGCGGGCGCCTCGATCATGGAAATCTGTGCCACCCCTCCCTGCGTGCCCGCCCTCGACGGAAAGGCCAACGGCAGAAGCAGCGCCCCGAAAACAATGGCCGCCATCGCGGTCTTCGTGGCCTCCCACGCGTAGACCCTCAGGTGGGAACGGGGGGACAGGGCGGGGGCATCGGCCTCCGGCGGGACAACGGGCATCGGGGCTGCGGTCGTGGACGTGGTCGTGGACATGGCGGGCGCTCGGATTGGGGGGACGCCGGGATAGCCGAACCGGCAGCGCAAGCCTCGTGCCACGGCCGTCCACCGCAGCTATTCGTTCAAAAATTTACTCAAAATCAAAGCAATGTTGGGGGCCGTGCTTCGGTTCCCACCTTCGCGGCGTGAGAGCCCGGCAAATTCATCCTATCACCCGGCGCTTTTTGCCCGGCTGCCGGTCATATTCTGCCTTGCCGAGTAGGGTTTTTCGGAACATGGGCGGGCATCGCCCCACCGCGGCCATGCGGGCGGCGCCGCGGCGGCGAAGCGTTAACCCCGCCCGGACCGCCGTTGCGCCCCAATCCGCTGCAACGCCTGCAACCGCTGGCGATAGCGCTGTCCGATGTGGGCGGGATCGGCCCAGCGCTCCATGAAGCGGCGGCCCTTCTCGGCGATGTGGGAGCGGTAGGCAGCGTCGCCCGCGACGCGGCGCATGGCCTCCACCGCAGCGTTATGGTCGGGGTCAGCCCACCGCATGCCCTCACCATAGGGATACTCGCCGGCCTTCACCGACACGAACCGCACCGCCACCTGCGCCGCGGTGTCGGGGGTGCAAAAATCGGTGTTGCCCGACCAAGCGGTGGCGACCACCGGCTTGCCCAACAGCATCGCTTCGGCCAGCGTGCGCCCATAGCCTTCACTGCGGTGCAGCGACACCACGGCGTCGCAGACGGAGCACAAGCCCAGCACCGCATCGCGGGCAAGCACCGTGTTGACCACGCCGATGCGCGGATCGTCTTCGATCATTCGGGCGAGCGCCTGCCAATGCGCGTCGTCGGCCGCCCCCATGGTCTTCAGCACCAGCGAGACCGGCGCGGCCGGATCGGGGAAGGCGGCCTGGAAGGCCGCCACCACCGCGGCCGGGTTCTTGCGCGCCGGGTAGGAGTTCCAGTCGAAGGTGTAGAGGAAGAGGAAGCGGTCCTCCGGCAAGGCAAAGTCGGACCGTCGGTAGGAGCGCGCCAGCCGCGCCTCCACCGCCATCGGCATGTGCAGGACCGGCACCGGCGCCTTCAGCGCCAGAGTGTCCTGCGTGTAGCGGCTGGAGGACCACAGCTCGTCCACCAGCTCGAAGGCGGCGGTCCAGGGCTCGGGCCACTCCGGCAGCTCCCACGGCCAGTACCCGATGTTCAGCCGGTCCTGGAACAACGCCGGACCATGCTCCAGCAGCAGCCCTGCGGTGTCGAAGCCGGTCAGGCAGAAGACGTTCACCGGATGGGGCAGATCCCGGCGGACCAGCCCGTCCAGCGTGCGGTCGGCCGACCGGTGGTTGGAGACGCGGACCGGCACGTCGAAGACGCTGAAGGGAATATCGGCGGCGGCGCAGGCGCGCGCCATCATCCGCACGTCCTCGCCGATCCCCAGCTCGCCGTGGGCGAAGCCGATGAGATTGACGCCGAAGGGCTCCCGCGGGGCCGCCGCGGGCAGCGAGGTGGGGGTTGGTGCGCGCGGGGTACGGGCGCGCCGGACACGGTCGTGGGCAAGCTTCCCCTCGGCGTGCAGCGCCGCGGCGTTCGCCTCGTACCAGCGGTGCAGGCGCAGCCGCTCCGCCGCGTCGGCAACGTTGAAATGGCGGCGCAGGTCGGGTTCCGCCTCCCACAGGGCGAGCAGAAGCCCGTCCAGCGGCTCGAACCCCGCGGCGATGCCGCCGCCGGGGGTGGTGAGCGCCGCCCATTGGGCATCCGAGAGGTAGCCGGCGAGGTCGTGCTCGACGATTCCTTCCAGGATGAACCAGCGCACGAAGGCCAGGCGCCCCTCGCGCCGGTCCAGCGGAAAACGCTCCTGAAGGTCGGGGCGCCACCGCCAGGTCTCCACCATCAGGCGGGTGACGGGAAAGCCCGCGTCCTGTGGGAAGCCGGCGTCGGCCCCGGTCAGCCAGGCGCGGTGTTCCGCCGGCAGCGGATCACCCAGCTGCGGGTATTCCGCCCGGCCGTAGAGCGCCCACCACACGATGAACAGACGCCGCGCGTCAGGGTCGGACGGGGAAAGGCCCTGCCGCACGTCGGAACGCAACAGCCATACGAAGCGAAGCGGACTTCCGTCGATCTCCGGAAGCGCGTTCTCGGCGAAAGCCGCGTCCTGGGGCAGGGCCATGGGCTGCTCAGACCCGGCCGTAGGTGTCGTCGAAGCGGACGATGTCGTCTTCGCCGAGGTAGGAACCGGACTGCACCTCGATCAGGTTCAGCGGAACCTTGCCGGGGTTCTCCAGCCGGTGCGCCGTGCCGAGCGGCAGGTAGACGGACTCGTTCTCGCGCAGCAGGATCTTTTCCTCACCACGGGTGACCAGCGCCGTGCCGTTCACCACGACCCAGTGCTCGGCGCGGTGATAGTGCATCTGCAGCGACAGCTGCGCGCCCGGCTTGACGGTCAGACGCTTGACCTGGAAGCGGTCGCCCGTGTGCAGCGACTGGTAGAAGCCCCAAGGACGGTAGACGCGACGGTGCTGCAGCGGCTCGCTGCGGCCTTCCTTCTTCAGCCGCTCGACCAGCGGCTTGATGTCCTGCGCCTTGTCCTTGGCGGCGACCAGGATGGCGTCCTCGGTGGCGACCACGACCGTATCGGTCATGCCGAGCAGGGCGACCAGCGCGCCGTCCTCGCTGCGGGCGTAGCAACCCTGGCTCTCCCAGGCGATGGCGTCGCCCTGGCAGACGTTGCCGGCCTCGTCCTTCGTGCCAATCTCCCACAGGGCCGACCAGGCGCCGACGTCGGTCCAGCCGATGGAGCAGGGCACAACCGCCGCCCGCTCGGTCTTCTCCATCACCGCGTAGTCGATGGAGATCGAGGGCGACGCGGCGAAGGCGTCGGAGTCCAGACGGATGAAGTCGATGTCGGCCTTGCTGGCGGCGAGCGCCGCCCGGCAGGCGGCCAGCACCGCCGGCTCATGGCGCTCCAGCTCGGCGAGATAGGCGCCGGCCGGCAGCACGAACATGCCGCTGTTCCAGAAGTGGTCACCCCCGGCGAGGTAGGATTCGGCCGCCGCGCGCGCCGGCTTCTCGACAAAGGCCGCGACGGTGTGGGCGCCGTCATGACCGGGAATCGCCTTCCCGCAGCGGATGTAGCCGTAACCGGTCTCCGGCGCCGTCGGCACGATGCCGAAGGTCGTCAGGTAGCCGGCCGCCGCCACCCGCGCCGCGGAGTCGACCGCCGCCAGGAAGGCCGGCTCGTCGCGGATCACATGATCGGCCGGCAGCAGCAGCAGCAGCCCCTCGGGGTCCTCCTCGGCAACGAGCAGCGCTGCCAGGGCCGCCGCCGCCGCGGTGTTGCGCCCGAACGGCTCCAGCACGATGCGGGGATCGGCGATGCCGATCTGACGCAGCTGCTCGGCGATGACGAACCGATGCTCCTGATTGCAGATCACCAGCGGCTTGGCGAAGCGGTCGGCCCCGGCGACCCGGCGCGCGGTGTCCTGCAGCATCGACTGTTCCGAACACAGCGGCAGGAGTTGCTTGGGATGCTGCTCGCGCGACATCGGCCACAACCGGACCCCGGACCCCCCGGACAGAAGGACGGGGTGGATGCGCGGCGCTGCAACAGGATTGGTCATGACGGTTCCCTGCACATCAACAGGAGGTGGGCGAGGTTGCGGGCTTCGGCGGGCCGGAACGGCTGCAAAACCCTGCGGAGGTGTGTAGTGCAACGGGGCGGCGGCCTGTCACGTGACCGGCCGGCCGCGCCGTTGCGCCTCAGCCTGTTCGCCGTTCGGCTCAGGCGCGGCCGGTCTCCCGAATCCGCTTCAGGTCGCTCTCGACCATCTCGCGAACCAGATCCGGGAACGTCGTGCGGTGATGCCAGCCGAGCTTCTCGCGCGCCTTGGTCGGGTCGCCGAGCAGCAGGTCCACCTCGGTCGGGCGGAAGTAGCGGGGATCGACCTCGACCAGGACCGTACCGGTGCGGCTGTCGATGCCCTTCTCGTTCACGCCTTCGCCTTCCCAGACGATGGAACGGCCGACATGCTCGAAGGCCAGCTGGACGAACTCGCGCACCTCATGGGTCTCGCCGGTCGCCAGCACATAGTCATCGGCCTGGTCCTGCTGCAGGATGCGCCACATGCCCTCGACGTAGTCGCGGGCGTGGCCCCAGTCGCGCTTGGCGTCCAGGTTGCCGAGATAGAGCTTCGACTGCTGGCCGGTCTCGATGGCGGCGACGGCGCGGGTGATCTTGCGCGTCACGAAGGTCTCGCCACGGGTCGGGCCCTCGTGATTGAACAGGATGCCGTTGGAGGCGTGCATCCCATAGGCCTCGCGGTAGTTCACCGTGATCCAATAGGCGTAGAGCTTGGCCGCGGCGTAGGGGCTGCGCGGGTAGAAGGGCGTGGTCTCCTTCTGCGGAGTCTCCTGCACCTTGCCGTACAGCTCGGAGGTCGACGCCTGGTAGAAGCGGGTCTTCTTCTCCAGCCCCAGGATGCGGATCGCCTCCAGAAGGCGCAGCGTGCCGAGCCCGTCGGAGTTGGCGGTGTATTCCGGGGTCTCGAAGCTGACCTGGACGTGGCTCTGCGCAGCGAGGTTGTAAATCTCGTCCGGCTGAACCTCCTGAACGATGCGGATCAGGTTCGTGGCATCCGTCAGATCACCATAGTGCATCTTGAAGCGCACATCGGCTTCGTGGATGTCACGGTAAAGGTGCTCGATGCGCTCGGTGTTGAAGGACGACGAGCGCCGCTTGATGCCATGGACTGTGTAGCCCTTTGAAAGAAGAAGCTCCGCCAGATAGGCCCCGTCCTGCCCCGTGACACCGGTGATCAAGGCAACTTTTGTCAAGACATGCTCCATTTACTGGCCGGCCATCCGGCAGATCCTTGAACAGAAACCCATCCGTGAGGATGGTGGAAAGAGGCAATCGGTTCGGTCACCATGATGGTTCACGCGAACGCGGTCTTGCGGAAATAAGCGATCGTACGTTCCAGGCCGTCCCGCAGCGGGACGCGCGGCTCCCAATCGAGCAGCGTCCTGGCCTTCGCGATGTCGGGCCGGCGCTGCTTGGGATCGTCCTGCGGCAGCGGCTTGTGCTCGATCCTGGACCGCGAGCCGGTCATCGCTATGACCAGTTCGGCCAGTTCCAGGATGGTGAACTCGCCGGGATTGCCGATGTTGAGCGGACCCGTGTGCTCGGGCGCCGTGTCCATGAAGCGGACCATGGCGTCGATCAGATCGTCGACGTAGCAGAAGGAACGCGTCTGCGATCCGTCGCCGTAGAGGGTGATGGGTTCCCCCTTCAGGGCCTGGACGATGAAGTTGGACACCACACGCCCGTCGTTGGGGTGCATGCGCGGCCCGTAGGTGTTGAAGATGCGCACGACCTTGATCGGCAGGTTGAACTGCCGGTTGTAATCGAAGAACAACGTCTCGGCGCAGCGCTTGCCCTCGTCGTAGCAGGCGCGCGGCCCGATCGGGTTGACGTTGCCCCAATATTCCTCCGGCTGCGGATGGACGGAGGGATCGCCGTACACCTCCGACGTGGACGCCTGCAGGATGGTCGCGCCGGTGCGCTTGGCCAAGCCCAGCATATTGATGGCGCCGTGCACGCTCGTTTTCGTCGTTTGTACCGGGTCGAACTGGTAATGGACGGGAGATGCCGGGCAAGCGAGATTGAAGATGGCGTCTGTTTCCACGTACAGCGGAAAAGTGACGTCGTGGCGCAACATCTCGAACTGGGGGTGCCCCATCAAATGCGCAACATTGCGACGTGCGCCGGTGAAATAGTTGTCGACGCACAGAACCTCGTCGCCACGGTCGATCAGGCGCTCGCACAGGTGAGACCCGAGGAATCCGGCACCGCCCGTCACCAGCACACGGCGGCTGTCGCTGCGAAGCTTGACCATAAACCTTCCTTCCCCGGTACGGCGCCGCCAAACGCCGGGCATTTGACTGAGGGACTTATCAGGACGACGCCCGGCATGCAATCATCGAGAATGCCCAGCGTTGTCCAACCACCCGCCTTACTCTTCCGCTTTGCCTCGCCGCAATGCGGGAATCCGTTCTAGAAGCACCAGCAATCGCTTGATGTCCACATAGAATGATACCGCGTTCCCGGCGCGGCCGTTGTGCGGCGCAACCAGCTCGGTGTGGCTGTAGTAATCGTGCCCCATCAGCCCGCACAAGTGGTAAAAGCAGGAATTGAGATAGTGGCTTCCCAAAATCTCCACCACCGTGGTGCCCGGCACACAGAAGCCGACGTTGACGAGGCCCGCACCATGACTGCCGACAACCACCGCGGCCTCGCGGAAGCAGCGCGCTTGCGCCTCGACGCTCATCGCACCCGGCACGACCAGTTCAAAGCCAAGGGGGGCCAACGCCTCGGCCAGAGCCGCCTCGTTGACGATTCGGGGGCGGTCGCTGTCGCGCCGGCTGACGAACAGGCGCCGGCGGGCGGACGGGTGTTGCGGCAGCCCCTCGCTTAGCCGGGCGAACAGGCTGCGGACGGTGGCATCGGGGAAGATGGCCGTTCCCCCGAGGTGGGAAGGCACGATCAGCCGCTCGCAGCGCACCAGCCCCTGCCCGGGCCCGTCCTCGCTCCATGAGCCGGGCAGGGCGGCGGGGATGGCCGCTTCCGGCGGCAGGCCCAGCAGCCGGCGCAGCGCATCCCCCTGCCAGCCGTTCAGCGGCGGCAGAAGCAGCGGCGGCAGCCGGCCGAAAGCCTGCGCGCCGGCCTGGACACCCGCAAGGACGTCCATCAGCCAGTGGAAGTAGTTCCGGTTCATGGCGCTCGACGCCAGCAGGACCGGCCCCGGCAACGTCGGAAGACCGGCGGCGCCGTCGCGCTCCAGCCGCTCCAGGTCCGACCGGAGGCGCCCGCCGTCCGACAGATAGCGGGCGTCCTGCCACACCCCCTTGCCCGGCACATAGACCGCGCCCGTTGCCGGCCGCACGACCACGTCCGCCAGAACGGACAGATAGGCCGGGTGGGTGACATATTCAGCATGCCCGAACCCGGCCGCGCCCGTCGCCTCGCGCGGCGGTGCGTGGACCATGCGCCGGCGCGGCGCGGTGACGAGGATGGCGGGGGCGGCGGCGCCCATGCTTTCGGGATCGGGCGTGCCCTCCAGCAGGCGGATGGGCAGATCCTGGGCGCGGCAGACCGCGTGGGCGGTCGCGGGTCCGTCCGTTTCGCCGGTTGCGGGCGCCCCGAAGGACCGGAAGGTGGCGGGCAGGCCGTAATGGACGGCCGCTCCGTCCTTCTCGAAAGCAAAGATCAGGTCAACCCGATGCGCCCGGCCGTCGCACAAGACGACCGGCATGCGATAGGAGAACCCGAAGCAGCAGCGGCCACCGTACCGATCGCCGATCGCCGGCAGGAACTCGTCGGCCAGGATCGAGGCACGGTGTTCCAGGTCGACGACGATCTGGCACCAGACCGGAGCCTCCGGCCCGGCGCTGCTCAGCACCCAACCGGCGAACCCGCCGTCGTCGTAGTCGACATGCACCTCAATCGTCATGGCGACTGCCCTCGGCGAAGGTCCAGGGAGAAAAGCGGCCCGCGGTGGGGAACGAGGCGATTACCATGGCCGCAGGCACATACGGTCGCCGGCCGCCATACGGCGCAGCCCATCCGCCACCTGTGCGAGCGGCCCGGTCCAGTCACGCGGAACGGTTTGCCGAAACAGCCGCATGCTGGGGTACCAGGGGCTGCGGTCCATGCCGGTCAGCCATCGCCAGTCGGACGGCTCGCGCAGCAGGGTCCAGACCGGGAGGCCCAGGGCGCCGGCCAGATGGGCGACCGCGGTGTCGACCGCCACCAGAAGATCGAGCGCCGTCAGGGCCGCCGCCGTGTCGGCGAAATCGCCCAGTTCCGGCGCGAGATCCACGACGGAGCCGCCAAGCGCCAGCCCCAGGGCCGCCGCGTCGCCGGGGCGCGGCTCCTTCTGCAGGCTGAACAGGCGCACACCCGGAATCGCCAGCAGCGGGGCCAGGTGACCGGCGGGCAGGGAGCGCAGCCGGTCGGCCTCGTAGCGGGGGTTGCCCGCCCACACCAGCCCGACCTTGACGCCGCCGCCCAGCCGCGCCCGCCAAGCCGCCACCGCTGCGGGGTCGGCGGACAGATAGGGAAAGATGCCCGGGATGGTTTCCAGCCGGGTGTCGAACCGATGCGGCAGACTCATCAGTGGGCAGCAGAGGTCGGCCTCCGGCATCGGCTCGTCGGTCGCGGACACGGCGGCGACGCCGGGCAACCGCTCGAACAGGCGCAGGAGCGGTCGCGGCACGCGCAGCCGCACCGTCGCGCCGCGTTGCGCGACCAGGGGGGCGTAGCGGGAGAACTGGATCATGTCCCCCAGCCCCTGCTCGCCGTAGAGCAGGATGGTGCGTCCGTCCAGCGGCCCGCCGCTCCAACAGGGCATCGGCGGGGCCGCTTCCGTCGCAGCGAACGCCACGCGCCGCCACCGCCATTCGTAGGCCGTCCAGCCCTCCGCCAAGGCCCCGGTCTGCAGCAGGGACAGCGACAGATTCCACCAGGCGTCCGCATGCTCCGGATCAACGGCGACAGCCCGCCGAAACGCCCGGATCGCCTCTTCCGGCCGGCCCTGGCTCTGCCGCGCCGAGCCCAGGTTGGACAGGGCGGCGGTGTGGGACGGATCGAGGGCGAGCGCCACGCGCAACGCCGCCTCCGCCACCGCCGCCCGGTCGGAGGCGAGCAGGGCGGAGGCCTGGTTGGACCGGTTCCCGACATGCTCCGGCGCCAGGACGATGGCGCGGGCCAGGACGGCCGCCGCCGCCGTCACCCGCCGCTCGCCGAGCAGGGCCGAGCCGAGGTTACCCCAGCCATCGGCGAGATCCGGCGCCAGCACCACCGCGCGGCGCAGCGCCGGCACGGCTTCCGCCGGCCGCCGCAGTTCCGTCAGCTGTGCGCCCAGATTGCACAGGGCTTCGGCGTGGGCCCGGTCGAGCCGCAACGCCCGGCGGGCGGCGATGACGGCCTCCTCGTGCCGACCCTGGGCGCCAAGCATGACGCACAGGTTGGAGAGCGCCTCGGGGAAAGCCGGGCGCAGGGCGAGCGCGCAACGCACCGCGGCGACGGCCGATGCCGTCATCCCAGCCTCCTGCCGCGCCGTGGCGAGGGTCGACCACGTCTCGGCGGACTTCGGGGCGGCCGCCGCGGCCCGCCGCAGGATGCGCAAGGCCTCCGGGCCGCCTCCGCAAGCCCGCAGGACACCGCCCAGCATAAGCAGACTGTCCGCCGAGGCCGGGGCAAGCGCGGCCGCGTTCCGGAACGCGGCCACGGCGACGTCCGGCCGAGCACCCGTTCCGCCGGCATGGTGGGCGAGGCCGAGATGGAACCACGCCAGGGGGGAACCGGGCAGAAGCCGCACGGCGGCGGACAGCGCACGCCGCCCCCTGTTCGGATGAGCGGCGTCCCGCAGCAGGATCCCGAGGTTGAGCCAAGCCTCTCCGCAATCCGGCTGCCGGACGAGGGCGCCACGCCACGCCGCTTCGGCCCGCCCCGCATGGCCGAGCGCTCTCAGAACGACACCGAGGTTGGACCATGGTTCGGCGTCACCCGGCAGCAGCGCCGCGGCGCCGGCGAGCGCACGCGCGGCCTCCGCCGGGCGGCCGGCCCCCTGCAGCGCCACGCCAAGCGCAGCCCAGGCCGTCCCGGCGGGCGGTGTCAGCGCAACGGCGGCGCGCAGAGCCTCCACCGCCTCCGCCGGCCGTCCGAGGCGGTGAAGCGCCATGCCGAGGTTGAGGCGGGCCTCCGCCATCCCCGGCGCCTGCAAGGCCACGGTGCGGAAGGCGTCGGCCGCTCCGGCCGCATCCCCCCCGGCCATCAGCGCCGCGCCGAGGTTCAGCCGGAAGGCGGCGTCCGGCCGCAGGGCGAGCGCCTGTTCCAGAAAAGCGCGGGCGCGCGTCAAGTCCCGGCGCTGATAGGCGATCAGGCCGAGCAGATGAAGGATGTCGGGATCGGCCGCTCCAGCTGCGAGAACGGCATGGCCGATCCGTTCCGCCTCGTCCAGGCGTCCCTCCCGGAAGGCCGCCGCGGCATCGGCCGAAGACACGGCATCCGTCAGACCGGCGGCCCGACCGGCAGGGTGGCTCATGCGCCCTTCCCCCCGCTGGACAGGGACGCACCGGCCCCAATGCCGGTCGGACGGCAACGCCGAGCCAGGGCACCCATCAAGCCGTTGATGAGGCGGCCGACAATCAGGCGGGCGGCAACGCCGCGGAAGGCCCGCCCGCGCCGGCCGGTCCGCAGGAAGGCGGCCAGAAGGCGCAGGGTGGGGCGGGGGCCGGGCAGGAAGGTGGCGACCGCCCGTCGGCCGGCGCCGTCCAGTTCCGTCCGCCGGCGCAGCGTCTCGGCGAAGGCGACGCGGCAGACCAGTTCGGCCTCCGGCATGTCAACCAGCAGGCCCAGCGGCCGGGCAAGCCACCGCCGGACCGCGGCCGACTGGCCGGCCAAGGACACGACCGGCACGAGCAGCAGGGCGGACAGCGCCTTGACGGCCAGCCGCAGTCCGGGGCGCCGCTGGTATCCCAGGCTGTTGGCCTCGTGCTGGACATAGTCGCCCATCGGCTGCGGCCGATAGACAATGGTCCCCGACGCCGCGGCGCAACAGGCGAGCCAATGATCGTGATAAGCGGTCCGGCCCAGCGCCGGAAAGGGCAGCGCCAACCGGAGAAGCGACGCCCGGAACAGGCAGGCGCAGCCGGTGACGGCGTTGGCCATGAGGAGCGCGTCGAGGCTGTCGCAGCGGCTGTCCAGGCCGGGCCAGAAGGTCGCGGACAGCAACCGGCCGGCGCGGTCGACGACCCGCATGTTGGCGAAGGCCAGCACGGCCCCGACCTCGTCCAACGCGGCCATCAGGCTGGCGACCTTGTCCGGCGCCCAGCGGTCGTCCTGGTCGGCCAAGGCGACGAAGGCGGCCTCCGGAGGAACACGGGCCAGTGCCCGCTCGAAATTGCGGTAGAAGCCCAGGTTCGCGTCGTTGCGCCGCACGCGGAAGCGGTCGTCGCCTGCGGTCGCGTCCAGGATGACACGCCAATGGGCATCGTCCGACCCATCGTCCTCGACCAGACAGATCCAGTGGCCGTGGGTCTGGGCGCGGATGGACGCGACCTGCGCCTGGAACAGAACCGGGTCGGGGTTGTATGTGGCCATCGCGATGGCCACCAGAGGCGGGGTGCCCTGCGGAGACGGAACAGGGATGGGGGCGGCCGCCGCATCCAGGCGCACGCGTCCGGCTGGCCACTCCTCCAACGTGCCGTCCGTCCATTCCACCCTCAGAACGGGCAGCAGCTCGCCGCCGGACGCGCTCGGGGGCAGTGCGGCCAGCCCCCAGAACCCGCTGGCCGGATTCGCCGGTTCCCAGCCCTGCCGGCGCTGCGCGGCATCGGCGTCGAGACGCACCGTGCCGAGTTCGGCGGCAGCGAAGCGCGTTCCGGCGACCACGACCTCGACCGCGCGCAGCCGCGCTCCCGGACGGCACGCCCAACCCGAGAAGGCCCAGACCAAGTCCTGGCGTCCCGACATGCGGGGAGGCAGGCCGGGATCGAGATGAATGAGGGAGGAGGGCATCACACCGCGTCGGGACAACGGCAGGGCATCGGCGGCAAGTGCCGGGTGGAAGGGCTTCGG
The DNA here is from genome assembly GCF_042657465.1 of Azospirillum himalayense. Lineage (NCBI taxonomy): Bacteria > Pseudomonadati > Pseudomonadota > Alphaproteobacteria > Rhodospirillales > Azospirillaceae > Azospirillum > Azospirillum himalayense. The sequence goes on along the minus strand of NZ_JBHSLC010000006.1, from coordinate 24,929 downwards.
GATCACGGAATGTCGCATGGACCGGTCCGGTCCCTCCGTCTGCCGCCATGGTCCCGCAAGACCTCCGCGCAGGCGGTTAACACATGCACCGTTGCGCTGCCAAGCCCGTTCGTCTCCCGGGGGCCGCGGTCCAAGGATCCGGCCGGCCGGTGGCGGCGTGCGGACCGCGCCACCACGGCGCCCAAGCCCTGTGGCGTCAGCGCGGTTGCTTGAGCAACGGGTATTCTGCTATTGCGGATTCCGTTTTTCTCTCCACCCGCTCCCCCCACATCCCATGGCCGCCTCCAGGATGCTCATCGACCGGGATTTTCGCGGCACAATCGGGACTCCTCGTCCCGCCCGTGCGGATTCTGGATCGCCGGCCGCTTTGAAACGGCGCCTGGCCGCGCACCGCCGGCTTCCAGTCTGACGAGACACCAATGGATTTTCTTGCCCTTGTTTCCCGGCTGCGCGGCCTCGCTGCGTGGATGACCAAACGTTTCCGCGTGGCCATCGCCTATGCCGCCTACGCCCTCAGCTTTGTGAGAGGCGAGAGCTATGTGCGCGAACGCTGGGAGGGGCGGGAGTCGCTCGCCGGAGCAAAACGGGTCGCGGTGTTCGTGCATTATGACTATCACGGCATCGTCCACGACTTCGTCCTCCATTATCTGCGCCAGCTCGCCGACAGCGGCTTCTCCATCATCCTGGTCAGCAACGCGCCCAAGCTGCAGGCGCCCCACGTCGCGCAGTTGCAGGAGTGCTGCGCGCTCGTGCTGCGCCGCGCCAACGTCGGCTACGACTTCGGAGCCTACAAGGAAGGGATCGCCGCGATCCCGGACCTGGCCGCGCTCGACACGCTCCTGCTGGCCAACGACAGCGTCTACGGCCCGCTGCACCACATCGCTGGCGTCCTGGACCAGATGGACCCGGAAAGCGCCGAGGTCTGGGGCGCCTCGGACAGCTGGGAAATCCATTTCCATCTGCAAAGCTATTTCCTGGTCTTCCACAAGGCGGCCCTCCGCGCGCCCGCCTTCACCGCCTTCTGGAAGAAGCTCCGCTACGTCCAATCCAAGACCTGGATCATCATGAAGTACGAGGTGGGCCTGACGCGCGCGATGCGCCGGGCCGGCCTGCGCTGCCGCGCCGCCTTCCCCTACCGTCAGGCGGCGGCCGCGCTGATCGAGGCGGTGGTCGAGCGCAACGTCCTGGCCGACGGCATCGACCCCGTCCGCAAGACATTCATTCAGCAAGTGTTCCGCACCATCAATGCCGGAGCGCCGTTGAACGCCACGCACTTCTTCTGGGACTACATGATCGCCCAGATGAACTTTCCGTTCCTGAAGCGCGAGCTTCTGCAGAAGAACCCCGCGCGCATCCCGTTGCTCACCTACTGGGAACGGGTGGTGAAGCAGTCGACCGATTACGACACCGATCTCATCCTGCGTCACCTGGAACTGTCGCTGAAGAACCGCAGCGTCTGATCCAGCCTCACGGCGGCGGAACGGGCCCGACGAGGGCCGGCCCGCGTCCGCAGCCGCATCAGATCACACCCAGCCGCTGCCAGACCGGCAGCCGGCGCGGCAGGCTCGCCGACAGGATGCCGATCAGACGGTCGTGCATCGCCTGCGGAGTGGTCAGGGTGGTGCCGTCCTCCGCGAACACTTGGCGGCCGTGCGCCTGCAGCAGGCCAACCGCGGCGTCGGCCAGCATCCCGATGTTCGCCGGAACACCCGACAGCAGGCCGGTGTGGGCGAGCCGGTCCATGGTGTCGGCCAGGATGGCCGTGCCGATGGCCGGAGCGATCTGGATGCGCTGCTCCTCCTCGGTGAGCATCCGCCGCGCCAGGGCCTGATTGAGCGCCCGCGCCGTCTCCCGGCTGGCGTCCCCCTGGGCGCCGACCGGGTGGGCCTGATGGGCGGACACCAGCAGCGACACGAACTGCGACAACGCCGCGGGGGCTTGGCCGTTCAAGGCCGGGATGGCCGCCAGTTCGGCGAAGCTGGGGGTTCCAGCGGACAGCGCGTCCAGGATCGGTTCGCCCATGGCCGGGTCGTGGCGCAGTTCGCCCAGCGGAACCGGCAGGGCGAGCGACGCTTCGTCGCGCGGCACGGTCAGGGTGAAGCGCTGCCGGTTGAGGTGGTTCCATTGAGAGCGCGCGTCGAGCGGCTCCGGCCCGCGCACGAAAATGTCCCGGCGGAACGGCTGGTTCATGGCCAGTTCGCGCACGCCGTGGGCGAGCAGCGGGTCGGTGATCTCGGCGAGCAGCGTCCGCAAGGTCGCCGGCAGCGCCAGCTCGTCGTTGTTGAAGGGGATGGTCGCCGACCCGACGAAGCCCAGCTTCGCCCGGCTCATGTCGCGGGCGACACGGGCGTGGTTCAGCGGCTCCCAGTGCGTGTTGATGTATTCGTGCGCCAGATAGCGCCGGTCCTGCTGGGCCATGGTCGCCAAATGCTGCCCCGCCATCGGGTTGGCCTGGAAATAGGCGGCCCCGGCCTCCTTCAGGCGGTTCAGAAAGGCCAGCATTCCGTCCATCTGCCGGTCGCTGCGACCGGGATGGGCCGTCGCATAATCCAGCATCAGGCTCTGCAGAGGCAGCAGCGGCGCCCAGCCCGACTGCGTGTTGTAGCTGACATAGACGAGGCCGCCCGGCTTCAGCGCACGGCCGAGGAAATCGACGATGGCGCGTCGGTTCTCCGCACTGATCCAGCTGTAGACACCGTGCAGCACGACGATGTCGAAGGGCTCCTCCGCCCGGTCGTCGCGCCGGGCCAGCTCCTGGAAGCTGTCCTCGCGGAACGTCACGTTGCCGATCCCCGCCTCCGCGGCGAGGCGGCGGGCGGCGGCGATGTGGGCCGGGTTGAAGTCGATCCCGACGAACTCCGACCGCGCGTGGGTCGCGGCCATGACCGTGAGCGTGAGCCCCTGCCCACAGCCCAGCTCGCAATAGCGGAAGGGGGCGTCGGTGTCGGGCGCCCGGAAGCCGGCCAGCTGACACACATAGGCCAGATAGCCCGGCGCCAGATCGCGGTAGAAACTGTTCGTGTACGCGATATCGGCGTTGTAGCCTTCGGACCAATGGCTCATGGTTGCGGTGTCCTTCCGGCGATCAGGTCATCGATGAGAGCGAGGTGGCGGGGCAGCGTGACCGTCGCGAGGTCGTAGGTCTCGACCGCCGTCCGCCGCGCCTGGTCGCGCAGGGCCTGCATCCGGTCGGGATGGTCGAACGCCTCGTCGATGCGGCCGGCCAGGGCGGCGGTGTCGAAGAAATCGACCAGCAGACCGTTCTCCCGGTCCTTCAGCACTTCCTGCACGGGCGCCGTCGCCGAACCGATCAGCAGGCAACCGGCGGCCATCGCCTCCAGGAACGACCAGGACAGGACGAAGGGGTAGGTCAGGTAGACGTGCGCCGAGGAAACCTGGAGAACGCTGACGAAGATCGAATAGGGAACCCGCCCCAGGAAATGGACGCGGCTCATGTCCAGCGACCGTCCCACCTCGCCCAGCATGATCTGACGGAAGGTCCTGCCGTCCGGGGCCGCCGGGCCATAGCTGACCTCGTCGCCGCCGACGATCAGGACATGCGCCTTGGGCCGGCGCCGCAGGATCTCCGGCAACGCCCGCATGAAAATGTGGAACCCCCGGTAGGGCTCCAGGTTGCGGGCGACGTAGGTGATGACCTCGTCGCGCGCCGACAAGACGATGTTCTTGTCGTCGAGCCGTATCCACGCCTGCGGGTCGGGCCGGACCGCGGTCGTGTCGATCCCCTCGTGGATGACGCTGATGCGGGGGCGTGCGACCTCCGGGTACAGCGACCATTGCCAGCGGGTCGGCGTTTGCCCCCAGTCGGCGGCGTCCAGCCCCAACAGATTGACGAGGTTCTTGGCACGCACGCGCGGCGCGTCGTTCAGCGTCACCGGCGAGGCCGGGTCGAAGGTGACGTCAGCCCCCTGGAAACGATAGAAGAACTCGAAATAGGCGAGCAGCGGGACGTCGGGCCAGACGTCCTTGAGGAAGAGGGTTTCGCCCCAGCCATTGTGCCCGATCATGATGTCCGGACGGAAGCCATCGCGCTTCAGCCGCAGGCAGAGTTCGTACACGCTCTGACCGAAGATCACAGCTTGTTCGGCTTCGCGGACGTAATGGTGGGTCGAGGGATGCGGCGCCCGGTAGGGCAGGTAATCGATCCGCTCCACCCCGTCGAGGCGGTTTTGGTTTTCGTGCGACAGGAAGACGACACGGTTGCCCGGCTGAGCCGCCAGATGCTTCACGATGTGCTGGTACTGGCCCGGAAAGCTTTGGTGCACGAAAAGGTAATTCATGGCCTGACGCTGGGTTGCGCTGCTCCCGCGGAAGGACGGGCGAAGCGGTTCATGGGGCGGGCCGAGACCCGAGCCGGCGGTTGGTCGGTGCGAAAGGCGGGCTCAGGGCGGTCAACAGATCCTCCGGGGCCGGCGGGCGGAACCCCATCGCCATCAACTCGTAGCCTGGCATCTGGTGGACGACAACCGGCGCGAAGCCGGCCGCCGTCAGGACGCCGCCCAGCGAATCCGGCGTGAAGCCGGTGCGGTGCGCCATATGGACCTTTCCGGCCGCGATCGCCACACCGTACCCGTAGATGATGTCGAGCGCCGTGATGGGGCCGGCGTCGGAATGGTAGAGGGGCTGGCCGATCCGCCCGGCCGCGATCTCCTCCGCCACCGCCTGCAGATCCGGCACGGCGATCAGGACACGACCGCCCGGCTTCAGCACCCGCAGGCATTCGGCAGCCGCACATGGCACCTCGTGCGGGTTCAGGTGCTCGAGGTTGTGCGACGACCAGACGGCGTCCACCGCCCCGTCGGGAATCACCGCCATGTCGGTGATCGAAGCGACGATGTCCGGACGGACCCCGGGATCGATGTCCAGCCGCAGCTCCCGCCAAGCCCGGGGTGGAAAATAATCGTGCAGACGCGTGATCGTGTCGATCCCGCAGCCGATGTTCAGAACGACCGGCCGGTCCGCGACCGGTGGTTCCGCGCCACCCGCGGGAGAATCGTTGGTCACCCTGTCCGCCATCCCAGTGGGGCCTGCCTGATGCCTGAGGAAATGAGCAGCCCCGCCGGTCAGGCCGGGCTCTTCTTCTCGGTGACGTGCAGGAGAATGCCTTCCAGCGGGTCACCGATGGCGTCGGAGCGGCAGGGGGAGCCGTTGCGGAAGGTGGCGGTGCGCTGCCCGCTGACGAAGGCGCCCTCGTAGAGGCACTCGAACCGCTCCGCCGCAGCACCGCGCAGGCGGATGGCGAAGCCGACCAGCGGCGTGCCGAGCCCGCGGCTGCCGCACAGTTTGCCGCCGGCAACCCAGGGGGTCTCCCAACCGTTCGCCGTCAAGGCCTTGTACTCGATGTCCTCGGACGACAGCAGGGCGGTCGGAGTGAGCGAGAACGCCTCGATCCAGAGCTGCTGGCCCACGCTGCCCGCCCAGTTGGTGTCCGTGAAGCGCAGGTCACCCTGCCGCTGCACATGCATCATGATCTCGAACGGAACGGTGCGCGGCGCGGCCGGCATCGGAGGAGGGGCCAACACGGCCGGCGCGGCGGCGGGCGCGGCGGCCGGAACGGTGTCGAGCCGGGCGATCTGGATGCCGAGGCCCCCTTCCGGCTGCTGGTCGTTCTTGTAGGAGGTCAGGAGCATGTGCGCCGGCTCCCCTTCCACCTTGACCACCAGGGCATCCCCGGCCTTGGTCAGCCAGCCGTCCGCCTGCGAACCGAGAAAGCTCACGCGGCTGCCGGCCGGGCTGTTCGGGGCCAGGGCCAGATGAAGACTCGGCAGCGGCAACTCGCCGGGCTGCCCGACTCCACGCCCTCCCACCACGACCACCGAGAAAAGCCCCGGGGTAAAGGTGATCTTCTGAGCGGTGGCTTGGACCTGACCGGACTGGGCGCCGTGGGACGCAGGGGCGGAACCGAACATGGGCAACATTCCCTCGGTGGGTTGGGGAGGCGCAGAACCGCGTCCGGAATCCACGGGCGGTGTGCCTGGGCGTGGGCGAGTCGCGATTCCGGAGGGGGCAACCGGGAGGAGTGCTACGCCACCCGGTGCGGAAAGGTCAAGGATGCCAAGCAGCGCGTCATTGAGGGCCGACGGCGGCAGCGCCGGGTCGAGAAGACGGCCGCCGCCCTGCGTGCGGATGCGTTCGGCGATGGTGCCGAGATCGAAGGCGGCGACCGCCAGACCGGCTCGCCACGCGGTCGACAGGGCGTAGCACCAGGTCTCCGGGCAGATCGACGGGAGAAAGGCGAGATGCGCGCTCTGGGCGCGGACAAGATGCTCGGCCTCCTCCTCCCGGTAGGGCCCGGTGATGAAGACCCGGCCGGTGGCGAACAGAGGACCGTCGTCGTCGGTGTAGCCGACCAGCACGAACTCCAGCGGCAGGTCGCGCAGCGCCGCGTCGCGCGCGCAGTCCAGCAGGATTCGCCGTCCTTTGTGCTCGCCGATGGCGCCGATGACGGCAACCGTCCAACGCCCGCCCGGCGGCCGGGACGGCCGGGGCTCCACCGCCGGGACGGCGGCGTCCCAGGATTCGATCTGGATCGGGGACGGCGGGACATGGCGCGCCAAGCGTCGGGCAACGTCCTCGCTCGACACGATCACCCGTTGCGCACCGGCGGTCAGCCGCCCCGTCCGGCGGCGCAGGTCGGCCACCGAGATGGCCTCCTGCAGCCGGGGGCCCGGCTGCACGGCGCAGCGCTCGCACCGAGCCATGTCCGGTTCGCCGCAATAGCGGCCATCCATCCCGATCAAGGTGATGCGCGGGCAGATCCAGCTGTAGTCGTGGATCACCATGTCGTAAGGCACGCCCAGCCGGGCCGGCAATTCGAGCACCACGGGATCGTGGTTGAGGCTGTGGTGGATTTCCACCCGCTCCACCCGCGCGCGCCGCAGCACCGCGACCAGAAGATCGATCTCCGCCACCGTGCGGAACACGAGGTGGCGCAGGTCGCGCCGGTCCGGGTCCTCCAGCCGGCAGAATTCCGGCGGTGTGCCCTCCTCGACGCGGCAGGGAGACAGCAGCAGCGTGCGCCGGCCGGCGCGCGCATGAAGACCGCGGCGCTCCGCGATGTGGCGTGCGACGCCGCCGGCGAGGTCGAGGGTGATGAGCAGCACCGACGGAACCGCCGGCTCGTCCAGCCACCGGACGAGGTCGAGGCGGCGGCGCGCCTCGGCCAGGGGATCCTCCTTCAGGAAGGCTCCGACAAGCGCGTCGTAGCCGGGGTGCAGCCGGTTCAGCACCCGGATGTTGCGCCACATCAGCACCCGCTTGTGCCGGCCGAAGGAGCGACCGCCGACATGGGCCACGAAGACGTCCGTCGCCCCGACATGCCGCCAGCCGAACCGGCGGGCGCGCAGGCAGAAGTCGTTCTCCTCCCCATAGCCGCGGCCGAACAGCCGTTCCTCGAAGGGCCCGGTCTCCTCCAGACAGTCGCGCCGGATGTAGGTGCAGAAGGCGACCGCCGTCGGCAAATCAACGACGGTGCCAGCGTTCGCGCGGGCCGCCGCAAGATGCAGGGCTGCGGTCTCGGCCGGTGACGGCGGCGGGGAGGGCGCCGCATCCTCCTCGTCGGAGACGGGGTAGCTGAGGATCGTCGCATCGTTGGAGAAAGGGGTCACCGTGCCGATGTCGGGTGCGGCGTAGGCGGCGGCCCGCAGCCGGGCAAGCCAATCCCCGGCGACCAGGGTGTCGGCGTTCAGCAGGACGACATCGCGGTCCGGATGCAGCCGGAAACCGCGGTTGACCGTGGCCGGGAATCCAAGGTTCCGGTCGTTGGACAGGAGCGTGATGCGGCCCTGCGCCGCCAGCCCGGCGAGATCCCGCACCAGCTCGGGCTCAGGGCTGGCGTCCTCGATGACGACGACCTCGCCGGCAATTCCCGGAGGCAGGGCGGGCATCGTTTCGAGAACACTGGCCAAGCAAGCCATCGTCTCCGCCCGGCCGGCGTGAACCGGCACGATGATGTCGATGACCGGGGCGGCCGTGGAGGCCGAAGCCGCCGGCCGTCCCATGCGCCGGGAACGCGGGCCGACCGGCACCGGACGGACGGTCGGCCTCCGCGACCCTGCCGCCCGGGTTTCCTCCATGGCTTCCACGATCGCCCCGTCACCCCACAACAGGGGGCTGCCGGTCAGCGGGGTGCCAGCCGGCCCGGCCGTGACGGTGAGCCAGCCGGGCGTGAGGCCCGTGTCGGCCAGATCCAGGGAGAAGCCTTGTCGTCCCTCGTCGAGACCAAGGAACGGCGCGTCTTCGACCCGACGGTCGGGAAGCAGCGTCACGCTGTGGCCGACAGCGTCGGTCACCCGCAGTTCGGCCGGCGTCTGCGGAGCGAGCGGCAGCCAGGTCCAGCCGTACAGCCGGTCGCCTTCCACATCCACCGCCCCTTCCGCCTCCAAGCGGCGGGGCAGGCGCGCCGGAGCGCCAAGAAGCGGCGAGTTGCCGACGGTGATGGACACCTCCAGCCCCTCGGCATCCGCTTCCATGTCGATAATGAAGCGGGCCGGTGCCGACGCGGACGGCGTGGCGGAGCCGGCGAAACGGTTCAGGAAAGCGTCCAGGGGCAAGGCCAGCAACGTGCCCTGCGGCGTGCCGACCCGTACCGTGCTCGTCCGGTCGCCCGGCGTCCGGCGGATCGCGCCGACGATCCGGGTGCCCCCGTCGGCGGCCATCCACCCGGTCCCCATCCACCCGGTCCAGGCCCCGGCCTGGACCAGGCCATCGGCGAGCGACGCGAGCAGCGGCGTGGAGGACACGGGATGATCGGCAAGGAGTTGCCCGATCTGCGCGGCCGCGGCAGCCGCGTCCCCGTCCAGGAACAGCGCTTGGGCGAGCGCCACACGCGGCATGGCCAACGGAGTCGCCTCAAGCGCGCGCTCCAGCGGCTTCCGGGCTTCCCTTGGCCGCCCGGAGGCGATCAGCAGGGCGCCGTACAGCGCCGCGCGGGAATAATCGTCGGGACTCAGTCGGAAAGCCCGCTCCGCCCAGCGCAACCCCGTGGCGAGGTCGTTGCGGGCGACGGCGCACTGGGCCAGGGCAATGGCCGCACGATCGTGGTTGTCCTCGTTGCCCAGAAGCTGAAGCGCCAACGCCTCGGCCTCGTCGTGCCGGGCTTCGGCCATCAGGGCATCCAGGCGGGCGCCGGCGTTGGTCAGCCAGGATGTGCGTGTCATGAAGGTCGGGCGAGGTGGAAGCGGTGCGCGAACAGGATCAAGCACCACTCTGAAAGAATTGGTTTACAAGTGCAAGAAACGCGCTTTCACCCTGAAATAAAATTGGGCCCGCCGATACGTCGGCAGGCCCAATTTCTGGATAAGCGGGGACGCTTAGCCGACGACGATCGAACCGGTGAGCGAGTTCTTGTCGGTCACGCCCGAGATCAGGATCGTGGTCTTGTCCGACAGAGTGATCAGAACACCGTTCGAGGCGACGGTGGCGCTGTTCAGGACGCTGCCGGCGGTGATGCCGGTGTAGCCCGTGATCGCCAGGGTGTCCGTGCCCGCCTTGAAGTCGGCGATGACGGACTTGCCGCCGCCGAAGACGGTGCTGAACACGAAGGTGTCGCGACCCTCGCCGCCGACCAGGGCGTTCGTGCCCTTGCCGCCGAACAGGACGTCGTTGCCCGCGCCGCCAACGGCGATGGTCGTGCCGTTCGGGTCAAGGCCGCCCAGGATGGTGTCGTTGCCGCTGCCGCCGGCCAGGGTGGCGTTGCCGCCGCCGCCGATCAGCGTGCCGCCCACCGAGCCGGAAGCCACCGTGCTGTTGCCGCCGAGCGCGATGGCCGTGCCGCCCTTGGACAGGGCGATCAGGTTGTCGCCGCCCTGGGCAATAACGGTGTCGTTGGAGCTGCCCGCGAGAACGACGTTGTTGCCGCCGAAGATACCGACGGTGTTCTTGCCGGTGTCGTTCGTGATGATGGCGTTGCTGCCGCCGGACACGGCGAGCAGGTTGTCGCCGTCACCCGCGGTCACGGTGTTGTTGCCCGACGCCGCGATGATGGTGTCGTTGCCCGAACCACCATAGATCGTGTACTTGCCGCCGCCGTTCGCCGCCGTCCCCAGCAGCTGGCCACCGGCGCCGCCGACCACGGTGCCCGTGCCGGTGCCCGCGGTGATTGCCGTGTTCTGGGCGTCGTTGGCCACGAGCAGAAGGTCGTTACCGGCACCGCCCATGACGGTCGCCGCCGCCTTGGAGGTCAGGATCAGACCGCCGCCGGAACCGCCCACGGTGATCGGGCCGCTCGCCGGCAGAGCATCGTCACTGACGGCAACGAGCTTGGTCAGATCGACCTTGCCCGTTTCCACCAGAGTCGGATTAGTCAGGATAGAGCCCACGACCGTCGACGTGACTCCGATGTCGGTCGGCTTGCTTACACCGCCCGTAAGCGTCGTCGCCATTGGTAAGAACCCCCGCTAATGAATTACTTCTTAAGGTCTAATCACTCAGATACAGCAAGCGGAAGGGTCCTGCAAGCGCGAAGTGAGGGAATCCGCAAGGGTCACAACTCGTTAATATGCATGCACAGTTTCCGGAGGGGATTTGGGTTGATCGAGCCGACCCGGCCGTATGTCCAGAAAAGGGCCGGCATCGCAAAATGTTATCTTAATAAGCAATTCACATTTACAGATCGTCACAGAGATGCAGCGGACGGCGGGGCATGCCCGATGTCCAGGGTCCTTGGAGGCGGGCGGAACATTTGGTAGGAGTCTCGGGCATCATCCATGAGGCGTATGCCCGCCCTGGCGGGACACGGTCCTTGACCGGACGGAAAACGCGCCGGTCCGGTCGCGGAACGCCAAGCCTCCCCAATCCGGCTTCGCCGTGGCGACGCGGCATCGCCCAAGGGGGATGCAGACATTCCTGTGGCTGGTCCCCGCGACCACGGCCCGTCAACTGAGAAAGCACTGCTCGCCGCCATGCGCATCCTGCTGCTGTCGCGCTACGGTCAAATGGGTCCGAGCAGCCGCCTTCGGCATTACCAGTTCCTACCGGCGCTGCGGGCCGCCGGCATGGCGGTGGACGTGGCCCCACTCCTGCCCGACTCCTACGTATCGGCTCTCTACAGCCGTGAATCGCGGCGCCTTCCCCTGATTGCCGCGCGCTACGCCGACCGCCTGTACCGGCTGTGGAGGGCAAGGACGTACGACCTTTTGTGGATCGAGAAGGAAGCCCTGCCGTGGCTGCCTTACGGATTGGAGCGCCTGCTTCTGGGCAGCCGGATCCCCTACGTGGTCGATTACGACGACGCCTGGTTCCACATCTATGACCGCAGCCGCTGGGGTCTGGTGCGCGCCCTTCTCGGGCGCAAGCTCGACCGGATCATGCAGGGGGCGGCGATGGTGACGGTCGGAAACGCCTATCTGGCCGAACGGGCGGAGAAAGCCGGCGCGCGCCAAGTCGAGATCCTGCCCACGGTGGTGGATCTCGCCCGCTACCCGAAGGCGTCCCCGCCCGGCGAGGACGGGTCGGTGACGGTTGGATGGATCGGCTCCCCCATAACCGACAGCTACCTCGACCTCGTCGCCGGGTCCCTCGGCCGGCTGCGCGACGAGACCGGAGCGCGGGTCATGCTGGTGGGAGCGTCGCCAACGGCCCTGGAGGATCTCCAGCCCAGCCGCCACGCTTGGCGGGAGGACACCGAAAGCCACCGGATTACCGAATTCGACATCGGAATCATGCCGCTGAAGGACACTCCATGGGAGTGGGGCAAGTGCGGCTACAAGCTGATCCAGTACATGGCCTGCGGCAAGCCGGTGGTCGCCTCGCCGGTCGGCATGAACCGCGACATCGTCGAAAACGGCATCAACGGCTTCCTGGCGAGCACGCCGGAGGAGTGGATGGTCGCCCTGCGTCGGCTGGCGCTTGACGCCGGGCTGCGCCGCCGCCTGGGGGCGGCTGGCCGGGCCAAGGTGGAGCGCCTGTACGCACTCGACCATGTGGTGCCGCGCCTGATCCATGCCCTGCGGATCGCGGCCAACCAGGGAGACGGGCCCTGCCCGGAAAACACGGAGGCCAGCGGACGGGAGATGCGGGAGCCGCGCCCGGTCATCGGGCGGCGATAAGGCCGCAACCCCGCCGCGGACAGGGTCCCGGAGCCAAATCCGGTTCACACCGGACCGGCATTGGCTCTAAGGTGCGGCGATTTCCGGAACCCGCTCCACAATCGGCCGCCATCGCGGCATCCTGTCTTCGGGGAGTGTTCGTCCATCGTGATGCCCATGGTCAAAGCCGTCCTGCGCCCCTTCTACCGACCGCTGGCCGACCGCTGGCCGACCGCGACCGCCCGGCTGCGCCACCTTCTCTCCGGCACCGCGGGGGAGGGGACAGGCCTGGGCGATCCAGCCCCCGGCGGCCCGGCGGCGCTGCGCATGGCCTCCTGGATCGACGCGCTCTGGTGCGACATCCACGGCGTCCACGTCCAGGGGTGGGCGCACGCCTTCGAGCATCCCGTCCGCCGGATCGTCTTCCACTGCAACGGCCAACGCGTCGAGACCGACCGTTTCCTCAGCCGTCCGGACCTGCTCAACCATTACCCCGAACACACCCATGTGGCGGACACCGGCTTCTCGGCCTACCTGCCGTTCCCGCCGTTCCAGCCGATCCGCTTGGAACTGGTGACCGACGCCGGCTTGGTCAGCGAGGAACTGGCCGTGCCCGGTCACCTCAAAGCGCCGCCCGCGGAGGCCGCCGGGCCGGAGCAGGAGCCGTTCGAGCGGTTCCTCACCACCATGCGCGAACGCCGCGGCACGGTGCTGGAGATCGGCGCGCGCAAGGTGGGCGACATGACCCAAAGCACAGCCGCCCGCCTTGGTCCCGATTGCCGGTTCATCGGCTTCGACATCCACCCGGCACCCGGCGTCGATTTGGTCGGCGACGCCCACGCCCTCAGCCGTCTGGCCGGTCGCGGCAGTGTGGACGGCATCATGTCCATCGCCGTCCTGGAGCATCTCCAGGCGCCCTGGGTGGTCGCGGCTGAGATCAACCGCACCCTGCGCCCGGGCGGGCTGACCTTCCAGGTGGTCCCGCAGACCTGGCCCATGCACGAGTTGCCGAACGATTTCTGGCGGATGTCGGACGAAGGGCTGAAGGTGCTGTTCGGTCCGGCGCTCGGGTTCGAGATCCTGGCCTGTGGCCTCGCCGACCCCTTCACGATCGTTCCCGGCCCGGATCGCCGGATCGGCTCCTGGACGACGATGCCGCTGAGCCCGGGCTTCGGAACGGCCTTCATCCTGGCGCGGAAGGTTGCCGAGATCGGCGACGCGGCCGTCGTCTGGCCGGCCGCCGTCGGGGACCTCAGCGAACGCAGCCAGGCTTACCCGCGCCACGACGCCTGAAGCCGGTTCCGGCAGGCCGGAACCGGTGGAACGGCCCACGCGCCATCGTCAGGCGCCGTAATAGCGCCCGATGACGGCGACCACGGTGCCGTAGGCCATCGCGGTGAACCCGGCCGCGCAGGCGAGGCGGAGCAGGGCGTTCAGCGGCCGGCCGGGGATGGCCGGCAGAACGGCGGCGAGCAGGACCGGGGTGAGCAGCGGGATGAAATAGCGCCCCGAGACCCCTTCGACGACCGTCCGGTACGGTGGCGTCCAGGACAGGTACAGCGACAGGAAGATCGCAAAGACCACGCCGAAGGCCAGCACGGGCAGACCGAAACGCAGTATCCAGGGCGGTGCGCCGTCGGACCGTCCGCGTGTCACCAGAGCCAAGGCGAGTATCCAGGGCGCGCTGTCATAAACCCACGGCGGCAGCAGCGTGTCGAGCCATCCCAGGACCCCAACGGTCGTCAGAAAGTAGATGTGGGTCTGCTGGGCGATGGTGTCGAAGAAGATCGTCAGGTAGGTCAGCGGCGCACCGAGGACAAAGGCGAGCTGCGCCTTGCTGTCGATCTCGTCGATGCTGCTGCGCACGGAGATCATGTGCTCCGTGTTGGTGGCGTACCACGCGACCGTGGCGGCCAGCCCGACCAGGATGACCGCAGCCTCGGCCAGCAGCACGGCGCGGGTGCGTTCGCTCCGGTTGGCGAGCGCGCGGACCAGCCCGATGGCCAGCAGAGGGGCGTAGACCGACTTGCCCGCGGCAAGCATCGCCCCGATGACGATTCGGGCCGCCAGGGGCTTGCGATCGATGCGGCCGTCCTGCCCCGCCGCCGCCCGCAACGACAGGGCCAGGAACAGGAAGGACAGCGCGTTCAGCGGCGTGTCGGCGGTCAGGGTCGCCGCCTGGAACAGGCTGATCGGCAGCAGGGCAACGGCGGCCAGAAGCATGGGTGCGAACGGCATCAGGCGGATCGCCGCCCAGGTCACGGCGACGTAGGCCAGAAGATTGGTCACGCGGCCAGCATACATGGACACCAGCGGCCCGCCGCCGAGCGCACGGGCCGCGGCGATGCCGGCCGCCTGCGGAAAGTAGTTGGTCGGCGGATAGATGGCCGAGTTGGGAAACGTGACGTCGATCCGTTCGCCCCAGGGCTCATCGAGACCGCGCAGGATGAGTTCGCGCGAGGTCTTCTCCTGGGATTTGCCGATGAGCCGGGACGCCTCCTCACGGTCGAGCAGCCGGGTCACGCCGGCCGGGAGCCGGCCGCCGGTCCACACCGACACCACCTCGCCTTTCCAGCCGCCTTCGGAAACCTGATAGGACCGGTAGAAATGGGCGTTTTCATCCGCCGTCTGGTAGGGCGGCGTCAGGAAGCACAAGACCAGTCCGGCTGCCAGGGCGATCACCGCGAAGATCGCCTGCGGCGTGACCCGGTCCAGAAGCCGGTCGGCCCAAGACCCGCGGGCCATGATGGTCCAAGCGGTCCTGAGTGGAAGGCGCGCCAGCGTACCAACCAGAAAATGGAGCATTCCTGCGGGGATATGCTTTGTCAGAACGGCCTTTGCAGCCAGCATCGCGGTATCCTCGGCAGAGAACGGCGGCAGAAAACGGCGGCTATTGCTTTTGAGCAGAAACGGTGCGGTGCATCAAGCGCAGGGATGACGCACCACGGGTCAGGCAGCCACACACGTTTCCGACAGGCACAGCCCCGAACGGTCAGAGGGGCAAGCGCCGCGCCCCCGCGAGTTGGCGGGCACGCTGCTTCAACTCGGTGTCCACCGCAGGCAGACGGGCATCCCCGGATTCCGCAAGAAGGGGCCGCAGGGCCTCCGCCGCCTCGTCCTTGCGGCCAGCGTCGGCAAGAGCGTGGGCTTGGTGGTACAGGGCGGACCACATCAGGCCGGGCGCTGCGGCCGGGGCGGCTTCGGCAATACGCCGGCAGGCGGCATAGGCCTTCTCGAACCAGGAAGCCGCTGCGCGCGGCGCCTTGCGGTGGTTCATCGAGAGGATGCCGAAGGCAAAGGCCGCGGAGGCCAGCACCGCGCCGTCCGACGGCAAGGCGGCCTCCACCGGGCTGGCCAGGCGGTCGGCCGCCGCGTACTGGCCGAGATTCACCAGATCGATGAAGATCTGGCGCTGCGCCCCGTCGAGGAACCGGGTGGGAATGCGCTCGCCAAGCAGCGCGCTCGGTGTCTGGCCGAGCGTCCGGATGTCCTCCGCCGCTTGTCCCGGCTCGCTCCAGATCAGCAGGTGGCTGACGTAGGTCCGCGAACGCCACATCAGCTCCTCGCTTTCCTCGTCGTCGGCCCCGATGATGCGCAGGGTCGCGCGCATCCGTTCGCTGGCCAGCGTGGCCGCCTGGAAGCAAACCCGTGCCAAGTCGAGGCGGGCGTCAGCCTGCCAGGTCAGAATGCCCTGGAAATACAGGATGCTGCCCAGGCAGAACGGGTGGGAGTCGTGATACGCGTCGATGCTGGCCGGCATGGGTGCGGTCGACAGCGCGGCGAGCAGGCCGGCCGGGTCGGACAGATCGATGCCCCAGCGGAGCCGGCAGGCCTCCGCCACACCGGTCAGCGCCGCCTGCGCCCCGGCATAGTCGCCGGCGTTGGTCAACTCCTTCAGCAGCCGGTAGCGGTACCCGATGCCCAGCGGGGTGGTGGGGTCGGTCGTGCCGATCCGCGTGCGCAGGTAGTCATGGTACGAGCGCCGGTCGAAGGGGCGGGCAAGATCGGCCTGCAGCGGCCCCTTGGACGCCGCCACGCGCAGCGTGTGGCCGCGGTCCTGCACCGACACCTGGGTGAAGCCGACGCGTCGCAGCAGCGCTTCCATGCCCTTCGGGCTGTAGAGTGCGTAGTGATAGCCTGGGCAGAGCAGCGAGAGCAGGGTACCCGGCTGCGTCTCCGGCCGGATGCCGCTGGCGCTTGGGGTGGTCAGCAGCAGCGTTCCGTCCGCGGTCAGCACGTCGCGCAGGATGAGCAGCAGGCTTTCCGGCTGGAACACATGCTCGATCACCTCGGCGCACAGGGCGACGTCGTAGGACTCCGCCCCGGCATCCGCCGCCGTGTTCAAATAGATGTGTTCGATGTCGACACCCAGCACGGTGCGGCCGGCGCGGGCGCTGTAGCCGGGGTCGAAACCACGCGCCTCCCAGCCGAAGGCCACGCGGGCGTAGTCGAGCAGAAAGCCGAAGCCGCAGCCGATCTCGATGTAGCGGCGCGCCCGCGTGGGATCGACCGCGGCCAGCAGTTCGGCCATCACGTCGATGCCGGCGTTCTGCTCCAGATAGACGTCCACCAGCGGATCAAGCACCGCCTCATAGGGCGGCTGGGTCATGGTCGGGTGAAAGGCCGTGTCGCAGCCCGGGCATGTGACCAGCGGTTGCTCGGGATGCGGCGGCCACGGCGATCGGACGTGCAGGCGAACCGGCATGGCCGCGCTGGTTCCGCAGGCCGGGCAAGTGGCGTCCAGGTGGCGCGTCCCCTGTTCCCAAACGATCGTCTGGGTCCAGTTGATGATGTCGGTGCCACCCAAGTCGAACTTTTCCATACTGGTCCTCGGCCTCCGTCGAACACGCGCCGTTGTATCAACAGGCCCTAGCGCCCGCAACAAACGCGGCGTATCGCCCAGGCCCGCCGGTCTGCCGGAACCACCGGGAGTGGTCGCCCGATGCCCCGCGCCCTCCCCGAAAGAGGGGGTAAATGGCCCCCCCGGCCCGTTGTAAAGTCGCGCGGGATGTCGCGGATCCGATGAACGAGAGGCAAAGGCGCATGAGTGGACACGCAACGGTTCTGGTGACGGGTGGAGCCGGCTACATCGGTGCGCACGCGGTGCTGGCGCTCACGGAGGCCGGCTATCGGGCGGTCGTGCTCGACGATCTGTCGACCGGGGAGCGCGCGGCGGTCCCGGACGATGTGCCCTTTGTGCACGGCAGCGTCGGCGACCCGGATCTGCTGGCCGACACGCTGGAACGCCACGGGGTGGGGACCGTGATGCATTTCGCCGGTTCCATCGTCGTGCCGGAGTCGGTGGAGCAGCCACTCGCCTACTACCGGAACAACACCTTGAACAGCCACGCCCTGATCGAGGCCTGCGTGCGGGCCGGGGTGGAGCGCTTCATCTTCTCCTCCACAGCCGCCGTCTACGGTGTTCCTGACCGCATGCCGGTGCGCGAGGACTCGCCGACGGAGCCCATCAATCCCTACGGCCGCTCCAAGCTGATGACCGAATGGATGCTGCGCGACGCGGCCGCGGCCCATGGCCTGCGCTTCGCGGCGCTGCGCTATTTCAATGTGGCGGGAGCCGATCCGAAGGGCCGTGCCGGCCAGCGGTCGAAGGTTGCCACGCATCTCATCAAGATCGCCTGTGAAGCCGCGGTCGGACGGCGTGGCGAAGTGATGCTGTTCGGCGACGACTACCCGACCCGTGACGGCACCTGCGTTCGCGACTATGTGCATGTCTCAGACCTTGCCGACGCTCACGTCGCGGCGGTCCGCCATCTGGAGGCGGGTGGGGAAAACGGCGTGTTCAATTGCGGCTACGGGCACGGCTACACCGTGCGCGAGGTGCTGGATGCGGTCGAGCGGGCGGCTGGCAAGCCCCTGTCGGTCCGCGTCGTGGGGCGGCGCGCGGGCGATCCGCCGGAACTGGTCGCCGCCAAGGACCGCATCGTTGCCGCCCTGGGCTGGCAGCCGCGCCATGACGACCTGGACACCATTGTCCGCACGGCGCTTGCCTGGGAACGCCGCTTGGCCGCAGCCACCGGCTGAGCGGGGCGCGTTTGGGGTCCTCCAGGACGGCGTTGGTCCGTGGTCGCGCCGCCTGGAATGTTGTCGCGAGGGGAGGGAAGAAGGGCCGCGTCGTTTGGAGTCTTGTCGCAGCCCCCGGCGCCCCTTCGAATGCCGCTCGGTTTCCGGGGCAACGCCCGGCCCCGAAGCGAATTCCCGTTCGCTTCGGGCTCTGACCGATCAATGAGATCACATTGATTGAAAGGGTGATACGGACGAAGCGCTGCAAGCGCCGTCCGTATCATACCACCTCATCCACCGGTTTCCGGCGCGGGCTATGGTCCTGTGATAAACGGGCTTCGGCCGCACGCGCGGCCAGGCCGCCACGGCGACCCGCTTTAAGGCCGGGATGACCGGGTCTCAGCGGGTAATCTGCTGGAATTTCCGCTCGGGGATCGGTGGCGGCGAGGGGTGGAGGAGCAGCCCATGCTCTTCCACTTCGACCCGCGCGTCCGGATAAACGGCGAGGGCCAGTTGCAACGCCTCGATGAAGCGCTTGCGGAAATCCCGCAGGCGGCTGTAACCGGCACCGAACTGCTCGAAGACCGCGGGCCAGGTGATGGGAGTCGGCCGGCTGAGGATGTGCAGGCGGTAGGCCAGCCAGATGTAGATGTCGATGCTGGTGCTGTTGTTTTGGATGTGCCGCAGCGCGGGCTCCCAGATCGGCACAGGGTGAGCTTTCAGCTCGCGAAAGAAGGCTTCGGACAGCATCACCCGGTCTTCCCACAGCATGCCCTGTTGGGAGTCTGGCGAGGCGGAGAAATGGATGCCGCCCTTGACGATGGAATCCTTTTCGAAGCCCAGGCTGTTCGCGTCTTCCCAGGCGAAGGTCAGGTTGCAGGCGGCGATGCGCGACGCCTGTTCCCGGATATCGCGGTAGGTCTGGCCGCCCACCGACAAGCCCATGCGGTCCAGCCATTCGTGCATGCTGCGGCCGAGTTCGACCTCCCGGCTGTCGGTCTGCAGCGCGCGGGTTTGCAAATACAGCAGGATCATCCGTGCGCGACTGCCGTACGGGACACCATAAAGTTTGAATCCACCGCCGCGGACGGGCAGTCGACCGGGCTCGATCAACAGACGTATTCTGTGGCCACGCCGTTCCCACGGCTGTTCATCTGGAAGACGACGGTGAGGAAGAGCCGTCAAAGCGAAGCCGGAATAGGTGATTCCGAGTTCCTGCCGCTCCTCCTCCAGAACCGCTGTAGCTATATCGATCAGCGGAAGCTGGTTGGGATCGGTTTGGAGTGCTTTGGCCTGTTCACGTCCCACTTGGGTGATCAGGCGATGCAGCTGGCCCATCGCTCGCTTGGCTCGCGGATCGTTTCGGATTGCTTGAATGGGTTTCGTATATCACGTCCGGTCCACAGCCGCAATTTGGAGTCTTGTCGCACAGACTATTTGTAAACCTATTTGATCTACCTAATTGTTTGAGCGACAAGATTCCAATAGCGAATCGCGATTCGCGCGACAAGACTCCAGAATTTGCGCGACAACACTCCAGGGGGCAACCGGTTGCTTCTGTGGAATGCAGTTCCGATGCGACAAGACTCCAAACTTCCATTTCCGAGTCGTGTCCGAATCGATGAACCCGTTGCGGTGTCTGGAGTCGCAACGGTCGTGGGCGGCGGCGGCGGAGTGGGGGGCGCGACAAGACTCCAAGCTTGGGCGTGGCATGCGGGCCAAGCGGGCGGCCGGGTGGGGCATGGCAAGGGAGGGGCTGGGGTCCTGGCAGAGAACTGGTCCGCCCACCCGCCTCGCATGGCCGGGACCTTTTTGAAATCAGGCGATTCACGTTGACGTGCCACACCCCAGCGAAAATAATGCGCCGCCTCATCGGATCCCTGTACTGATCCGCGGACATGCCGCACTGTCTCAAGCCACGCGCATGATCCGGTCGATGAGACTTTTGAAGGAACTGGGCGAGACCGCATGGGCCATATGAGAAACAGCCAGAACGATCGGTCGATGATCGGCTCGGGCACCGAGGGAATGCAGCGTCTGATCCATGATCAAGGCAAAAGCCGGTCTGTGGATCTCTGCGCTCATCTGTTTGTCTGTTCCGCCGGCTGAGACAACGTACCATGGCTCTCGACAGCTTCACGAGCGAACCCTACCAGCGCCACAACAGGCGGCGGCAGGAGCATTTGGCCTCGCTCGGCCTTGACATCGCCGGTCGCCGGGTCCTGGAAATTGGCGCGGGCATCGGCGACCATACGGGCTTCTTCGTTGACCGGGGTTGCCGAGTCACCTCGACGGACGGACGGCAGGATTGCCTCGACATGCTGGCAAGCCGCTTTCCCGGCGTGCGCACCGTGCTGTTCGACGCCAACGGCGAACAGCCGCCCGGCCTGGAGCCGCACGAGATCGTGTACGCCTACGGCTTGCTCTATCATCTGCGCTCGCCGGAAACGGCGCTTGCCGTGATGGGGCGGTTGTGCACGGACATGCTCCTTCTGGAGACCTGCGTTTCGGGTGGGACGGAGTCCCGGCTCGTCATGGCTGACGAGGTCATGGGCGATCCGACTCAGGCGCTTGACGGTCTAGGGTGCCGGCCGACCCGGCGCTGGGTGTGGGACCGTCTGAACGAGCTGTTTCCCCATGTCTACGCGACCGTGACCCAGCCCTGGCACGAGCAGTTCCCCGTGGATTGGACGGCGCCGGACGTGGGCGGGTCCGGGTTGATCCGGGCCATCTTCGTCGCGTCCCGCCGGCCCATCGACAATCCCTTACTTTCCTCGACGCTGCCCGACCGGCAGTCTCGTGGCGGCTGAGCAGCCTGCATCCATTTTTGAGGAGCTGCACAGCATGCAGCAAGATCTTTGGCTCACGTGGGAGCTGACGAAGCGCGAGATTGCCCAACGGTACCGCGGAACCTTTCTGGGCATCCTGTGGCCCATGCTCTACGCCGGCCTCTTCCTTGCCATCTTCTCGTTCGTCTTCACCGTGGTGCTGCGCGTCCGCTGGGGGCAGAGCGGGGAGAACATGGCAACGGGATCTTTGATGATATTCTGCGGGATGGTGCCGTACCTGTTCGTCGCCGAGGTCATGGGGCGCAGCCCCGGCATCATGCTCGCGTCGGCGAACTTGGTGAAGCGCGTGCGGTTTCCCGTCCACCTGATCCCGGTGGTCTCCATCAACGCCGCCCTCATCATCGCTGCGATCAATCTGGCCCTGCTGCTGGCTTTCGCCTTCGCTGTCGGTGAGGCCGATGCGTTCGCCGTGCTGTTCCTGCCGCTCATCCTGGTGCCGCTCTATCTTTTCGCACTCGGGATCGGCTGGCTCTTCTCGTCGGTGGCGGTCTTCTTCCGCGACCTCGGGCAGATCGCTCCGGTGCTGGTCCAAGTGATGATGTTCATGGCCCCGGTCTTCTACCCGGCCAGCATCATCCCGGCGGACTTTTTGCCGTATTTCGCGGTCAACCCGCTGACCTACTTTGTCGAGGCCTTCCGCAGCGCTCTCGGCGGGCAGTTCGACGTGGCGCTCTGGCTGCAGATGGTCGCGCTGCATGGCGGCATTGCGGCCTTGGGCTGGCTCGTTTTCCATCGTCTCCGTCCGGCCTTCGGAGATCTGCTGTGACCTCGGCTCCCCTGTTCGCTCGCGGCGGAACGCTGACGGCGGCGCTGGGCGACCGGCTCGAACGCCTGCTGATTGTCGATATCGGGGCCGCCGAATATTCCGGTGGCCAGCGGCCGCCCTACGCTCCGCTGTTGGCTGCCCCCCGGACGACCGTCCTTGGCTTCGAACCCCATGACGAGGCGCGAGCGGCGACGGAAGTGGACGCGCAGCGGATCATACTGCCGCACGCCGTTGCCGATGGGGAGCGGCACCGGTTCCACCTGTGCGCGGCTCCGATGACCTCCTCCCTGTTGGAGCCCAACACGGGCTGGCTGGAGCGCTTCGAAGGCCTTGCCGATCTGTGCCGGGTCGTTGGGACCGAAGCGGTGGACACGGTCCGCCTCGACGATGTGGTGGAGGCGGCTGAGGCCGACTTCCTCAAGATCGATGTGCAGAGCGCAACGCTGCTCGTCCTTGGCGGGGCCGAGCGCGTGCTGTCCCGCGCGCTTCTGGTGCACACCGAAGTTGAGTTCGGCCCCATTTACCAAGACGCGCCGAAGTTTGGCGACGTCGACCGCTTCCTGTCGGCCCGCGGCTTCGAGTTCCACCATTTCCTCGATTTCGGAACGCGCCGGGTTCTATCGGGCAGCCACGCCTTCGGTCAGGCGGCGACCCGCCAACTGTGGGCCGATGCGGTGTTCGTGCCGTCTTTCACGCGCCTTGACGCGCTGGATTCCGGTGCGCTTTTGAAGCTTGCCGTCATCGCCCATGATTGCTATGCCGCTCAGGATCTGGCTCATGCCTGTCTGACCCGCGTCGACGCCCGGACCGGAAGCGATTTTGCCGTAGCGTATCGAGTGGCCGTGCTCGCTGAGGATACCCACTGATGACCGCGCGCTCCGACCCCGCGACCGCTCCGCTCCTGACGGTGAGCGACGTTTCCAAGAACTATGAGCTGCATCGTTCGCCCGGTGCGCGCTTTCTGCGCCAGCTGCTCGGTCCGCTGTCCCCGGTGAATCCGCGCTTGTTTCCGGCCGTGCGCGACGTCTCGTTCGAGCTGTTTCCAGGCGAGGCCATCGCCGTGCTGGGGCGCAACGGCGCGGGCAAGAGCACGCTTTTGCAGCTGATCACCGGCCTTCTGAAGCCGTCGACCGGCCGCATTGCGCTGCCGCCCCGCGTGATCGGTCTGCTTGAGCTCGGCAGCGGTTTCAACCCCGACTTCACCGGGCGTGAGAACATCTGGATCAACGCGGCGATCCTTGGCCTCCGTCGCGAGGAGATCAAGGCCAAGCTGGACGAGATCATCGCCTTCGCCGAAATCGGCGACTACATCGACCAGCCGGTCCGCACCTATTCCAGCGGCATGTTCCTGCGCCTCGCCTTCGGGGTGGCCACCGCGGCTTCGCCGGATCTCCTGCTCGTCGACGAGGTGCTGGCCGTCGGCGACATCTTCTTCCGTCAGAAGTGCTACGACCGCCTGCGCGTGATGCGTGAAGGCGGCACGGCGATCGTGCTGGTCACCCATTCGCTGACCGATGCGGCGGAGTTCTGCGACCGCGGCCTCGTCCTGTCCGAAGGACGCATGGCCTTCTACGGTGACGCTGTCGAAGCGGTTGAATACTACATGCATCACGAGCGTGAGGCGCGGACCGGTACGCGGGCGCCCCGCAAGGAATTGGCGCGGACGGACGGGGATGCCGCCCAGGGCGAGACCGGGGAGGACGGGCGGCCGCATTGGCTCGATGACCCCATGAGCATCGATCTGTCGTCCATGGCCCAGATCGGTGACCCGGACAGCGCCACGGTCGAGCGGCTGTTCATCACCGATCTGGAGGGCCATCCGACCCGCGTCTTTCACCAGGGGGACTGGGTCCGCATCCACGCGTCCTTCCTCGTCCATGCCCCGGTCAAGCGCGCCATCCTGGGAATAGCCATCCGCAACGAGAAGAACATCCTCGTCCACGGGAAGAATGGCTTGAACGTGCGGGAGGACAGCCCGACCGACGTTCAGCCGGGCACCCGGCTGGAGCTGGTCTACGACGTCAAGCTGGACGTCGGCATGGGCGAATACACCCTGGATCTCGCCCTAGCCGAAATCGATGACCTGGTGTTCGCGCGGCGTGGCGAACTGCCGCCGGAGGATCTGGCTCCCCACGTCATCATGCTCAGGGTCATCAACGGCACCGGGGCGATCTCCGTGATCACCCAGCGCCGTGGGAACGGCGCAACCTTCTCGCATTACGGCCTCGCCGATCTTCCCAACCACATGACTGCCCACGCCTTCACCGCGGCCAAGCAACAGACGGTCGGAGCTCCTTCGTGCTGACCTACGCGCAGAATTTTGAAGACGTCATGCTTGAGCGCCTCTTCAAGGAGGTGCAGAGCGGCTTCTACGTCGACATCGGTGCCTGGGACCCCACAGCGCACTCGGTGACCCGGCATTTCTACGACCGCGGCTGGCGAGGGGTGAATGTCGAGCCGATTTCCCAGCGTTGCCGGCTGTTCGATGCGGAACGTTCGCGGGACATCAACCTGAACAAGGCGATCGGCCCGCAGCCAGGCTCAATGGTCTTTTTCGAGTGCCTGGAAGAGAGCTACCTGTCGACCCTGAATCCGGAGGTTGCCACCGCCATGCGGGAGCGCGGCTTGACGGTCCAGGAACACACCGTCGAGGTCGTGACTCTTGCCGACATCTTCGAAGTCCATTGCCCGGAAACCGTCGACTTCCTGAAGATCGACGTGGAGGGTTTCGAAGGGGAACTGCTGAAGAGCTTCGACCTGACCCGCTATCGCCCGCGGGCCTTGGTGGTCGAGGCGACCATTCCTTCCACCGCGCCGTCCGGCTTCGATCACCTGGACGAGATCGGTACATGGCAGGGGTGGGAACCGGACGTCCTCGCCCAAGGCTACCAGCTTGTCCATTTCGATGGTCTGAACCGCTTCTACCTGCGCAGCGAGGACGTCGGCCTTGCCCGCCGCCTTGCATTGCCGCCGTGCATCTTCGACGAGATCGAGCACGCGCCCACTGTCGAGCAGATCAAGGCCCTGACGGATGACCGCGCGGCCAAGGAGGAGGTGATCGGCCGGCTGGAAGGGGAATTGGAGGGGGTCCGCGGCGACCGTGCCGCCAAGGAAGAGGTGGTCGGCCGGCTGGAAGGGGAATTGGAGGCGGTCCGCGAGGACAACGCCGCCAAGCAGGGCGTCATCGACCGGCTGGGCCAGGAGCTGGGTCTGGTCCGCGAGGACAACGCCGCCAAGCAGAGCGTCATC